>CAZCJG010000144.1:0-11030 GCA_964498575.1 uncultured Anaerolineales bacterium | reverse complement strand
GAGACCAGGTGGACCGCGCACTTGGTCGGGGTCATCCGCACTCCGCCGGATTCCGCCGCCCACGCGCCCGGCGCGACGAGGCGGCTCGCCACGACCAGGGCGCGCTCGGCGAAGGCTTGGTCGGGGTCTTGGAGGCGGCCGTCCCCGTTCCCCGCGCCCGGCGCTCCACCTGCCGCACCCGATGCTCCGCCCGCCGCACCCGATGCTCCGCCCGCCGGCTCGACGCGGCGGGCATGGGCGCAGAGATCGAGATCCTCGTAGGAGGGCAGTTGCTTCTGGAGCGTTTTCCACGGCACGTCGATGACGATCGCCGGCTGCTCGGGGTCGTGGACCGTTTCCGCGGGCGGCGCCTTCCAGCGCGCCAGGCCGCCTGCCGCGGCCTGATCCTGCTCCAACGCGGCCGCGGTGACGGGCTGGATGGTCGGGATCTCGTCGCCGACGAAGACCAAGAGGGCGAGCCAGCTCGGCGTCAGCGCCTCCTCGTGTCCCTCGCCGCGGGGCGAGCGCTCCCAGGGCAGGGTGCTGCGCGAGAGGACGAGGTGCGGCAGGACGCGGTACCAGGGTCCCGTGCTGCCGGCGGGCGGGAAGACCTCGCGGACCAGCCCCTGCGACAAAGCCCAGCGGTCCCCGGCGACCGTGAACGGGCTGGTCACCTGGTCCTTCCGGCCGGGCTTCCCCGGCGCGCCGTTGACCTCCTGCGCCACCTTCAGCGTGTAGTCGCCGGCCCGCAGCGGGGGGCGGTGGTATTCCAGGAACTGGACGCGGTCGTCGGGGCTGGTGGGGGGGAGAGCGCTCATGATCTGTGGCTCCGCCGGCCGTTTGCGGGGTCATCGCGCGGGGCGGCCCTGGACTTCATCACACCCTCCCCACCCGCGGCACCGCCCGCAGCGCATCCGCGTAGCCCGCGCCGACGCTGCACAGCCGCGCCGCGTCCAAACCCAGCCGCTCCAGCGCGGCCGCGCGCTCTGGAGGCGGCGTCGCGAGGCCGTCGCGGACAGCGCGCAAGATCGCCGCGGGGTCGCCGGCCGCCTCGACGGGCGCGGCCGGGACGGGCTGGCGGGGCAGGATCTCCACGCCGTGCGGCTCGAAGCTGAGGTTCGCGCGGCGGATGGCGGCGGTGGTGCCGGCGGCGGGGAGCTTGGCGGGGCGGACGCGCAGGGCGCCGGGGGCGTGGATGTGGATCGGGCTGTCGGGCTGCTGGAAGCCGCGGCCCCAGAGCGCGCCGGGGAAGGCCTTGTCCGCCAGCATGATCTCGAAATCCTCGGCCGCCGAGTCACCGTCGTGCCGGATCGACACGGTCCAGGCGTTGGGCAGCGGCTCCGACCGGTTCATCGGGGCGACGCCCAGGCGGGTCTTGAGATCGGCGTCGATCGGCCTGGCCACCGCCTCCGGATCGTCGATGCGCCATTCGGTCACCGGCACCACCGTCGACACGTCCAGCACGAAGTGGCGCGGGTCGACGACGGCCCAGGACTCCGCAGACTTCCCTTCACCCACCTCCAGCGTGCGGACCAGGCCCGCGACGACGTTGGCGGTGACCAGCGGCTTGCCCACGGGCGGCGCGCCGGCCGGTGGCAGGAAGGTCTTCTGGAAGCCGTCCCAGTCGAGCGGGTCGTGGGCGACGGCGCCGCTGCCGAAGTCGATGGCGAAGGAAATCGGGCCGAAGGTGAAGTGGGCGCGGCCGGAGAGGCTGTTGCTGGAGTCGGGACCCCAGACCGAGACGCCGGCGCCGAGGCTGCCCGAGATCGTGCCGAAGGGCGTGTCGTAGCTGGCGCCGATCTCGATCGACAGGTCGGCCTCGAAGTGCAGCGGCTTCCACTGGATCAGGAAGTCGGCCTGGAAGTCGAACCAGGCCTTGAGGCCGCCCGCGTTCCAGGTGGCGCTGAAGCGGCCGCCGGCCATCGCGGCGACCGGCGTCAGCGCGTAGTAGAGCTCGCCGCGGACGGTGACCTCCGAGCTGAGGTTCCAGTGGAAGCCCAGCCGCGGCACGCGCGGGTAATGGGCGGGCACGGGGAAGTGCGGATGGTAGCCGCCCAGGGTGTAGACGAAGTCGCCCGCGTGCTCGCCGAGGAACCACAGACCGGCCGCGAAGCCGCCCTGCAGGTGGCAGTCCGCCGACAGCACCCAGGAGCGCGAGGTGAGCTGCGCCTGGAAGAGCACCGTGCCTTCCTGGGGATCGACCGTCGCCAGCACATCGAGCTGCACGAAGGCCAGCACCTGCGGCGACTCGCTCGGCACTTGCAGCATCGCCACGCCGAGCAAGGCGATCTCCGTGCGCATATGCGTCAGGTCGATCGCCACGGTGACGAGGGCGAAGGCGTCGACGATGTGGAAGGAGTTGAACTTGATCCCCGCCGCCAGGAAGTACTCGCCAACCGCCGGGTGGACGTATTCGTGCAGCTTTTGCAGCTCTTCACCCAGGCTCAACGCGCCGCTGGTGTCCAGGCTGCCCGGCACCGCCGGCGGCGTGCCGACCATGCCCATCGCCTCGGCGACGAAGGGGAAGCGATCGACCTCGCTGACCGGCGGCAGGCGCAGGTGGCGGTTGAAGCCGAATCCGGCGGCGAGTCCTTCCACAAAGAAGAACACCGGGCCGCCCAGCGGATAGTTCAGCACGCCGTAGATGAACATCGACGGGTGCCCGTCACTCTCGCTGAAGGCGCCCAGCGCGGTCAGGCCGAAGGTCTCCATTTGCAGCGAGGCCCGGCCGACGAAGTCCCCGCCCATGTTCGCGAAGCTGGCGCCGATCGCCACCACCTCCGCGCGCAGGTCCAGCCCGATGCCCTGGAGGGCGAACGCCAGGTCGTGGCTATCCAGGTTGTAGCGCGCACCCAGGCCCATCAGGTCCAGCGTCAGCGGGCCGACCGTGATCGAGCCGTCCAGGAGGATCGTGACCTCGGCGCCGTCCATCCCGATCCCGATCCGGCGCAGGTTCAGCACGCGGCCGAGGCTGCGCTGGATCATGATCCACTGGAGCTTGGACGGCGCCGGGAAGGGCGCCACCGCGGCAGGCGCGGGATTGCCGCCGGAGCTCAGGCGCGCGCGCGGCGAGCCGAGCTTGGGATCGACCTTTCGCGCCTGCATCCCCGCCAGGTTGACGGTCACCCGCCGCCCGCCGATCAGCATCGACGTGGTGATCGTAAGACCAACCGAGATCGTCTCCGGCAGGATCGGGCTGCCCGGCGGCACGATGGCGCGGAGAGCGTTGACTTGGTTGTTGTCGAGCGCCTGCGTCGCGTACATCGGGCTGAAGTTCAGCGCGAGCTGCTGCCCCGCCGGCGCCGACGAGCCGACCAGCGGCAGATGCCCCAGCCCGGAGAGGTCGACACCGACGTCCATGTCCGCGGCGAAGAGGATCGCCGACTTGCGGTCCGCGTGGACATCCACCGCTTGCCCCGGCGGCGCCGGCGGGGGCCGCTGCCAGGCGATGATCGCGCTCTTGATCGGGAAGGCGACGTGCTCCAGCTCCTTGTGATCGCCGGGGCTCAGGGCCGAGGCGAGCGATTGGACCACCTTCTCACCGCCGCCGCGGTCGACGTAGACGCCGATCAGGTGGTCGCCCGTCCCATCCCGCAGGAACACCAGGTCGAACTCAACGCCGTCCGCCTTCAGCACGCCGCTGAAACGGACTTCGTAGGCGACGGTCGCGGGGCTCGTCGCGCCACCCGCCACAGGGGACGTCCCGGCGCCCGCGCCAGCAAGAGCGGCAGCCACAGCCGGCGTCTTCGCGCCCGCCGTCCCGGAGCTTCCGTTCACTGCCGCACGGCTCACGCCCACCGCCGGCCGGCGCTCGATCGCCAGCTCGATGGTGGCGGTGTCGGACACGTGAATCGAGCAGTCGGCGGCGAATTCCTTCACGTGGGTGTCGTAGCGCACGCCGAGGTGGGTCAGGCCCATGCCCTTGAGCGAGCCCAAGCCGTCGAGCTGCGTCTTGTCGATCCCGAAGCTCGTGCCGACATCGACCACCGTGATCCCATGCCCCGAGGCGTCGACCGCGCCCTCCAGCCGCCAGCCGAGCCCGGGCCCGGCGTGGTCCGCCGCGACCCGCAGCTCGATGTCGCCCGACTCGCCGCCGCGCGTGATGCGCGACACCGCGCCGAAGCTCGCCGCGCAGCCGCCGCCCTGGCCCCCGGCGTAGTCCAGCGCGAACTGGACCTTCTCCAAGCTGAAGTGGCCGTGCTCCCAGGCCCCGGCCAGCTCCAGATGGATCGCGACGGACCGCGCGCCGGCGTCGAACTGCATCGTCGCGTCGCGCAGGGCCATCTCGTCCAGGCCCTCGGTCGGCAGGTGGAAGTAGGCCAGCGCCGGCGCGATCTTCAGCTCGCCCGCCAGCGCCACGCTGCCGACCAGCGAGGGGAGCTGCACGTCCAGCAGCCAGGCCGCGCCGAAGACGTCGACGGTCTCGCGAATGCGGATGTCGACGGCCTGCTCGCCCAGCCGCAGGTCGATCCGCGCCGGCTCGAACGCCAGGAGGCCCGGCACCGGCTCCCATTTGCCGGTGGCCGAGCCGACGGTGAAGCCGATGCTGAGCCGGCGGGACGATCGGTCGACGCGCTTGCCGGCATCGGCGCCGGGGAAGCGCTGGCGCAGGATCTCGAAGCTCAGCCCGAAGTCGTAGATCGCCAGGTCGTGGATCGGGCCGGGCAGGTCCAGCGGCAGGCCGACGCGGCGCAGCAGGTCCTCGATCAGCGCGCCGAAGTGGATCGGCGCGTCGGGCGTCAGCGTGGCCTCGAAATAGGTCAGCGTCTGCTCGGAGTCCAGCGGTTGGTAGCGCGCGTCCAGGCGCAGCGCGAAGGCGTCCGGCCGGCCGGCGAGGAAGTGGAGCTGGCTCTGGAACTCCAGGTCCGTCGCCTGGTCGGAGGTTTCCAGGTGCAGCAGGATCTGCTCGATCGCCAGGCCCGGGAGGATCTGCCACTCGCCATCGACCTCGATGTGGAACAGCTTGTGATGGCCGAGCGCCGGCTCGTAGGCCAGGTTCAGCGCGGCGATCTCCAGGTTCGGCCAGAAGTCCTCCTGGAGGCCCATGTCCGCGAGGAGCTCGGGCAGGCGCGGCGCGGCCTGTTCGGTGTCGAGCCGGGCGGAGATCGCCACATCCGGGACGTCGATCGATGCGATCAGCCGCGTCCGATGGTAGGCGACGGTGGCCGCCAGACCCACCGCCAGCGAGACCGGCTGCCCGTCCCGCCAGACGCGCCCGGCGGCGACGAGGAGCTCCGCGAGCTGGAAGTCGCCCGCGATCGCCCAGCCTTCCGCCAAGGCGAAATACGCCCGCGAGCCGGCCATGCCGTCCGCGCCGATCACCAGCCGCAGGCCGCGCACGGGTGGGGATGCCGAGAGGCGGGGGGCGCCCGGGATCGCGGTCACGAGGGCCAGGACGCCGTCGACCTCCGCGCGGGCGCCGATCTCGCCGAGCTTGTCGAGCTCGGCCAGTGGGGCGCCGCCTTCGGCCTCGGCGGCGAACACCAGGAGCTCGGGGTGCAAGGGCGTCCACGGGGCGGAGCAGGCGATCGGGTCCGCGGCCTTGCCGACGATCGCCTCGGCGTCGACGAAGATCGACCAGGTCCCGTCGTCCTGCGGCTCGGCGCGGACGGTGACGGGGTGGAAGGCCACGTCGCCGAGGTTGGCGGGTAGGGCGGGCTTGGTCAGTCGGGCACGGAAGTCTCCGGCCGCGTCGTGGCTGCCGTGACGGATGTCGGCCTGGATCTGGGCCTCGGCCTGGCCGGTCAGCGTGGCCAGGCGCTTGACGAGCGCCGGATCGAGCAGGGCGTCCTGCGCGGTGATCAGGGGGAGAGGGGTCACGGCGCCCCCTCTTGACTTGCGATGTTGGGCGACTGCACCGTCCGAGGAGGTCTCTGCGCGGTCGAGCCGGGTCTACCCAGCCGGGGCAGGAAGGATTCGCCGGGCGGGCGTTCGGGTGGCCGGGGGGCTTGGACGACGCGATCGGCCGCGGGCGCATGCGAGACTTCGGGCAGCGCGGATGTTTGCGCGGCGTCGGCGGCGGCCGGGTGGCCTCCCACCTGCTGCTCCAGATCATGGTGCCCCCAATCGAGCTGGACCCATTCGACCTCAGCGTCCCAGATCGTGATCAGGCGGACCAGGTACTCGACCAGGCGGCGCCCGGTGAACTTCCCGGTCGTGGTGCCGGCCGCCGGGGCGATCCAATTCGGGTCTCGCAGCAGGGTGACCCAGTGCGGGTCCGGGTGGTGCGGGTCGGCGGGGCTGGCCGCGACGTAGCTGCGCAAGTCCTTCACGACGTGCGGGTCGGGGTCGAAATGGACGGACGACGCGATAGGCTGCGCCCGGGAGGATTGCGGCGCTCCGGGGGCCGAGCCTGGCGGCGCCGGCACGCGCGCCCCCTCGCCGCCCATCGCCGGCAGCGGCGTCCGACGCAGGGCCTCGGCCGCTTCCCGAATCACCCTCACGGCCACCCGCAGCACGGAGCGCGCGTGCTCGAGCTTCGCCAGGGCCGCGTCCTGGCGCTTCGCGATGTCCGCGGCGCTGACGCCGGCGGAAGCATCGCCGATCGCGTGGATCATGTAGTCGTAGTACTTGCCCAGCTCCAGGTAGATCGACCGGTAGACGCCCGCGTAGTACCATAGCCGCGCCGCCTCCATGCCGATGCCCTGCCCATCCGACACGTCGCAGACGGGTTCGAGCAGACCGCGCAGGTACTTCTGGATCAGCACCCGGTCGCTCCACCGCAAAGGGCGCTCCGGGCTGCCGGACTTCCCGCGGACTTCCAGGTCCATCAACAGCGGCTTGGCCTGGCTATCCTCCTCGTCGACCCGCGTGCCCCACATCAAGTTGAGGTGCGGCAGCCAGTAGGCGGGGAGCACCGAGTTGTGCTCCTCCCATTCCGGCCAGGCGAACGGCCCGCGTGTCACGGCCGGTGTGTTCCAGGTCCGCGCGCCCAGGAGCTCGAGGTAGGCGCTCGTCGAGAAGCGGAAGCGCGGGCACTGGTCGGAATCCCGCGCCGCGCCGCCTTCCCCCTGGGCGATTTGCCAGGCATGAGGCAGCACGAAGATCAGTTCGTCGAATGCCTCGGTGTAGAACAGGTTGTTGACCTCGCAGCCGTGCAACATGCTCTCGGCGACCCCGGTGTACAGGCGCCTGAGCCAGTCGGGCCCGGACATCGACTGGTTGAAGTTGGCCTTCACCTCCTGCTCGAAGTCCGTGACCAGGCCCTGGTCCGAGGTAAAGCGCGGAAAGCACTTCGCGAGGTTGGCCCGCGACTTTTGGTGCGCGCCGGAGACCTTGCCGTAGATGGCGGCCAGGGAAGGGGCGATGCAGAACACGTCGTAGTCCGCGACGATCTCGTAGTAGCTGACCTGCTGGCGGGTCTGCCTTTCCCACTCGTCCTGCGGCACCTCGGCCGGCTTCTCCCGCCGGTCCTTGGCCAGCCTGCCCCGCTCGTCCAGAGGCACCTTGGCCTGCCCGAGGATGGACAGCGCGCGCCATTCGGTGTTGGCCTGCCCGCCGCCCTGGTCGCCGGGCAGGCCGCGGGTCGCCGGGCCGGAGATCAAATGGGGGGCGAACACATCGAGGAGGCGCTGCATGTCGGGCGTAGTCCACCTCCCGCGCTGCCGGTCCGGCGTCGGGTCCGCGAGCTGCGGAAGCGTGGCGGTGCGCACGTAGAGCCGGTAGTAGACCTTGCCGTGAGGATCGTCGGCGGGGATCGACCGGTCCGGCGCGAGGATCCCGGTGAACTTCCAATCCGGCTTGGCGGGCGGCTTGGTCTTGTACTCGTTCTCCAACTGCTGCGCCGCCGCCTGGAAGTCCGCGTCCACCTTGCCCAGGTCGCCGACCTTGACCCATACGAAATCGACTGGCGGCGGTCCGTCGGCGCTCGCCGCGGCGGCGGGGAAGGCCCTGCCGTCGGCCGCGGTCCAGACCTCCGCTTCATACGAGGGCTTGATGCGCAGGGCGACCCAGTCCGGCGGCGTGCTCGCGGTCAGCGCGCACTGCGCTTTCACCCGGCTCCAGGGCGCGACCTTGGGGATGAAGAGCTGCTCGGGCCAGACCTGGTTGTTGAAGGTCGCGAGGCGGGCGTGGTCGCCCCGCACCACGTCCAGCAGGCTCGCCTGCTCCGTCGCGATGGCCTGCCAGTAGTCCGGGAGCCGCCAGAGCAGGCGGCCGCCCTTGGTCTCCGAACCTTTCTTGACGTTGCTCTTGGCGAGGCTGGAGAAGAAGGCCAAGTTGGAGCGCAGCGGGGCGTACTCCGAGGACTTGCCCTTGGTCGAGAGCGTCTTGCCGGTCACGTTCAGGCCATGCCCGAAGCCGTGGAGCACGCCCTGGTTGGTCTTGCGGATCAGGATCAGGCAGTCCTTGACGTTGGCGACCGACGCGAGCTGCTTGTAGATGTCCCATTCGATCCCCAGGTCGTTGAGGAACGCCTCGCGGAAGGCCGCCGGGCTCGTCGTCCCCGCCGGTGTGAAGCGCAGGTCGTGGAGCTCCGTCGCCCGGTCCGCGAGATCTTCGACAGGGTTCGGCATGCGCGCCTTCCTCACTGATGAAAGAGCGCGACCCGCGGGACGGCGCGCTCCCAGGCGCGGGCCTGATCCGGCTCGCGCGCGAGGGCCGGATCGGCCCACCAGGTGGCGATCTCGATCACCGAGTCGAAGCCGGCCTCGGCGATCGAGCGCAGGTGGATGCCCAGCTCGACGCCCTCGCGCAGGCCGAGCTTGAAGTTCAGCTTGGTCTTACCGTTGTCCTCGTACTCGGCCATCCGGTAGCCCAGGCGGATCGCCTGCAAGGCCATGCCGCCGCCCTTGTGGAGGGTCTGGAACTGCTGCAGCAAGCCCTCGCCGAGCTGGAAGGTGCCGGGCGCGGCGTCCTCGCCCGGCTCGCTGTAGTTCGGCTTGCCGGGCTTCTTCAGCGCCGCGGTCTGAGGTCTTGCCGGGACGTGCGCCGCCTCGAGCAGGAGCACGTCGTTCGGCAGCTCGATCTTCTCGCCCGGCTGCAGCAGCCAGGTCTCGCGGGCGAAGCGCGCCAGGCCCTCGGACGGGGGCTCCGGTGCCTTGGAGGTGCGGGTGGTCCCCGGTGCCTGGGCGGCGGGCGTGATCCCCAGCGCCTTGGCGAGGAAGCGGAAGTAGGCGTCGCGCTTGGCGGGATCGTTGCAGTCGGCGAAGAAGCGCGAGTACTGCACCGAGATGCCGAGGCAGTAGCCGCTGCCGGTCAGCAGGTCCGCGCCCGTGGCCGTGGCCGCGGGGTAGAGCCAGCGGGCGATCGCCGCGCTCCAGTGCAGGGAGTTGTAGAGTCGCTTGCTGGTCTCGCGCTTGACCAGCGATTTCTTCATCCCCTTGAGCGTGCCCGAGGCCTCGAAGTCCACCTGCCGGTAGTCGATGGTCGTATCCTGGGTCTCGACCAGCGGCTGGGCGGCGGCATGGTCGTTCTTCAGCCAGCACTGGAAGCGGAACCGCGAGCGCACGGCCTGGCCGCTGATGCCGGCCTTGGAGGATACCTGGACGCCCTTGATCGCGAGCTCCGCGTTGGGATCGGTCGAGGCGACGACCGCCCCTGCCTTGGCGCCGGCCGAGGCTTCCAGGCCGCCGCCGAAGGTCATCAGCTTGAACTGGCCGAGGCTCCGCCAGGGAGCGCGGAAGTCATCCGCCGCCGGCAGGTCCGCCGCCTCGTCGGTGAACTTGCGCAGGCGGGGGACGAGCGCCTCGCCCTCGGCGCGGGCCCGCCGATCCAGCGCCGCGCCGCGGGCGTCCTTGCCGGCGTCCAGGACCGACTGGATCGCCGCCAGCAGCTCCGCCGAGGGGTAGCGCCCGACGGCGCCGCGCGAGCGTTTGGGCGGGGCGGGGGCGGGATGGGCGGCGAGCCAGTCCAGCGCGTCGCCCTTGACCGTGTCCTTGACCGCCTTGAGCTGTTCGAGCAGGACCACGGCCTTGGCGTGGTAGGTCTTCATCGACGGGCCGGTGCACAGGTCCACGACGTGCTTGAGCAACGGCACGATCTCGCCGGTGTGATAGGGGCTGGCCAGGCCCAGCGCGGTGGCGTGCTTGGGCGGCCGGAGCCCGCCCGCGATGTTGTTGCCGATCGCGGTCTCGTCGGAGATCCGGTTGAGCAACTCCGCGGCGTAGTCCTTGATCTCGTCCTTCTTCCAGTTGGACATCAGGTCGCGGAAGCGCGCCCGCAGCGCCTGGTCGGAGCTATGGGCGTAAAACTCCGGCCACTCGGCGCGCGCCTCGTAGAAGCCGGCCGCGCCGCTGGCCCCGACCGCCGCGCCGACCTTGAGGTCCAGCGAGAGCTCCTCGACGCCGGTCGCGCTGTCCAGGGTCAGCCCCTCGAAGTCGTCCGGCGGCCCGACCCCGGCGGCGACCTCCAGGCCCAGCTTGATCGTCCAGTGCACGCCGTCGAAGGCGAGGAAGCCGAGCGTCTGGTGGCTGCGGTGGACGGTCCCGATCGTCCCCGGCATCCGCCGCAACACCAGCATCGTGCGCCGGCCGCGGCCGCCCTCGACCTTGCCGGCGACCTCCAGCTTGACCAGCGCCGGGAAGCCCGCCAGCGCGGCGACGTTGACGGTCAGGCCGGCGGTCAGGTTCTTGCCGTTCTCGGAGTAGCCCGAGCTGGTGGCCCCGCTGACGTCCAGCCCGCCCACCTCGAAGCGCTGGAACAGCTCCTCCGGCATGACGAAGGACTCGTCGCCGCGCACCCGCTGCACGCTGCCGGCCAGGAGCTTCTGGAGGTTGCGGGTCGAGGCGGCGGAGCGGGGCATGGGACAGGTCCCGGCGAGAGGTCAGGCGCGGAGGGCGGGCAAGAGGTCGCGCGGTATCGGCACGGGCGCGAGGATATGCCGATCGGCCGCGCGTGTCAACTTGCCGACCGGCCGGGGGCTGGCGTAACGATAACGTGACGACAACGTGTTCGGCGGCGACATCTCCGCTGGACAAAGGCGGTCGGTTTGGCGTTCGTGCCCGCCATGCTAGAATAGTGGCCACCAAAGTGACCACATCGAATGGAAGGCAGGGATACATGGACTACATCGGTATCAAGGAGCTGAAGAACCAGGCGCCGCGCATCATGCG
>CAZCJG010000143.1:1629-11187 GCA_964498575.1 uncultured Anaerolineales bacterium | reverse complement strand
ACACGACGCTGCCGAATCCCGATCCGGAGCTCCGGCGCGTGACACGCCGGATCGCGGACCGGAGCGCACGCCTGGTCGTCCTGGCCGAGAGCGGCGCCGCGATCCTGGCGCGCCACTACGGGATCGACCGCCGCCAGGTACGGGTCATCCCGCACGGCGTGCCGAGCGTCCGGTGGGGAGAGGCCGCGCGGCAGGCCGCGAAGGTCAGGCTGGACCTGGCCGGCCGCACCGTCCTGTGCACCTTCGGCTTGCTCGGTCGCGGCAAGGGCATCGAAGAGGCGCTGCGCGCGCTGCCGAGCATCGTGGCGGTCGATCCGAGCGTGGTCTACGTCGTGGCCGGCGCGACCCATCCGGGCGTGCTGGGCGCGGAAGGCGAGGCCTATCGTGCCGGGCTGCATCATCTGGTGAACACGCTGAACCTGGCCGAACACGTGCGCTTCGTCAACCGCTACCTGCGTCTGGATGAGATCGTCGCTCACCTGGAAGCGACCGACATCTACATCATGGCCTATCAGAATCCCGACCAGGTGGTCAGCGGCACCCTGGCCTATGCCCTGGGCGCCGGGCGGGCGGTGGTGGCGACGCCGTTCACCTATGCCCGCGAAGCCCTGGCCGAGGGCTGCGGTGTGCTGGTGCCTTTCGGTAACGCACAGGCGCTCGGCGGCGCGGTGCGCGATCTCCTGATCCACCCCCGGAAGCGCGCCGCCATCGAGCGCCAGGCTTATGTCAAGGCCCGCGGCTGGCAATGGCCCGCCGTCGGCGCGCAATACGCTGAGATCTATCGGGAGCTCGTCGATGAATCCAACCTCAGACGACCCATGGTTCTGTCTTGAGCATGTGTGGCGGCTGACGAATCACAGGGGCATCATCCAGCACGCCCGCCTTGCCGTGCCCGACCCGGCGACGGGCTATACGCTGGATGACAACGCGCGCGCCCTCATCGTGGCCGTCCGGCACCACCGCTGGTCCGTCGACCTCAGCACGCTGGCGCTCGGCCGCTGCTATCTCCGCTTCGTCGTGCGGGCGCTCGGCGGCGACGGCGAGCAGCCCCACAACTTCATGGGCGAGGACGGGCGCTGGGAGGATGCGCGGGCTTCGGACGACGCCCTGGGCCGGGCGACCTGGGCGCTCGGCGTGACGGCGACCGAAGCGAATGACCCTGACTTGCGGGGTGAAGCGCGCCGCCACCTCGGCCGAGCCCTCGATCTGACGGCCACCATCCGCGCCCCGCGCGCCGTCGCTTTCGCGCTGCTGGGCATCGTGCCGGCGGCCAGCGCCGGCTTGTGCCCGGCGCGGACCGGGCCGCTGGTCGCCCAGCTCGGCGAGCGCCTGCTCTCGGCCTATCGGACCTACGCGGGCGGCGACTGGTGCTGGTTCGAACCCTATCTGACCTACGAGAACGCGCGCCTGCCGGAGGCGCTCCTGGCGGCCTTCGAGGCGCAAGGCGACCCCATCGCCCGCGCGGTGGCCCGCGAAGCGACGGACTTCCTCGCAGCGCAGGTGTTCCCGGGCGACGGCGCGCTGGACCTGATCGGCCAGGACGGCTGGTGGGTCCGCGATCGGCCGCGGGCCGAGTTCGACCAGCAGCCGGTGGACGCCGGCTGCATGGTGGAGCTCCTGGTTCGGGCGCAGCGATTGCTGGGCGGATCCCGCTACGGCGTGCTGGCGGCGCGGGCGCTGGCCTGGTTCCACGGGGCCAACCGGCTCGGCCTCGCGCTCATCGATCCCGCGACCTGCGGCTGCCGCGACGGCTTGCAGCCGGGCGGCCTCAACGAGAACCAGGGGGCGGAGTCGGCTCTGGCCTACCTCTTGGCCCGGCTTGCGCTGGACACCCTCGATCCCGGGCGGGGCCTCCTCCCGCCGCTCGCCGCGGGACATGCCATGGCGGGGATGCAGAGCTTCAAGGGGAATCATGGCGATGCGACAGGCGTTTACGGATCTTTTCCATCGATATGAGGGCAACCCCCTCCTGACGGCGGCCGCCTGGCCATACCCGGCCAACACCGTGTTCAACCCGGGCGCGACCCTGTTGCCCGACGGGCAGACGCTGCTCCTGGCGCGCGTCGAGGATCGCCGGGGCATCTCGCACCTCACCGCGGCGCGGAGCGCGGATGGGAAGACGGGCTGGCGGATCGACCCCGCGCCCACGCTCCTCCCCGACCCGCTGCGCTTTCCGGAGGAGGAATGGGGCATCGAGGATCCCCGCCTCACCTGGGTACCGGAGCTGGATCGCTACGTCGTCGCCTTCACGGCCTACTCGACCAGCGGACCGCTGGTGGCGATGGCGCTGACGCGCGACTTCCGGACCTTCGAGCGCCTGGGACCGATAACGACGCCGGACGACAAGGACGCCGCCCTCTTCCCGCGGCGCTTCGGGGGCCGCTGGGTGCTCATCCACCGCCCGGTGTCCACCTTTCCCTTGCAGCGCGCGAACATCTGGGTGTCGTTCTCGCCGGACCTGAAGCACTGGGGGGACTATACGGTCCTCCTGGAGGCGCGGCGCGGCGCGTGGTGGGATGCCAACCGGATCGGCCTGTCGCCGCCGCCCATCGAGACGCCTGAGGGCTGGATCGTGATCTACCACGGGGTGCGGATGACCGCCGCGGGCTGCATCTATCGGCTTGGCCTCGCGCTCCTGGACCTGGAGGAACCCTGGCGGGTCATCCAGCGCGGTGACGAATGGTTCATGTCGCCGGAGGCGGACTACGAGCGCACGGGGGACGTCGGCGACGTCGTGTTCCCCTGCGGCGTGACGGTAGGCGCGGACGGCGACACGCTCCACCTCTACTATGGCGCGGCCGACACGTCGATCTGCCTGGCCACGGGCCGCATCTCGGAGGTGCTCGACTGGATGGGCCGGACCCCCGGTCGGTAGCGCCCGGCACGGCTATACGGGGAACGGCCGGGGCCAATGTGGGACGGCCGGGGTACCGGCACAGCGCGAAGCCATCGGCCGGGGTGCGGGATCGCACCCCGACCGATGGCTTCCGCCTGACTCGGTTACTGGAAACGATCGGGGAATTGCTCGACGATCCCGGCGCTCAGCATGTCGGCCATGGCCAGGATCTGGTCGTAGACCTGGTCGTAGGTTTCGATGTCCGCCGCATAGTCGCCTCCGAGCCGCGCCGTCGCCTCGGCCTCCGTGAGCTCGAGGTGGTGTTTCATCTCGGTCTGGAGCTCCTCCAGCGGCCAGTACTCCGGGTTGGCGCCGTTGAGGAAGGCGGCGATGGCGTCCGCGTTGGCGGCCCAGCTCGTCCTGGCCTCCTCGACCTTCGCGGTGTCGCCGGCCTTGGCGGCCGCGAGCAGGTCGACCGCGCCCTGGATGTGCGCCTGCAACAAGGCGGTGAGCTGGTCGCCGGCCTCGTCGCCGTAGTAGGGCTTGATCGCGTCGCCGATATCGCTCTGGTTCCTGAGCAGGCGTTCGGCCACCAAGTCCTTATCCGCCCCGTCGCTCGCCACGCTGACGATGTACATGCGCGTCCACACCACATGGTCCGTCCACAGCTTGCGCATGGCCTTGTTGAGATCCATCACCGCCGTCGACGGAACCTCGGGCATCACCGCGGCCGCGGCCGTCGGCGGCGCCTTGGTCGGCTCCATCAGAACAGCCGTCGGCGCGGCGGTAGGCGCGTTCGCAGCACAAGCGTTGAGCACCAGATACGTGCACAGAATCCACAGCACCCGCACGCGGATGACGGGTCGGCGTCGTGCTGGATTGTCGTTCATTGCGTTGTTCCCTATTTCGATGACCGTCGTGAATGGCCGATTCTTCCGTCATCACTTGACGAACCGCCCGGACAAACGTTACAGCACCTGTCGGTCATCCTTGCGCTCAACGGCTGGTCCTGTAACCCCCACGCAGCCGCCGGCGTCGTTAAGATTGCCGTGGCTCGCGTCGGTGTACGTGAGCCCAACAAAACTGGAGGCAATCTCATGTCTATCCTTGCCTGGATCGTCGTCGGACTGATCGCCGGATGGCTGGCGGGAGAAGTGATGAAGGGCAGCGGCTATGGGCTGATCGGAAACGTCATCATCGGCATCGTGGGCGGGCTTCTCGGTGGCTTTATCGCCACGCGCCTGCTCGGGGTTGCCGATCCGGTCACCGGCTTCAACCTGCCCACCCTTATCGCCGCGTTCCTGGGTGCCGTCGTCTTGATCTGGATCATCCGCTTGCTACCGGGTCGCTCGCCGGTCTGACCCGCACGGTGCTTCCCCCCGCACCGCAGAAGAACGGGCGGCGATCACTCGCCGCCCGTTCTCTTTCGGCTCTCTTTTTGGTAGCAAGCGCGAGGCGCACGTGATGCCGTCGGCTCCAACAGCTCCCTACGGCGTGGCCGGGGGGGCCGCCGTCGGCAGCTCGGGGGGATTCACCGTGATCGCCGGCATGTCGGGCGGATTGACCGTCACCGCCGGCATGTCGATGTCGGGCGGGTTGACCGTCACCGCCGGCGCGCCCTGGTCGCCACTCGGCTGGGGTGACCCACCCGTGTTCGCGCCCCGGTAGACCACGAATAGCGCCACGAGCACGAGAACGATGAGGGTGATCGCGACGATCGCGGGTCCGCCGCCACCGCCACCGCCATCACTCACAACCGTCGTGCTTTCGCTTTCACTTCCGGCCATCTTGGGCTCCTTATCCAGTCTTGGGGACGGGAGAGTGCCGCGACATCGAGTCCCCATTCGTTTGTCGCTTGATGGCCACGACGGTCCATCCAGGCAAAGGGTTACAACGCATGCACTTGACGCGCTCGGTAACCTTTTCATCGGCCGGTCGTCATCTTGAGGTGAGGGCGACCGCTTATGGCGATCACCTTCGGGGCCGGGTGAAGGCTCCGCCGATCCAATGATCCATTCAATTGAAAGGAGAGCCGAGATGCACGGAACGGATGACATCCTGATGGGCAAGTGGCAGCAACTGCGAGGCCAGGTGCGGCAGACCTGGGGCAAGCTGACCGATGATGACTTGGACGTGATCGCCGGCCGTCGCGACGAGCTTGCGGGAAAGCTGCGCGAGCGCTATGGCTGGTCGCAGGAGCAGGTCGAGACCGAGATCGACCGCTTTGCCGACAACGTCTTGATGCCTACCCCCTGACCCATCGAATCATTGACCGCGGTAATGCACGGGCCGCCGCTGCCTTCGGGCGCGGCGGCCCGTGTGATTAAGGCGCCGGTGGGCGCCGCTCCGTCCCCCAAAGCCCGAGGCCGGTCATCAGGGCGACGGCACCGCTCCTGCTTCAGGCCACACACCCCCGCCGGCCAACAGCTCCGCGACACCGCTGGCCCAGAGCCACGGGAAGGCCCGCCGAAACGTCGCGATCAGCAGGAACTCCACGCCGGAGGTCCCGCCGGTCCCCCGCACCGCGCCGATCTGAACCGCCGCCGTCGCGACATGCTCCAGGTGGAAGCCGAACAGCATCGCCTCGATCTCGACCAGGTGCGCGAGATCGGCTTGATCGGCGTCGGTCAGCGAGTCCGGCACGGCCTGTGAACCCCCCTCCGCGCGCCGGTACGCGCCCGGCGGATCGCCCGGCACCCGCGCCTCGGCCGGCCATTCGCCCAGCGCCAGCGCGAACCGGTCGAAGGTCGCGAGGATGTCGCGCGCGACATATCCATGCCGCAGCGCGAGGTCCAGCAGCAGCGGGATGTGCGCGCCGTAGTCCGGATGCAGATGCGGCAGCCCGGGCGCGGCGCCGAGGATCGTGTCGCAAACGGCTCTGAGCGACGCGCCCCGGTCGCGCGCGGCCATCACCTCCGCCAACCAGACCCTGGTCGCCGGATCGTGGCAGCGCGCGATCTTGTCCGTCCAACCATCCATGATCGCGTCCCGATATCCGATCTGCATCGCGATGATGCGGTAGGTCGGTGACTGCAAGCCGCTCGGCCCGTCGAGCAGCAGCTCGCCCGTCACGGGGTCCAGCAGCGGATCGAAATAGGGCCGGAAGCCATCGACGAAATCCTCCCGTGGCATCCGCACCGGGCTGCGGAAGCCCGCCATCGTGTGGTTGACCAGCCGGAAACCCTCCCGGACCGCCGGCATCGCGGCGGCGAGAGCCGCGCGCTGCTCTGAGGGTGGCGTGCCGATGACCTCCGCCAGTCGGGCGATCAGGCCATCGAAGGTATCCTCGATCAGCCGGTGCATGCGGATGAAGCGGAACTCGGCGTCCAGCGGCGTGAAGCGGCGGATCTGCTCGATCTCCGGTGGATTGTCGCGGATATACAGCGGGTAGGACAGGATCGGCGGGATGCCCAGCCGCGCCGCGGCTGCAGTCGCGGCCGACTCGACCACGGCCTTCGCATCCGCGGGGACCTGCGCGGCATGGCGGCGGACAAAGGCCTCGATCATCAAGACGTCCAGCGCGACGCCCCGCGCCTCGCCATCCGTCATCTGCCCGAGCGCCTGATTGTCGAGCGGCTTCAGATCGATCACGCGCGTACCGAAGGTCTCGGCCGATCCTCCGGCAGATATCGCGGCATGATACGACGGAAGTGCCAGGGACAGCTCGGACCAGGGGGTGATAGTCATGGGAGGATATCATACCACCTTGACTCAAGGCTGGGCACGGAAGGCCCCGTGACTCAGGCCCCGTGTTGACCATGCGACCCCTCCGCCCTACCATTCCTCCCACCATGAAGCTCCTCGAACCCACCCCCATCCGCGGCCTGACTTTGCCCAACCGCATCGTGCTGACCGCGATGGTCACGCGGCTGTCGGGTGATGATGGTTATGTCAATCAGGCGATCGTCGATCGCTACGTGCGGTTCGCCGAGGGCGAGGCGGGGCTGATCGTGGTCGAAGCGACAGCGGTGCACAGCTCGAAGAGCGGTCCGCTGCTGAGACTTTCTGACGACAGCTTCATATCGGGCCATGCGGACTTGGTGCGCCGCGCCCATGCCGCCGGACCGGGCAAGGTCGCCCTGCAGATCATCCACTTCCTGAAGATCGCGCGGAGCGGCTGGCGACAGACGGTGGACATGTTGAGCCTCGACGAGATTCGGGCGATCGTCGACGGCTATGCCACCGCGGCGGTCCGCACCCGCGAGGCTGGCTACGATGCGGTCGAGCTGCACATGGCGCATGCATACACGTTGTCGAGCTTCCTGTCGCGGCTGAATCGGCGGCATGACGGGTATTCCGGTCGGAGCCTGGAAGGGCGGATGCGGCTGATGACCGAGGTGATCCTGGCGGTGCGGGGCGCCGTCGGGGACGACTACCCGATCGGTATTCGCTTCGACGGCGAGGAGTGCGTCAAGGGTGGCTATGGCCTGGCCGAGAGCAAGTACATGGCGCTGCGGATGGCCCAGCTCGGCGTCGACTACATCTCGATCTCGGCCGGCGGCAAATTCGAGGACGCGGTGAAGAAAGAGGGCGAGCCGCTATACCCGTACACGGGCTATAGCGGGGATCGGACGATGCCGGCGGCGCAGTATCCGGATGGGACCAACACGTATCTCGCGGCGGGCATCAAAGCCTTCGTCAATGCCCACGGATATCCGACACCCGTGGTGACCACCGGCAAGATCCCCACGCCCAGCTACGCCGAGGACATCCTCCAGCATGGCGAGGCGGACCTCATCGGCTTTGCGCGCGCACTGCTGGCAGACCCCGACTGGCCGAAGAAGGCGCGGCTGGGGGCGGAGGATCGGATCGTGCGCTGCGTTTACGGCAACGTCTGCAAGGCGCTGGATGAAAACTTCCGCCAGGTGCGCTGCGTCCTATGGCCCAAGGATGCCCTGCACGCGCCGACGCCCGCGCCGGACGACGTCGATCCGCCGGTCTGGCCGACGGACGGCCGGCTCGTCCCCACCCTGCGCCCGAACGGCCAGGTCGCCCTGGTCTGGGAGAAGGCGCTCGACCCGCACGGCGTCTACGGCTACGAGATCTACCGCCGCGTCAACGACGGCCCCTTCGTCCACCTGACCAGCGTGACCACCCACCGGCATGTCGATGCGTTCGCCTTGGCGGGGAACAGGTACGGCTACCGCATCCGCGCCTACGACTTCGCGGGCCATCGGTCCGAGCCTTGCGCGGCGGCGGAGGTCGAGATCCCACTGGACTATGCGCTGGCGGAGGGGGCGGGGCTGGCACTGGACGGGGAGGTGGAGGCGGAGATGGGGTATAATGCTTAGGGTCAAACCAGATGGAGGGCACCATGCAAGTCAAAGAGCGGGTAGGCATCTATGACGACTTCCTGGAGTTTGTCATCGAGAAGGCCACACCCGAGGCAGTGCTGTCATTCAAGCTGTCGGAGTCGGCTCGAGAACGTGCGATTGAGCTGCTCGATCGGCAAGACGCCGACGAGTTGACGCCGGAGGAGCTTGACGAGCTGAAGGAGATGGTGCGCTTCAATCAGATCCTCTCTAGGCTCAAGGCCCGAGCGCGGGTCGCCATGAAAGAACGATGAGTCGGGTTCCACAGCGACTGCGCAAGCTCGTGCGCGAGCGGGCACAGGGTCGGTGTGAGTACTGCGGCAAGCCCGAGGAAGACGAGATCTACCCGCATCACGTTGAGCATATCATCGCGCGGAAACATGGCGGCCCAACGATCGCTGACAACCTTGCCTGGGCATGTATCCGATGTAACATGGCCAAGGGCACTGACATCGCCACAATCGAGGAGGAATCGGGGGCCCTGACGCGGTTGTTCGACCCCCGCGTGCAGAGATGGGAGGAGCACTTCCTGCTTGAAGCGTCGATGCACATCATCGGATTGACGGTGGTTGGTCGCGCCACAGTCGCACTGCTGAACCTCAACGAACCGGACGAGGTCGAGGCGAGGCGGCAACTGCGAGAAGCTGGTCAATGGTAGCCGCAGCGTCACCCTCTCGCCACCCCCCAGCCCTCGTCACCGGCGCCGGCCGCGGCATCGGGCGGGCGATCGCCCTGGCGCTGGCGGCGGTCGGCCTGGCGGTGGCGCTGTCGGCGCGCACGCCGGACGAAATCTTCGCGGTGGCGAGAGACGTTGAAGCCGCGGGCGGGCGGGCGGTCGCAATCCCGGCGGACGTGACCGAGGCCACGTCGGTCAACTTGTTGGTCCAACGCGTCACCTCGGAGCTCGGCGCGCCGCTCGTCCTGGTCAACAACGCGGGCGCCGCCGCCAGCCACAAGCTCGACGGGCATCCGGACGCGCTGTGGGAGCGGATGATCGCGGTCAACCTGACGGGGACGTACTTGGTGACCAAGGCCTGCGCGCCGGCGATGCTGGAAGCGGGCTGGGGGCGGGTGGTCAACATCGGCTCGGTGGCCAGCCTGACCGGCGCGCGCTACATCGCCGCCTACACCGCCGCCAAGCATGGCGTCCTGGGCCTGACGCGGGCGCTGGCGGCCGAGTGGGCGCGGCGCGGCATCACGGTCAACCTGGTCGCGCCGGGCTACGTCGACACGCCGATGACCGATGCCAGCGTCGCCAACATCGTCGCGCGCACGGGGCGGAGCGCGGACGAGGCGCGGGCGGCGATCACCGCGCTGAGCCCGCAGGGGAGGCTGGTGCGGCCGGAGGAGGTGGCGCACGTGGTGCGGATGCTGGTGGCGGAGGCGGCGGGGTCGATCACGGGAGCGGTG
>CAZCJG010000143.1:0-1529 GCA_964498575.1 uncultured Anaerolineales bacterium | reverse complement strand
CCATGACCTTCGATTTCGACTACCAGGTCGACGACCACGGCGTCGCGACGATCACCTTCAATCGCCCCGACGTGCTCAACGCGATCACGCTGGGCATTTACGCGCAGTTCCGGGATCTGATGGAGTCGCTGCGCTACGAGGACGCGGTGAAGGCGGTCGTGCTCACCGGCGCGGGCCGCGCGTTTTGCTCGGGCGGCGACGTGCACGAGATCATCGGGCAACTGCTGGAGGCGGATGTCAAGGACCATCTGGACTTCACGCGGATGACCGGGATTACCGTGCGCAACATGCGGCTGCTCGACAAGCCGATCATCGCCGCGGTCAACGGCATCGCGGCGGGCGCCGGCGCGGTCATCGCGTTGGCTTCGGACCTGCGGATCGCGAGCGAGAAGGCGTCCTTCGCCTTCCTCTTCACCAAGGTCGGCCTGACCGGCGCCGACATGGGCGCCGCCTACCTCCTGCCGAAGATCGTCGGCTTGGGGCGGGCGACTGAGATACTGCTGTTCGGCGACAAAGTCGATGCAGCGACGGCGGAGCGCTGGGGCCTGGTCAACCGCGTCGCCCCGCCGGACGAGGTCCTCCCGCTGGCGCAGGCCTGGGCGCGCCGCCTCGCCGACGGCCCGACCCAGGCGATCCGCATGACCAAGCGTCGCCTGCAAACCGAGCTGCACATGGACCTGATCGCCGCCATCGAAAGCGAGGCCGAAGCGCAGGCACTCTTGATGATGGCCGAGGACCACCGCGTATTCCACGCGGCGTTTACGGCGAAGAAGGAGCCGCGGTGGGTGGGGAGATAGACCAGCAGTCAAACGATGCCGCCGGCTTCTTTCCGGCAACGCAATCGACTTCAGAAACGCAGGCGCGACCTCAGCCGCCTCAACAGGCTCGGATTCAACCTTGTCGACGACGCCTCGGAGAGTACATCTAGGGGATCGCTGGTCACTTCGATCCATGTATCGCCGTCATCGGTGCGCCACTCCTGGTTGCAGCACACGCATCGGGCGAAACGTATCCTGCCAGAACCCCGCCCGTGGATATTGGCATGGAAGCCGCAAAAATCGCAGAAGGGAGGAGTAATGCCATCCATTATGACCGGGCCTGCACGCGAGTCGCCGACAAAGGGCAGCCTGCCCTCGTCAGCCCAGTAGCGCCACATGTTGTTTAACCACTCCAGGCCGACTTCTTCTACCCGCCAGACTTCATCTTCATCATCGAGTTCCGCATCGATATCTCCAACTTCCACTTCCCTTTGCCTGACTAGGATCGGACCGTAGTACACCCGTCCGATGCAGTCCGCCTCGTCGACGTGGAGTCGGTGGATCAGCCAGTAAAGGATGGCCGCGATCTCTGGCCAGGGACCACGTTCACAACCCGGTCCGTAGTATCGGTACCACGCGGTCACTCGGTACAACGTTTCCCCTGAGTCCAGTTGAATGCCGTATTCGTTGTCGGTGTCAGGCTCGAAGGCACGAACGCCTTCGCGGAGCCAGGAGTCGGTAGCGGTAGGGTCGGGACGGCGAACTCTGAAG
>CAZCJG010000142.1:0-11232 GCA_964498575.1 uncultured Anaerolineales bacterium | reverse complement strand
CGTTTCCATGCCTTGTTCCCCAGATATCTCGCACCACGGAGGCTGCTGATCTCTGCCCTCGTTTGTTCACTCGGCAGATGGCCGCGCGAAAGCCGAGTGAACGAACTTGTACATCGATCAGAAAATCCACTCGCCTCGTTCCAGACATTCTTAACCCACTTGGGGACCACTGTGGACAGGGAAGACGCCGCTGGATCGAGGCGCGGCGGACTGGCCTAAAGTCCGGCCGTAGGACCTTGGGCAAGCGATTCGTTGAGCGCTTCGCGGCGCCTCCGCCGGCGATACCAGACGCCACCCACCGCGATCCCGGCGATGACGAGGATCGCGCTCAATCCGAGGACAGGTGCGCTCGATCGGTCGCAACCCAACCAAGGGAAAGCGCACGCAGGGGAGAGCGGCCGCACCGTGGCGCGACCGCGCGCCGTGCGTGCATCGTGGACGCGCAGCAGTCCCCACAGGCCGGCCTCGAGGTAGGGGCCGCGGTGGTCGCCGTAGACGTAGTCCCCGGCGAGGCGCTCCGGTCCGCCGGCACCGCCGACCAGGTCCAGGGTCACCGCTTCCAGCCCGCCGATCTGCATCGCGCCGAGGAGCGGGGTCCCGCGCCGGCCGGGCTCGAACGGCCAGCGGTGGCCCTCGATGCTGAAGACGTGCGCCTGCTCGCTCCACGGGGCGAGGACGTGGATCTTCACCGCGTCGCCGGCATAGGCTTCCAGGAGCGGCGTGGGCGGCTCGCCGGACAGCGCGTCGCGGAACGTTGGTTCCATCGCTTTCCCCGCCGCCGCTCGAACTTCCAATGGCGCGGCGCGGTAGTTGAGGCCGACCGGCCCGCGCACCTTCGTCGTGTAGGGCATGCGGTGGTTGCCGATCGACTCGTCCTCGTCCTGGAGGAAGAGCGTGAAATCGCGGTAGGCCGTCCCGTCGGGCGGCCGCACTTCGACCCGCCAGCTCGACAGGGCCGCCGCATCGGCGCCGGTGACCGGGTCGCGATAGCGGGCGCCGCGCGGTCCGACGACGATCGCGCCATACAGCCCGAGGCCGGGGTTGGCCAGGACGTTGCCCCAGTCGCGCACGAGCGCCGTCGTCTCGCCGACCTCCGGGTGGGCGTAGAACGTGTAGCTGCGGGAGGCGCCAGGCGCCACCGCCTGCGGGGGGTTGACACCGGCCTCGACGCCGCCGGAGTCGCGCGGATCGTAGGCCAGCATGTCGGCGTGGAACGAGACCGGGCCGTCGGTCGTCTCGTTGGCCAGCGTGATCGTCAGGCAGTCGCCGACGTTGACGTGGAGCACCAGGGGCTCGGGTGAAAGCGCTCCAGGATCAGCGGCGGCGCGCGCCGAGCGCAGCACGAAGACCTTGCCGGTTCGGCCCGCCAGCATGGGCAAGGGCGCCGTCACGGCACTGACCGCGAAGGCTTTGCGCGGCGCGTCGGCCGGGCAGACGGCGCTTGGGGGCGACGGCTGGACCTCGTGGCCGGGCAGCTTGGCCAGGCCCGCCGTGTCGCCGGGGGGGCGCACACGCAGGATGCCCCAACTGCCCTCGCGCAGCTTGAACGAACGGCCGCTGTAGTAGAGGTAGTCGCCAGGCATGCCGCTCGGACCGCCGGCTCGGGGGATCACCAGGTCGTAGCGCTCCGAGATCCCGAGGTGCACCGTGCTCACCGGAGGCGAGGTGAGGCTGCTGGGCTCGACCCGCGTCCAGTGCCCGTCGATGTGCCAGGTATGCACGTCGTTGGTGCCGGATACGAGCGCGCGCACGACGACCGGATCGCCCAGGAAGGTCTCGAGGATCGGCGTCGCCGGGTCGCCATGGGCGGCGCTGCTGAACAGGCGCGCCGGGTCGCCGGGCCGGTCGTCCAGCGGCTCGGCGCGCAAGTTGTAGGCGCTGCCGGTCGAGCGGCCGACGTGGTTGACCGGGCTGTCGTCTTGGATGAACAGCACCAGCTCGCGGAAGCTGCCGACGAGGTCGGCGGCCACCCTGGCCGCCGTGCGGATGTCGGCGACCGGGCCGCTGTCGATCTCCCGGCCGGTGCGCGGATCGTGGTAGGTCGAGCCCGGCGGCTCGGCGATCAGCGCGCCGAACAACCCGTGCCGCCACGACACGAGGCCATTGACGTGGTCGTGGAAGTAGGCCGTGCCCGACTGAACGTCCGGATACCAGCGATAGCGCACGAACTCGGTGCTGACCGACTCGCCGGCGGCGTGATCGTGCTCCAGCGGGCTGTCCAACACCAGCGCCCCGTCTTCGACGGCCTGAATTCGCCGCACCTCGAAAGCGCCGGCGTCCTCGAAGCCGATCCCGACCAGGATCCCGGGCTGGAAGCGGCTGACGGAGGCCAGGACCAGCCGCTCCGCGCCAACCGGCGCCGCCGCTCGCAGCCGCTCGCCCTCGATGGCGTAAGGGCGCACCGACTGCTCGTAGTTGAAGCCGGCGATGACACCGTCGCTGGCCTGGACGTCGAACTGGGCGAAGTGGATGTGGGCGTTGACCTTGCTGAAGCCCTTGTTGTCGGCGTTGTCGCCAAGCTCGCTGGCCAGCGTCACGTCGACGCAGTCCTCGCCGGCGTTGGCGCGCAGCGCGAGCGGCTGGCGCGCCGCGGGATCGGCGCGCACCTTGGCCGCATCCTCGGCCAGGACGAACAGCTCACCGGCGGCGTCGACCAGCCCTTGTTTGGCGTTGATCGGGATCGGGACAGCCAAGGCGCGCAGCGCGAAGCTTCGGACGCGCGTGCCCGCGGGGCAGATGCTCTCCGGTCCGTTGGCGCCGGGCGCCGGCACGTCGGTTCCGGATGCGTTCGGGTCGAGGTATGGCGCGGGACCGTGGTTGGGCGCGAAGGGTGGCCGGCGCCCCAGGTGGGGCCGAAGGAACGGGTAGGCCAGGCGGCCGCTCCCAGGGTCGAACAACAGCGCCGGGCGCGCGCCCGGCGCGCGTGGCTGGTAGCCCGGCCAGCCGCGGTCGGTCTCGACCTCCCCGTAATACGTGTCGCCCTCGCGTCGCCAGTCCAGCACCGAGGCGTCGTAGCCGATCGGCCGGCCGGCCGGCGGAAGCTGGCGCTCGACCAGCCCGGCCAGGTCACCCGCCTTGACGGTGAGTGCACGACCGGCCATGTCGATGGTGCGCCCGACGAGCGCGCCGGACGCCACGCCTGGCGCCGCCCGGCCGGCGCGATCGGTCAGCTCGCCCAGCGGCGGCAGGGCGTCGGTGGACGCCGGGCCATCCTGGCGCGTGTTGTACACCCGCCACAGGCCCCACATCCCGGCGAAGTAGTGCTGCGCGATATGGCAGTGGTACAGGAAGTCGCCGACGCTCTGCTGGCAGCCGCCGGCGCCGCACTCGTTGGCGACGTCGAAGGTCTCCGACGGCCCGAGGCCCTGCGCGTCGATCCGTTCCGTGACATCCAGGCGGAGGGGGGGATGCTTCTGGAGCCCCGCATCGAAGCGCGTAGGCTCGACGTCCGGCTGGCGGTTCCAGCGCGTCGCGCCGCCGTGGAGGTGATGGACGTGGAAGACCTCGGAGCCGCCGTGGATCACGCGCTCCTTGGTCGGGTCACCGATATAGGCGCGCAGGATCGGCGTCGCCGGGTCGCCGAAGCTGTACGAGCTGTAGGCGACCGATTCGTCGAAGCGGCCTTCGAGCGACTGCTGCAAGGCCAGCCGGTTCATGAACGGCTCGCTGCGGTAGTTCAGGGCCCGCCCGTCGGGCCGGTAGGCGCTGGTCAGTGGATCGACTTGGGGGACGAACTCGCCCGCCTTGTCCAGGATGCGGTAGCTCTCGTCGCCTATCTCGTGGTAGTACAGGGCGAACTCCCGGAAGTCGCTGCCCGACGGGTCCTGGATGATGGCGTCCCAGCCGCTGGCCAGCTCGGCGCCGCTGCGCGGGTCGATCCAGCGCGAGCCTTCGGGCTCGACGATGAGCGCACCGAACAGCCCGTGGTCGGCCTGGAAGCGCGCGCGGCCCTGGCTGTGGAAGTAGTGGGTGCCCTCGGGCTCGTCGGACGGGACCATCCATTCGTACTCGACCGTCTGGCCGGGCAGCGCGATGGCCTCGGCGTTGGCGGCGACGGCGGGGCGATCCGTGCCCGCCACGAGGAGCGCACCGCCGTGGAGGTGAAGGCTGGCCGGCTCGCCGGCGGGGAGGTCGTTCCTCAGGCCGATACGCAGGCACTCGCCGGGGAGGACGCGAAGCGTGAGCGGCTGGATGGCGTCGCCCTGCAAGCCGGCCGAGACCGCCGGCTCGCCCTGCCCTGCCCGCGCGCGGGCGTTGGCCGCTTCCTCCGCCCGCGCCCGGGCCAGCTCGTCGGCCAAGACGTACATGCGCCCTTCGGGATCATGGTCCAGGTAGCGGTTGAGCGTGATGTCGACCTGGATCGCCACGATGTCGAAGCGCCGGACGGGCGCCTCCGTATCGCAGGCATGTCCGGCCATCGACGGCTCGCGGGTCTCGGCGGCGACGAGCGGCAGGCCCCCGGCGCGCTCGTGCGCCGAGGCGGCCAGCGCCGGATCGACCGGCAAGCCGAGGTTCAGCCGGCACAGCAGCCCGGGCGCGGCGGGAGCTTGGAACGCCGACGCCGCCAAGGATGCTGATGCGGGCGACTCCGCCGCGGCGCGTTGCCACGCCGCGGCGGACCCGCCCGCCAGCACGAGCAGGATCATCAGGCGCCCGACCCGGGTCTTGGGCGACTGTTCGATCACGTGCCCACACAACCCGGCCAACGCAGCCGACGCGGCCGTCTTCCTCGATGCCAGCATCCTACGGCGCGGCTGGATCGGGTGCTCCAAGACCGGGACGACTCACGTCACTGAACCTTGACAGTCCCCTCCATGTCGGGATGGATGAGGCATTTGTAGGTGTAGGTCCCGGGCTCGGAGAAGCTCATCTTGAAGGCGAACATCGCGGGCGGGAACGAGAGCAAGCCCCCCGAGTTGCGGAATCCCTGGCCGTCCCACGTGCCGCCGTCGATCACCATCGGCGGCGGTGGCGGCGCGTTGGGGTCGGGAGTCGGGGCCTCCGTCGCGCCGGTTGTCGTCATGGCCTCGGTGGCCGTCGTGTTGGTCATGGCCTCGGTGGCCGCCGTATCTGTCATCGGCTCGGTGGCCGCCGTATCTGTCATCGGCTCGGTGCCCGTCGTGGTGGTCATCGGCTCGGTCGGCGGCATGCCCCCGGGCCCTCCGGCGACCTCGATCGACTCGGGATTGGCAATAACGCTGCCGTCGGCCGACTCGAAGCGGATCGTGTTGGCACTCTCCGGTGCGTTGAACGCGATGTTGTGCGGGCCCCAAATCGTCCAGGTCACGGGGCTGCCGACCGTGGTGGTGATCTCCTTGGGCAGGAACTCGGCGACACCCGCATTGATCACATCCGGCGAGAGCACCCCCGCCAGGGCTTCTTCGCTGGTCGCCATGGCGGTCGCGCCGTCCAACGCCGGCTTTAGCGAGTCCGCGAGCGTGGTCAGCTCGCCCTGGCCGGCCGCGCTGGCCTCATCGGCCGACTGGATGGGGGCCGCCGGGTCCACCACGGTGACCTCGCCGGTCATCGAGCCGCGGTGCAAGAGGCAGAGGTAGCGGTACACACCGGGCGCGAGGTCGTCGGCCAGCTTGACCGAAAAGGTCGACTCCGGCGCGAGCCAGCCGCTGTTGTACATCACCTGCTGGCCGTCGAACTCCGGCTGCTCGACCTGCGGGCAGGCTTCCTGGGGCACCTCGCCGCTGTCCATGTAGCAGGGCTGCGTGGCGGACTGATAGACCTCGAAGCTCGTCGGCGAGACCGTGAAAGGCGGCAGTGCCTGGGCCTCGGGAGACGCCTCGCCGGCGATCGGCCCGAGCGCGTCGAACTGCTGGACCGCGGCATCGGCCAGCGTCCCGAACGTCACGGTGTGGGGCTCACCGGTATCGACGAGTGAAAACTGGACCGTGTCGCCGGGATGGGCCTGGACCTGTTGCGGGAAGTAGGCCAGGAAGAAGCCGTTGTAGTCCGGCACCTTCCCGTCGATCTGTACCGGGATGGTGGCCGCCTGCATGGCCACCGCCTCGGTCGGGGCAACGGTCGGAGCGGGGGCTTGCTCCTCAGAAGATGTGCACGCTCCCACGAATGGCGCAACCGCCAGCATGGCGATCGCGGCAAGGACACAAGTGCGCATGGTTCCTTCCTCTCCTTATCCTAGGGTGATTCCGGCCGGGGTGGGCCTGTCGAGCGCCAGCGCTGGGTGGGCACAAACCACGGCGCACGGCCTGAAGCCTGCGCCAAACAGGGGACAAGAAATCCAGGCGGCAAAAAATTTCCTCCCACAGCCCGAAGCATACATCCGGCACACAACCGCGTCAAGCCCTTCGGGTACGGTCAACATTCTCATGCTTGGCGAATAGGTGAAGGCTTCAGGATGGACCAGGAAGGAGGGTGTGATAGAATCCGGGCGGCAGGTCAACCGAGCATGGGCCGGCGGAGCAGTTACTCACGCGGCTTCGATGACCGCTGTTTCACGGGATGCGACTGGGAGCGACGAGATGGAATCACAGAAGCTTGGAGCGCAGTCAACCTCCTCATCGGAAGGCGGCGCGGGGCGTGGTCTGCGCCCTTTGGGAACGCTGGCCTTCGCGTGTGCGGTGATCACGGCCATCAACGGGCTGTACATGCTGTTGGCGGCGGTTGGCAACATCACCGACTTCGAGACCAATCTGGCATTCGTGCGCCATGTCCTGTCGATGGACACCACCAACTTCGGCGCCACGCCGGGGACCGAGCTCGACCCGGATGTCATGTGGCGCGCCATCGACTCGCAGGCGCTTCAAACGGTCGCGTATGTCGCCATCATTCTCTGGGAAGCGCTCGCGGCCTGTATCTTGGCCTACGCCACGTTCCGTTGGGTGGCCGCCCGCCGATCCCGGTCGTTCGAAACCGCGCGCAGGTTCTCGTCGACCGGCTTCATCATGGTGGTCGCGCTCTTCATGGGCGGTTTCATGACCGTCGGCGGCGAGTGGTTCCAGATGTGGCGCTCCGAAGCATGGAACGGCCTGGACCCGGCGTTTCGGAACACGGTGCTCGCGCTTTTCGGACTGGTGTTGGTGCACTTGCCGTCGGAGGAGTGGCGAACCTGATCGCGAATCCCCCGGCTCCACCTCAGTCAAGCATTCAAGCGGGAACGTCGGCCCACGGCTGAACGCTCACCCCTGCGGATACACCGTCTCGTGCCGCTCCAGCATCCCGACGAACTGCGCGATGCGCTTCGCGCGCGTCTCGGATGTCGGAGCCGTCTGGATGCGAAACAGGACGGCATAGCGGTTGGCGCCTTTCAGGGTCGCGAAAAAGGCTTTGGCCTCGGCGCTTTCGTCCAGGGCCGCCTGGAGGTCGTCCGGGACCGCGATGGTGCTCGCCCCGTCGTAGGCGGCGTCCCAACGCCCGTTCGCCATCGCCTGCTCGATCGCCGCGAGCCCCGCCGGCCGCATCCGCCCGCTCTCGATCAGCGACTCCGCCTTCTCGCGGTTGACTTTCGACCAGATGCTGCCCTTGCGGCGCGGCGTGAAGCGTTGGATCCAGGACTGGTCGTCGTAGCCGCGCATCAGGCCGTCGATCCAGCCGTAGCACAACGCCACCTCGACCGCTTCGGCGTAGGACACCGAGCTCAGGGCGGCCGCCTTCTTGGCCAGCCGCAACCAGATACCCTGCGCCGCGGCGTGATGCTCGTCCAGCCAGGCGGCCCAGGCGGCTTGATCGCCGAATAGGATCACGGGGAAGTCGGCTGGCGGATCGCGTTCGGTGGGCACGGGCTCAGTTCTCTCCGGTCGTCAGCGCGATCGCCTGGGCCACCCAGCCTGTGGCCGACACCGGCTCGGGCCAGGGGACGGCCCCGGAGGCGTCGCCCGTGCTGGGTAGGAAGCCGTGCTTCACCAGCACTTCTTGGCCTTTGGGCGAGCGCACATAGTCCACGAAGGCACGCGCGAGGTCTGCGTGAGGGCTATCGGCCAGAGGCGCGATGGGATAGGAAGCAATGACGTTGATCTCGTCCGGAATCGGGATGCTGCCCAGCTTCTCGGCCAGGGCACCGCTGAGATCCGAGGTATACACCACCCCCGCGTCCGCCTCGTCCGCCGCCACCTTCGCGAGGACGCCCGTAACGTCGTCCTCGAACGACACGACGTTGGCCATGACGGTAGGGCTGTAGGCCGAGGTGAACTCGGGCTGGGCGGATGCCTTCCGCAAGAACTCCTGCGCATAGGCGCCCACCGGCACGGCTTTGGCGGCAAGCACGACCATCACCCCTGGATTGGCCAAGTCGGCCAGCGCCCGGACACCGGCTTCATTGGCGCGAGGATAGACGACGACCAGGTGGTTGCGCGCGAACGTGCGCTGCGTACCGCTCACGATCCTACCGGCTTGAATCACCGCATCGACTTGCCGCTTGTTCGCCGAGGCGAACACGTCCGCGGGCGCCCCTTCGTTGATCTGCGTAGCGAGATCTTGGGATCCGGCGAAGTTGAACTCCGGCGTGACGCCGGGATGCTCGGCGGCGAAGCCCTCCCCGATCTCCCTGAACGCATCGGCGAGCGAGGCGGCCGCGAAGATGGAGAGTGTCACCGGCGCCGCCGTCGGTTGACTGATCGCTTCGGTCTCCTCGGTGGGTAGAGCGGACATCGGCTCGGCAGCGCGTTCTTGGGTGCAGGCTACGAGACCCAGCATGAGCAGGGTCATTCCGAGTGAAGCAAATTGGTACCGTAGTGACATGGCGGGGCGCCCTTTCGAGGTGTTGTGTGCCGACGGAGATGGACGCTGCGGTGCAGTATAGCATGGCCCTCTCCCTCTACTGGACAGCCCCCACCGCCCCGCTATACTTCGCGCCCATGCTCCCAGACCCTTCGGCCTCCGACCGCGAGATGATCAACCCGGCCCACCTCGCCCCGCCGATCGGCTTCGCCCACGGCGTGGCGACGCGCGGCGGGCGGCTCCTGTGGCTGGCCGGGCAGAACGGGATGGACGCGGAGGGACACATCGCCGCGCCCGGCGACATCATCGCGCAGACCGATCTTGCGCTGACGAACATCCTCGCGGTGGTCGCGGCGGCGGGCGGCCAGCCCGAGGACGTGGTCAAGCTGCATCTCTACGTCTCGGACGTCGCGGCCTACCGCGCCGCACGGCGCGAGATCGGCACGGTCTGGCGGAAGCACTTCGGGCGGCACTACCCGGCGATGATGCTGCTTGGCGTCAGCGGCTTCTTTGAGCCGGACGCGTTGATCGAGATTGACGGCTACGCGGTGATCGACGACGAGCTGAGATGAACTTCGCTCTCACCGATGCCCAGGCCGCCGTCCGGGCCCGCGCCCGCGCCTTCGCCCGCGACGAGGTGGCCCCGCTGGCGCGCGAGGCGGACGAGCGCGGCGAGTTCCCCCTGCGCCTGGTGCGGCGGATGGGCGAGCTGGGCTTCCTGGCGGGACCGGTCGATCCGGCTTACGGTGGCTCGGGGCTGGACTATGCGAGCTACGCGCTGGTCTACGAGGAGCTGGGCTGGGCGGACTCCTCGGTGCGCGGCTTCCTGGCGGTCCACGGCGGCCTGGTCACTCTGTGCCTGCGCGACCACGGGACGGAGGCGCAGAAGCGGGCCTGGCTGCCGAAGCTAGCGACCGGCGAGGTCATCGGCTGCTACTGCCTGACCGAGCCGGACGCGGGGTCGGACGCCGGCGCCATCGCGACGACCGCGGTGCGCGACGGCGAGGACTACATCGTCGACGGCCGGAAGATCTGGATCACCAACGGCAACATTGCCCACCTCGCGCTGGTCTTCGCGCGGGACCCCGCGATCGAGACGCCGCCGGGCAAGCGCCACCGGCAGGTCTGCGCCTTCCTGATCCCGACGGGCACGCCGGGCTTCCAGCGGGCGAAGATGCCGGGTCGGGAGCTGGGCCATCGGGGATCGGACCACGCCGTGATCGACTTCCGGGCGATGCGGGTGCCGGCTTCGGCGCTGCTGGGGCCGCCGGGCGGTGGCTTCCGGGTGGCGATGGGGGCGCTGGACCATGGTCGGCTGGGGGTGGCGGCGGGAGCGGTCGGCGTGGGCCAGGCCTGCCTGGACGCGGCGGTCGACTTCGCGCGGCGGCGGCGGGCCTTCGGGCAGCGGATCGGGGACTTCCAGATGATCCAGGCCGCGCTGGCGGACATGGCGGCCGAGGTCGACGCGGCACGGCTCCTGGTTTACCGCGCGGCCTGGCTGAAGGACCAGGGGCGGCCGACCACGCGCGAGACCTCGATCGCCAAGCTCTACGCGACCGAGGCGGCGCTGCGCGCGGCGGGTCAGGCGGTGCTGATCCACGGCGGCCGGGGCTACGCCAACGACTACCCGGTCGAACGCCACTGGCGCGACATCAAGGGCCTGCAAATCTACGAAGGCACCAGCCACATCCAGCGCATCGTGATCGCGCGGGACCTGCTGGGGAAGGCTGTCGGCGCCGAGGAGGAGATGCGACAGGCCTGATGGCTGCCCGCTGGACCCGCCGCTCCGCCCTGGCCGCCGGCATCCTGGCGCCGCTCGGCGCGCTGGTGGGCTGGAAGACCTGGCAGCTCTCCGCCGAGCCGACCGGCGCGAAGGACTGCGCCTGCGAGCCAAGCCTGCCGGAAGCGGCTTGCCGGGCCAATCCTCCCCCCGCGATCGGGTCCGCCGCCGCGCGGCCGGACTGGGCGCAGCGGGGCGGCTTCATCAACGACGCGAGCTGCCTGAACCGGACGCCGGTGCACGGCATCGTGCGCGTCCGCGGCGAGCAGGACATCGCCGAGGCGCTGCGCTTCGCCCGCGAGAACGGCCTGAAGGTGTCGCTCGCCGGCGTGCGCCACAGCATGGGCGGGCAGGCTTTCGCGCCGGGGGCGGTGGTGCTGGACCTCACCGGCTTCAACCGCGTGACCGTGGACGCGGCGCGGAAGCTCATCCGCGCCCAGAGTGGGGCGACCTGGCACGCGATCCAGACCCTGCTGCACCCGGCCCTGGCCGTCAAGGCGATGCAATCCACCGACATCTTCACCGTCGGCGGCTCGATCTCGGTCAACGCGCACGGGATGGACCATCGCGTGGGCGCGATCGCGCGGACGATCCGCTCGCTGCAGTTGATGCTGGCCGACGGCTCGATCCGCACCCTGAGCCGCGATCAGGAGCCCGAGCTCTTCAACCTGGTCATCGGCGGCTACGGACTCTTCGGCGTGATCCTGGACGCCGAGCTGGAGGTGACCGAAAACGCGATCTACCGGACCGGCCGGCGGATCATC
>CAZCJG010000141.1:0-11301 GCA_964498575.1 uncultured Anaerolineales bacterium | reverse complement strand
ATGGCGCCACGAGGAGGAGGGGTCCGGCCGGGGGCTTGGGGCGCCATCGGCGCTGCTTCGCCAGCGTTGCCCACCTCGGCGGTGGTATTGTCGGCCGGTTGCGGTGTTTCTTCAGCTACCGCCTGCTGCTCCACGACGGCGCCGGAAAAGTTGTTGGTGTCGGTGGGCGTGCAGGCCACGGCGGCAAGGCTGAACGCCACGAGGGCGAGGCGGGTGGTCCATCGAACGATCGGTTGCATGTCGGGTCTCCTCTTAGGGTTGGGATGGCTCGTTGGCGAGCGGGGAATACGTTGCTGACCGTGATACGCGCGAGCACACGGTTTGTTCCCACGTCGCTTGCGATAAGTTTGGTCCCGGATGTAGAGGCCCCGCTCGCGACGGCCCCGGAGAAGCCCTGCGGCATCGAGGCCGAGTCGGCTGCGTTCGCGGCGCGGACCGAGAACGCGCGGAAGCCGGGGGCGACCCCCGGCTTCCGCGCGTCTCGGGTACGTGCCCGGCGTGCCTGGTCCGATGCACCGGCCGGCTGGCCGGCGATCAGGCTCGGCGCGCGAGCCCCGCTACTGGCAGGGGAAGCAGATGTTGTCGTAGCCGACCTTTTCCGCGACCGCGGCGTTGCTCCAGTCGACCGGCAGCTTGACCGCGGTCGCGCCGCTCACGATGCTGTTCCACGTGCCGTTGTAGACATTCCACGTGCCCTGCGCCGTGCTCGGCGGCGAGCCGCTGGTCGTCGTGTTGATCGGCGCGCAGACCTGGTGCCAGCCCGGGTACGAACCGCCCGGCTCGCTGATCTGCACGTTGGAGATGAACTGGGCGTAGCTGGTGCCCGGCCCATAGATGTAGAAGTTCGCCTTGAAGGTCGGGCTGGGCGGCCCGGCCTGGATCGTCTCGCCGCCGAGGCTCTGGATGTCGACAAGGCCCTCGCCGTCGCCGGTCGCACCCTCGCTCGGGGCGGCCCCGGTGTCGACCTCCGGCGCGGCGGCGCCCAGGTCCAGGACCGCTCCCTCGCCCCCGGTGGGATCGTTGGGCCGGCCGGGGTTCACGATGATCGTGCTCTGCCCGTCGTCGAGCAGGTTCACGGCGAAGCAAAGCTGCCCGCAGTTGCTGGCCGGCGTCTTGACCAGGTTGACCAGGTTGGCCGGCGCGTCGATCGTCGACGGCCCCGCGCCGTCCGAGGCGGCGACGTAGCGGCTCGACCCGACCGGCCCGCCGGCCGCCAGGCCCAGCGCGCCGGTGTTCTTGCCCTGCCAGCCGCCGAGCTGGTTGTTCTCGAAGTCCGTGCCCTTGTCGCAGTTGCCGTTGCAGTTCTGCGGCAGCCGGCCGTAGGCGTCGTTGCGCGCCAGGGTGCCGCCGAACTTGCGGTAGCCGCCCAGGGCGTAGACGTAGCTGCCCAGGCTCGCCGCCGCCAGCTCGTGCCCCGCGCCGCCCGTCATCGGGCCGATGTCGGTCCAGGTCTGGTTGATCGGGTCGTAGCTTTGCGAGATCGCGGCGCCGACGGCGTTGGTCGACGGGCTCATCCCGAACACGTAGATCAAGCCGTCCGAGCCGGTCACCGAGGCATGGCCGGACAGCGGGTAGGGCATCGCCGGCAGCGAGGTGTCCCAGGCGCCGCTCGCCGGGTCGTAGGTCAGTAGATCGCCGGCCTGGGCGCCGCCGCCGGTGATGTAGATCAAGCCGTCGCAGCCGGTGGTCGCCGCCAGGCCGGCGCGCGGCGCGGGCATGGCGGTCAGGCTCGCCCAGGTGTTGGCCGCCGGGTCGTAGGACTCTACGGTGGCGAGAATACCGTTCGCGCCCTTGCCGCCGAAGACGTAGATCTTGCCGTCGTTGGCGGCCGCCGCGGCCAGGTAGGCGCGGGCGGTCGGCATCGCGGCCTTGGCGGACCACGTGTTGGTCGCCGGATCATAGGCTTCCACGGTCGTGAGCGGCGTGTTGACCGTCATCCCCCCGAAGACGTAGATCTTGCCGTCGGCCCCCGTCGCCGCCGCCATGCGCGCGCGCTTGGTCGGCATCGGCGCCATGCTCGCCCAGGTGTTGTTGCCCGGGTTGTAGGCTTCGACGGTGCCGGTGGCCTGCGGGCTGGAGAGGACGCCGCCAATGGCGTAAACGCGCTTGAGCCCGCTCGCGTCCGCCGCCACCGCCGCGACCAGGCCGCTGCGGGCGGTCGGTATGTTCGCCTTGGTCGCCCAGGTCCCGGCCTGGCTCAAGCTCTGGCCGGCGTCGGCTTCCGTGCCGGCGACACTCTGGGTCTGCTCGGCCGGCGCCACCGCCTGGTCTTCCGTTGTGGCGGCCGCCTGCTCCTCTTGCACGGCGGCGCCGGACATGTCGTCGGAGCCGGACCTCGCGCAGGCCGTGGCGGTCAAAGCGAGCGCCAGGATCACGACCAGGGTGGTCCAGCGAAGGTAGGTTTGCATTGCGTTTCTCCTCTTTGGCGTTGCGGTGTCCCTTGGCTGGGGACAGGGCTAAGGTCGGCTGTGCTGCCCGTGATACGCCGGGCGGGTCGATATGTTCCGAGCACGGGTATTAAGATTTCCGGAGCCAACCATGCCGATTGCATCTCATGCTGGAGGTGATACAATGTCGATCGCCCTCAGGCTGAGGTCCCCAGCCGATCGGCGCTCGACCTCCCCAACCCCATGCAGGCACTCCCCAGCGGCAACGTCACGTTCCTCTTCACCGACATCGAGGGCTCGACCCGCCGTTTCGAGCAGATTCCCGATGCGATGGCGGTCGCGCAGGATCTGCACGACAGCCTGATCCGCGCGGCCGTGGACCCCCGCGGCGGGCTGATCTACAAGACCATCGGCGACGCCTTCCAGATCGCCTTCGCCAATCCCGCCGCCGCCCTGGCCGCCGCCGTCGACGCCCAGGTGGCGCTGGCGGACGCCGACTGGACCAGCTTCGGCGTCGACCTCGGCGAGGTGCGGGTGCGGATGGCGCTGGACATCGTGCGGATCGCGCCCTCGGGTGAGGACTATCGTTCGCCCCGGCTCAACCGCGTCGCCCGCCTGCTCGCCGCCTCGCATGGCGGGCAGGTGCTGGTCACCGCGGACCTCGAGGCGGTGCTGGCCGGGCAGGCGCCGGGGACCGCCGATATCGAAGCCGTGCTGGCCGGGGCCGGGCCACGCGGCATCGCCTTGCGGCCGCTGGGCGTCCACCGCCTCAAGGACCTGGCCGCCCCGCTGGCGATCTACCAGGCGCTCGCGCCGCGCATGCCCGATGTCACCCGCCCGCCGCACACCGCCGGGGCGGTCAGCACGCAGGATCGGATCATGGTCGTCGACGCGCCCGACCAGGTCCGGGACCAGCCGCCTCGCCCCGTCGCCGCCCTGCTCGGCTTGCTGCGCTCCGTCGTCGCCGACCAGGCCGAGGCGGTCCGCCTGGCGCCGGCGGAGGTCACCGCCCTGGTCGGGCACCGCCCGGCCGACCTCGATACCTATCGCCTGATCCGCGTCGCCGAATGGAGCCAGCCGCGCTACCGGCTGGACGAGCGCTTCGTCGACCTCTCGCTCCTGGTCGACCTCGGCGGCGACGACCCCGCCGGGCGCTGGGCGGTCGACGAGCGCCGCTTCACCGACCTGCGCGACGCCCTGGCCGAGGTGCCCGACGCCTGCCTGGTCGTCCTCGGCTCGCCCGGCTGCGGCAAGAGCACCCTGCTGCGGCGGCTCGAGCTCGATCTGGCTATCGAGGGGCTGCGCGGCGCTCCCGCGAAAGCCGGTGACCGCGTGTCCTTCTTCATCCAGCTCAACCACTACCAGGGATCCGCGCCCGGCGAGGCGCCGCCCGCGCCGCGCGCCTGGCTGGCGGCGCGCTGGGCGGCGCGCTACCCCGACTTGCCGGCGCTAGACGATCTGCTCGCCACGGGGCGGGTGGTGCTGCTCCTGGACGCGCTCAACGAGATGCCGCATGCCGACATGGCGGACTACCGGGCGCGGGTCAAGGCCTGGCAGGCCTTCATCTTCGAGGTCGCGACCGAGGCGCCGGGCAACCGCGTCCTGTTCTCCTGCCGCAGCTTGGACTACAGCGCGCCGCTCTCCACCCCGGCCTTGCCGGTCCCGCAGCTCCGCATCGAGCCGATGAGCGACGAGCGGATGGCGCGCTTCCTGCGGCTCTACAGCCCCGCCCGCGCCGAGGCGATCTGGCAGCAGCTCCAGGATTCGCCCCAACTTGGGCTCCTGCGCACGCCCTATTTCCTGGCGCTACTCGTGCAGCAGGTCGAGACCGAGGGCAAGCTCCCCGAGGGCCACGCGGCGCTGTTCACCGGCTTCCTGCGCCAGGCGCTGCGGCGTGAGGTGGAGGGCGGCCACCGGCTGTTCGATCCGGACCGCCTGCTCTCCGCGCGCGACTGCCGGCGCATCGTCCAGGCCACCGCCTGGCGCACCCCCTACGACCTGCCGGAGCAGGGTCCGCTGGTCCCCAAGCTGGCCGGCCTGGCTTACGCGATGCAGGCGCGCGGCGCCGCGCGCGATGTCTCGCAGGTCCGCGTCGAATACGACGGCGCGCTGGGCTTGCTCGACGACCGGCGCGCCGAGGACATCATCGCGGCCGGGGTCGCGCTGTCGGTGTTGGACGAGGACGTGGCGGGCGACGAGGTGATGTTCTTCCACCAACTGCTGCAGGAGTACTTCGCGGCGCGGCGGATGGCCGAAGGACTCGAACCGGCGCTGGTCCGCACACCCTGGGAGAGCAGCGAGATGCGGCCGGGCCTGGCGGAGACCCTGGCCGCCCTCGCGCCGAGCGATCCCCTGCCCCCGCCCGAGCCGACCGGCTGGGAGGAGTCCGCCGTGCTCGCCGTGGCGATGGCCCCGGACCCGGACGCCTTCATCGGCGCGATCGCCGCCGAAAACCTGGCGCTGGCGGCGCGCTGCGCGGCGAATCGCGAGGCGCGGGTCGGCGCGGCGGTCCGAACGGACCTCGCCTGGCGCCTGGTGGAGCGCTCGCGCGATCCCGAGGCGGACCTGCGCGCGCGGATCGCGGCGGGCTTGCGACTGGGCGAGCTGGGCGATCCGCGCTTCGAGCGCCGCGACGGGCCGCATGGCACCTACCTGCTGCCACCCCTGGTCGAGATCGCGGGCGGGCGCTATCCCATGGGCCGCGCCGAGGCCTATCCCTACGAGGGCCGGCTGCTGACCGAAGAGCTGCCGGCCCATCAGGTCGAGGTCGCGGCCTTCCGGATCGGCCGCTTCGCGGTGACCAACGCCGAGTGGGTCTGCTTCATGGCGGCGGGCGGCTATGACAATCCACGCTGGTGGGAGGGGGAGGACGCCGAGCGCTGGCGTGCTCACGAGGGCCCCTCCGGCAGCATGCGGGCGGAGGTGCGCTACTGGTGGCGCCGCTTCGCCACCGAGCCGGGGCTGCTGGAGGAGTACAATGCCCGCGGCTCCTGGTCGCCGGAGGTTTACGCCGAATGGCAGCGGCGCATGTCGATGACCGAGGCCGAGCGCGAGGCCCGCCTGGCCGAGAAGTACCCGGTCCGCCGCGAGACCCAGCCGCGCGAATGGCGCAACCCGCGCTTCAACAATCCCGCCCAGCCGGTGGTGACGGTTTGCCTGTACGAAGCCCTGGCCTACTGCGCCTGGCTGGCGGCGCAGACCGGCCTGCCCTTCCGCCTGCCGACCGAGGCCGAATGGGAGGCGGCGGCGCGTGGCAAGGATGGCCGCGAGTACGCCTACGGCGATACCTTCGACCGCTTCAAGGCCAACACGGTGGAGACCCACATCCGCCAGCCGACGCCGGTCGGCGTCTTCGCCCTGGGCGACACGCCCGAGGGCGCGAGCGACCTGACCGGCAACAGCGTGGACTGGACGAGCACGCTGTGGGGGGTGGACAACGCCGAGCCCGGCTTCGCCTACCCCTACGACCCCACCGACGGCCGCGAGGACAGGCAGGCCGGGGCGGAGGTGCGCCGGGTGGTGCGCGGCGGCTCGTGGGACCGCCCGGCGGCGATGGCGCGCGCCCCCAACCGCAACCGCAGCCTGCCCGGAGCGCGGCGCTTCAACGTGGGGTTTCGGGTGGTGTGCGGATGAATCGAGACCAAGCGAAAGCGGCGGGGGCGGCTCATGGCCACCCCCGCCGGGTCCTTCGCGGGCTTGAATCCCGCGCGCCTCGCGCTGGTGCTTGGCTATTCGTTCTCGCCGCCCTCCGTCGTGGCCGCGGTGTCACCCCCCGGCGAGTCCGCGCCGAAGCCCGTGCCCCGACCGCTGCCCGGGGTGGGCGCCGGGTTGGGCGGGCAGTCGCAGAACTGCACGCTCAGCTCCAGGACGTCGATGTTCGTGTCGTCCTGGACGACCACATCGACCATACGGCGGTTCTGCAGGCTGGCGACCAAGTTGGCGGCGCCGGGGCCGGTGACCGCGGCGGGCGGGTTCAGGAAGCTGAAGTTCCGCCAAGGGCTGCCCGGCACGGGCGGGATCCATGGCACCGACCACAGACCCGGGCTCGGGTTGCCGGAACCGAAGTAGGCGATGGCCTCGTCGGCGGCATTCCAGTTGCCCGCCGCGTCGGTGACCGTCAGCCACAGGGCATCGTTGTCCGAGGTGCTGCCGCCGTCCGGGCTGTCCGCGGCGCTTGCGTCGCCTCCGGGAGGCACGACGCTTTCGGGTCGTGCACGCACGTACAGCGTGGCATCCGCGATGCAGCCGCCTCTCGGAAGCCGGAAGGTGTGCGCGAAGTACTTGTCGGTCGCCGGGTCGTCGAAGCCCTTCGGGGTCTGGCCAAGGGCGGCCAACCGCTTGACCAGGCCCGCGCTCGGCGCCGCCGGCTCGGCACCGTCGGAGGTGGCGAAATCGTCCCAGTTGCCGGCGGTGAAGGTGAGGCTCTGGCAGCAAGTCCCAAGGGGCGCCACAAGCGTCATGGTCGGCTCGGGCGTGGGGGTCCACATGGGTGGACGGACCGTGGGCAGCGGTATTCGGATCGTGGGCCGCGGCCCGTTGATGCCTTGCTCGGCTCCGCCGCCTTGCGACTCGGCTTGGGTTCCGGCCTGGTCGGCCGATGTGGCCCCGGCTTCCTGCTGCACGGAGGCGCCGGAGAGCGAGTTGGTGTCGGAGCTCGCGCACGCTACGGCCATCAGGCTGAGCGCGACGACGGCGAGACAGGTGGTCCATCGAATGATCGGTTGCATGACGTTTCTCCTCTTTGGGGTTGGGGTTCGCTCGCTTCGGAGCGGGGATACGGGGTTCTGCCCGTGATACGCGGTCATGCGCGGTTTGTTCCCATTAAGTTTGTTAATCCATCGTTTCGCAAGATCACATGGCATCGGGTGAAGTTGGTGTTACAATCCCCTCGTCATTCACGACAATGGACCCGCCCCCTGATACCTCCGTCGTGCAAGCCGTCCTGTCCGGTGACTTGGACGCCTACGCCACGCTGGTCGAGCGCTACCAGCGCCAGGTCTTCGGCCTGCTCGTCCACTGCGGCAGCCCGGCGGACCAGGCCGAGGAGATGACGCAGGAAGCCTTCGTCCGCGCCTACTACGCCCTCGAGCGCTACAACCCCGCCTACCGCTTCCCGACCTGGGTCTGCCAGATCGCGCTCAACCTGTGGCGCTCCGAGCGGCGCAAGGCCGGGCGGGTCGCCGACCTGCGGGTGGACGGGAGCGACGGGGACGGGGACGACGCGCCGGACTGGCCGGATCCAGGGCCGACGCCCGACATCGCCGTCGAGACCGAGGACCTGCATCAACGCCTGTGGGCGGCGGTCGCAACCTTGCCCGAGGACGCGCGCGAGATCGTGCTGCTGCGCCACACGCTGGAGCTCTCCTACGAGGACATCTGCGCCAGCACCGGCCTGCCGATGGGCACGGTCAAGAGCCGCCTGGCGCGCGCGCGGCGCCAGCTCGCGGCGATGTTGGGGGATTGAGCCGGGCGCCGCCGCGATGCGTCAGGGGTGATGGGGGCTCCCCGCGACTGCCCGGTACACCGCGTCCAGCGCGCGCTGGACGCCGTCGGTCATCACCACGTGGCAGCCGCGCGCCGGGGCGATGCGCCAGCCGCGGGGGTCGGGGACCAGCTCGATCCATAGCTCCTGCGTCAGCCGGTCCTCCACCACCACCGCCTGGACCATGCCGATGCGGCGGGCCGGGTCGTAGATCAGGCCCTTGAAGCGCAGGATCAGGTCGCCGTCGGCCTCGTCACGGGGTGGGAGCAAGGCGGGATCGAAGCGGTCGGTGCGGTGGATGCGCATCGGGGCGTCCTCCTTGAGCGGCAGGTGGATGTGCGCGCGCTTCGCCAGGTCGAGCCGGTAGAACGCCGTCCGGCCCGCGCCCCGCCACTTTTGCTCGAACTTGGTGCCGTAGTCCGCTCCTACGATGTGCACCGTCGCTTCGAAGCCGGTGCCGGGCACCGCCGCCAGCACCCAGTCGGCGTAGGGCCGGTCGTCGGTGACGATGCGGACCGTGCCGGCCGCGATCAGCCGGCTGTTGAGGAGCCGCAGGAAGTCCGGGCCGAAGAGGCGGTGGCGCCCCGCCTCGTCGCCCGGCCAGGGGCAGGGGAAGAGCGCCTGGGCGTGGGCGATGCCGGCGGGGGGGAACAGGCGCTCGAGCGCCAGGTGGGCCTCGCCGTAGAGCACGCGCGCGTTGCCCACGCCGGCCAGGCCGATCTTGCGCAGGGTCTTCTTCACCCGCCCCCACTTGTACTCGATGCCGACGAAGTCGCGCTCGGGATGATCCCGCGCCTGGCGCACCAGGTACTCGCCGTTGCCCGAGCCGATCTCCAGCTCCAGCGGCGCCGCCCGCCCCATCTCGGCGCGCCAGTCGATCGGCCGCGGGCCGTGGTAGGGCGAGATCAGCGGGGCGAGCGAGATATAGGAATGGGTCATGCGATGGGTTTTTCGCCGGGCCGATGCGGGCGGGACGCCCGCGCACCCAGGCTCACCGCTCCCCCCCGCAGGGCAGGGACCAGGCGATGGTGCGGTAGGTGCGCTCCAGCGCGGTCTGGTCCGGGGCGTAGAGGTAGCGGTCGGGCGTTCCCGCGACGTCGACCAGGAGGCCGCCGTCGGCGTCGGCGCCCAGGCCGATAGTGAAGATGAAGGTGCCGGCCGCGCGCATCGCCCGCGCCTGGGCGAGGGCGGCGGGGGCCGTGCCTTCGGCGGGCTGGCCGTCGGTGAGGAGGACGACCACCGCCAGGTTGCCCGGGCGGCGGCGCGGACCCGCGATCTCGCCGGCCGCCGCCGCCAGGCCGTGGTCGATGCGGGTGCCGGAGGCCAGCGGCAGGCGGCCGAGCGCGCCGGCGATGGCCGCCCGGTCGCCGGTCAGGCCCTGCACCAGGCTGGCCTCGGTGTTGAAAGCGACCACCGCGGCCTGGTCGGCCGGCAGGCGCAGGTAGCCGATGAAGGAGGCGGCCGCGGCCCGCGCGGCGTCCAGCTTGGTCGGCCCGCCCGCGCTGGCGCGCTCGAGCATGCTGCTGGAGGTGTCGATCACCAGCACGATATCGCTGCGCTGCTCGGCGCAGCGGTTCTGGAGCAGGAAGGGCAGGTAGGCGGCGTAGTTGCCGGCGACCGAGACGGTGGGCACAGGGAAGGTCAGCCGCCCGGCGAAGCCGACGCCGTCGGTGTAGTCCGCCGTCGCCAGCACGTTGGTCGGCCAGCGCCCGGCCTGGCGCGGCCGGAGCTGGTAGCGCAGCGCCAGGCCGGCCGGCGGAATGTCGGTCAGCGACCAGCGCAGGGCCGTCCCGTCCCAGGCGGCGGGCGGCGCGGCCGAGCCGGCGACGTAGGCCATGTTGGCCGGCACGACGTCGATCACGTCGAGCCGGCGCACCAGCGTCGTCGCGACCAGGCGGCGCGCGATGCGGGTGAAGATCTGCGCCAGCTCGGCCTGGGTCGGGGCGATGAAGGCGCGCTCCGGCGCCCCGGCCATCTCGACCAGGAGCGTGGGATCGAGGTCCCCGCCCAGGCCGATGACGTAGACCGCGACGCCGGCGGCCCGCGTCTGGGCGGCCTCGTCGCGCGCCGGGCCCGGCTGCTGGGGCAGGCCGTCGGATAGCAGAATCAGCGCCTTCTGCGCGCCGGCCCGGGCGTGCGGGCCGGTCAGCTCCGCGCGCGCCTCGCGCAAGGCCGCGCCGATCGAGGTGCTGCCGCTGGCCTCGCTTCCCGCCAGGGCGCGGACGATGGCGGACGGATCGGCGGTCAGCGCCTGGTCCAGCCGCGCCGCGTCGCTGAAGGTCACCAGGCCGACCCGCGCGCGCCGGAAGTCCATCTCGGTCGCGAAGGCGACGGCGGCCGCGCGCGCGGCGGTGAACTTGGCGCCGGCCATCGAGCTGGAGCGGTCCAGCACCAGCATCACGTCGACGTCGATGCCCTCGGAGGGGCAGTCGCCGCTGACGCGCAGGGTCACGGTCACGGGCTCGCCGGCCGCGACCGCGACCGGAGCCGCGGTCTTGTCGGGCGCCAGATCGCAGCGGTCGCCGGCGCCGGGCGGCTCCGGCCGCGGCGCCGCGTCGTCCGGCGCGTAGACGAACACGCGGTCGCCGGACCCGTCGGCGACCAGCACCCGGCCGCTCGGGTCGACGTCCAGGTCGACCGGCGTGCCTTCGGACGCGCCGTCCCAGGCCGCGCGCAGGCTGCCGTCGGGCGCGTACTTCCACACCCAGCCGTCGGCGGTCAGGGCGAACCAGGCCCCGCCGCCCGGCGCGCTCGCCACGCGGATGACCCGGCCGGGGAAGGGCCAGCGCGCCTCGCCGCCAGCGGCGTCGACGAGCCGCAGCGCGCCCGCGGCGCGATCCGCGACCAGCCAGCGGTCCCCGGCCGCCGCCACGTCGGCGATCAGGCCGGTCAGGGGCTGCGTTTGGGCGGCCGTGCCGGAGGGTAGCCCCTCCAGCGGCAGGGTTACCAGCACCTGGTTGCCGGCATCGACCAACCGCAAGCCGGCCTGGCTCGCCGCCGCGGCGACGAACCAGGTGCCGACGGTGTTGGCGCGCCACGCCCACACCGTCGCCCCATCCCCGCGCAGGCGGCGCACCGCCTGGGGCTCGACGACGAAGACGTCCCCACCCGGCGCCGGGGCGATGTCGATCGCGTCCTCGGCGCGGAGCTGGCTGACCGGCGTGCCGGCGGCGCTCCAGCGCTGCACCCGTGGCCGGGCGTCCAGCAGGAAGGCCCCGCCGGCGTCGGCGGCAACGCGGCGCGGCCCGGAAAGCGACCCGAGCGCGGCCGGCACCTCGCCCCAGACCGCGGCATCGATCGAGAAAGGCCGGCGCGTCGGATAGTGGAACACCCCGCTGAAGTCCGCCCGCCCATCCTGCACGGTGACGACGTAGCCGCCGCCGGGGCCGTAGGCGACGCCCTGCCCGCCGACGACGTAGGCCCCGGGCGCCC
>CAZCJG010000140.1:0-11312 GCA_964498575.1 uncultured Anaerolineales bacterium | reverse complement strand
CGCCATCGCTTCGGTCAGCGCGGCGGTCTCCTCGGGCGTCATCCCGCGCCAGACCACGGCCATCAGCCAGGCGGCGAGCTGGTAGTCCGGGATCGAGCCGTCGACCACCCCGCGCATGAGCCAGCGCAGCTCGTCCGCGCTGTGGGCGCCGCCGTCGCGCTTGGCGACGATCAGGTCCAGGGCGTTCACGCGCGGGCGCTCCGGGCGGGGGGAGAATGCCGGGTCTTCGACCGGAGAAGGTGCAGGGCCATGAACCCTATCTTACCACGAAGCCATCAGACCGGGCGGTGCCGTCGTAGCGGCGCACGGCCGCGCGCCGCTACGACCGCACGCCGCATTGCGCTCGTAGCGCGGCAGTGTGCCGCTACGACGGCACCGCCCGTCAGTCGACGATCGCTGTCGTGCCGCGGGGCCGTGGCCGCTCGGGGGGCTGGCTAATGGACACCCGGCTGAAATGGGGGTACAATAGTGCCCAGTTGATCGACGTCTCGTGGATCCGGCCATCATTACCCAATGCGGCACATTCCCGGCCAGCCGGTGCCGGGCGACTTCTGACCGGCGCATCCAAGTAGGCGGCGAGTGACCTTCCGGGTCGCTCGCCGCCTACTCGTTTCGGTCCCCAGCGACATGCGATCGGCTTCTGCGGGTGATACGCGGCCGCCCGCTGAAATGAGAGCACCGGCTCTGCTATCATTTCGGCCCATGTCGATCACTGACGGGCACCGCCCCCACCTGACCGTCGTCGGCGGCGGCCTCGCCGGCTCGGAGGCTGCCTGGCAGGCGGCCGAGCGCGGGATCGACGTCACCTTGCACGAGATGCGCCCGGTGCGCATGACGCCCGCCCACACCACCGACCGCCTGGCCGAGCTTGTCTGCTCGAACTCGCTGGGCTCGAACTTGATCGATCGCGCCGGCGGCCTGCTCAAGGCCGAGCTGCGCCGGATGGGCTCCTTGATCCTGCGCGCCGCGGAGGCCTCCGCCGTCCCCGCCGGCGGCGCGCTGGCGGTCGGGCGCGAGGCTTTCGCGGACCACGTGACCCAAGCGATCGCCGCCCATCCGCGCATCCGCGTGGTCCGGGGCGAGGTCGCGCGCGTGCCCGACGGCCCGGCGGTGATCGCCACCGGCCCGCTGACCAGCGACGCGCTGGCGGCGGACCTCGGGCGGTTGACCGGGGCGGACTACCTCTACTTCTACGACGCGCTCTCGCCTATCGTCACCGCCGAGTCGATCGACATGACCATCGCCTTCCGCCAATCACGCTACAACCGCGGCACGGTGGAGGCCGGAGACTACATCAACTGTCCGATGACCGAGGCGGAGTACGACGCCTTCGTCGATGCGCTGCTCGCGGCCGAGCGCATCGCCCTGCGGGACTTCGAGAACGAGGGCGAGATCTTCTTCGAGGGTTGCATGCCAGTGGAAGCCCTGGCCGCCCGCGGCCGGCAGGCGCTGGCCTTCGGGCCGATGCGCCCGGTCGGCCTGCGCGATCCGCGCAGCGGCCGGCGCCCCTTCGCGGTGGTGCAGCTCCGCCAGGACAACGTCGCCGGGACGCTCTACAACCTGGTCGGCTTCCAGACCAACGTTCGCTGGGGCGAGCAGGAGCGCGTGCTGCGGATGATCCCGGGCCTGGCCGGCGCCGAGTTCGTCCGCCTGGGCCAGATGCACCGCAACACCTTTCTGTGCTCCCCGCGCCTGCTCGAGCCGAGCCTGGCGTTCAAGGCCCGGCCGGACCTGCTGTTCGCCGGTCAGATCACCGGCATCGAGGGCTATACCGGCAACGCGGCGAGCGGCCTGCTCGCCGGCCTCAACGCCGCGCGGGTGCTCGCCGGCCAGCCCCCGCTGGTCCTCCCGCCGACGACGATGCTCGGCGCGCTCTGCCACTACATCACCGCCTGCGATCCCGCCCACTTCCAGCCGATGAAGGCCAACTTCGGGCTGCTGCCGCCGCTGGACCCGCCGATCCGCGGCAAGGCCGAGCGCTACCGAGCCTACGGGGAACGGGCGCTGGCGGACTTGGAGGCGGCGATGGCTACGACAGGAACCTGAACCAATACCCCGCCCTGTCCACACCCGCCGCCTGCGCCGGCCGGGGGACGGGTTAGGGACGCTTTTGCAACGAACGGTTCTTAAGCTCGGTACATCAGGCAAGACTTGGCGGTCGTGATAGCGACCGGAGCCTTGCCGGCAACGACAAGGAGAACCGAGATGTACCGCAAACCGATCTTGCTGCTGGCCCTGTGTTTCAGCCTCGGGATGATCGCCAGCACCGTTTTCCCCGGCTTTGCGCGGAAGTCCAGCGCGCAAGTCGCCTTCGCCTACATGCAGCCCGTGACCTTGGGCCAGACCTGCGAATCCCCCTACTTTCCCTACGAGTTCGGTGCTTTCAGCGTGAAGAGCACCGGTGCGCACCCCAGTCCGCCCCCGGAGGTCAACGTCATCCGCGTGTTCGTCACCTGGAGCTTTACCGAAGCGCCGGGGCAGCCGGTGTCGACGCTCACCACGGCCGACGACGTGTTTCTGGAAGAAGAGGTGCGGCTCAGCGACTGCGGCATCAGCAACACGCTCAACTTGATCAGCGCCGCGATCACGTCGGCGTGCTGGGTTGACAACAGCACCGACGGCTGCATCGACCCGGCGCTCATGCCCGTGACGGACGATCAACTGCTGCTCGTCGGCGGCCCGGTGAACCAATGCCGCGCCGCGCCGTGCTCGTCGCTCAGCTCCCCCGGCACGGGGTGCGTGCTCGACGACGGGGATGCCTTCGACGGTGCGCCGCCTGTGGGCAGGGCCGAGCGCGGGAACGTGACCTTGAGGCGGAAACGCCAGTGCCAGAACTGCCCACCGCCGACCGACCTGGTGTTCGACGCCTTCTGGATTGTCAACAAGGGTGGGGTGATCACCTCCCATGCCGCCTGCCGGAAGGACGATCCGACACAGTGCGGTCGGATCACGATGTTGAGCACCGAAAAGAACCTCGTCTTCAAGACGTTCACCGCGCCCGTCATACCGGGCACCGGCTGCCAGGCGCCCGTCGACGACTTGGTCACCTTGTGCATCAGCCCGTTCGGTGACACCGGTGCGGCGCTCAAGAGCCAGCTCAACAAGATGACCGCGAAGCGGAGCTTCCCCACACCCTGCCCGTAGGCCGCCCAGCTCCGGCCTGGCGATCGGCCGCCCATGCGACTCTCCAGGGCACCGCAAGCGGCCGGCCCGCACGGATCGGCCGGCAAGGGGCGCCGTCGCGGGACAGGGTCGCGGATTCGGACCAACCGGAGCGGAGCTGACCACGGAGACACGGAGGCCACCGGCAAGGAATTGCCCAGGGGTCTCCGTGGCTCCGTGGCGATCTCGTTGCTATCATCGCGGTGAAAAGAACCGGAACCCCTTCAGGAGCGTGCAATCATGTCTCACCTTCGCACTAGGCGGCCGGGGCTTCGGCGCGCTTTCCCTGAGCTGATCATCCTCCTTGCCCCGCTGTGGGCGATCGTGGCCGCGGCCGGCCCGTCTCGCCAGGCCTGGGCGCAGGGCGGCGCAGAGAACGAGGCATGCCGGCCCAAGATGGACTTGCGGGTCGTGCCGATGGAGCTCCACGCCGGCAATGCCCTCTCCGCCTCCAGCAGCTTGTCGATCGATTGCCGCGATGTGCTTCTGCCCGCCGACATCGTCTACGTGATTCAACGCTCCTCCTGGGCCGACCATCCGCTGGGTCCGGTGACGGACGCGCAGCGATTGCAGAACACACTCGCGGGCGTGGCGACCAGCCTCCAGGAAACCCTGCGGCGGGGGAAGGGATCGCGCATCGCCGTGGTCAGCTTCGACGGCAGCGCACGCCTGCACCAGGCGCTCGGCGACGACCCGCTCGCGCTCGCCGAGAGTCTCGACGGCATTCGCCTGGGCAGCACGGAACGCGATCCCGCCGCCGGGCTCGACCGCGCGGCCACCCTCCTGGGCGATGCCGACCGCCGGCGCGTGGTGATCTGGATCGGTGGCAATACGGTCAAGGATGAAGGCGCCGCTCGGCGCAGCGTCCAACGCCTGGTCGCGCGCGGCATCCAGCTTGCCTATGTCGGCCTGGAGTCGATCGAGCCCTTCTACACCACCCTGCCCGACGAGGTCGCCCGCATCGGCGCCGACGCGAGCCGCTCGATCGCGCCCTGGGTCTCCGGAGCCCACGGCTTGTTCCAGGCGGTTCGGATCGACGATGTGGAGCTGCGCTATCGACGCTCGCCCGGTTTTGTGTGGGGGCCGGCAGGCCCGGGGCGCCCGCCGCGCGAGGGCGTCGACGAGCGCGCCCGGTTCCTCTTCGAGAGCGACGAGGCCCACGACCGGCGCAGCTTCTACGCCACCGCCCTAGGCCCCGGCACGGCGCCGCTCTTCGACATGATTGTCGCGCGCATCCGTTACAGCACGGGCAATACCTACGACCTGCCCTTCCCCAATCCGCCGATCACCGTGCTCGGCCCGCGCTCCGGATCGCCGCGGGCGGCGCCGGGTCCCCCGCCACGCCTGGAGCGTGTGGATGCGATGGATGCCGAGCGCGGCGCCAGCTTCCCGCCCGGCGAAATCGCCTATCTGAGCGAGAACGAGCTGTTGGCGCTGGGTCCGGATCGCATCTACCTGCTTGACCCGCGCTCCACCGCCGTCAGCGCCTGGCCCTGCGAGTGCCCGGCGGATTGGCGGCCCGCGCTGCTGGCCACCGATCTGGCACGCGGGCGCGTCTTCGCCGTCGACGCGCGGACCGAATCGACCTGGGTGTTCGACCGCACCGGCCGCCGCCTGGCCGAGCTCGCCCCCCCGGAGCGCTTGGCCGGCGGCCGGCCGAGCTGGGTGGTCGACCTCGCCATCGCCCCGAGCGGCCAAGTCTACCTGCTTCAGTTGCAGAGGCAGCAGCCGGTGGGTGCTCGGCTCAACGTACGGGCCGTGGATGCCGCCCTTACGAACGCCACGGAGTGGGAGGCGCGCACGCCGGCCGGTTGGCTGAGCATGGTCGACCTCGATGGCGGGCCGAGATCGTGGCGCCGCGACTGGGCCAAGCTGGCTGTGCAAGGGGACGAACACCTCGTCATCTGGACCGAGAACCATATCCGGAGCAACGATAACGACTGGCGCCTGGGCTTCAACCGCTATGACGCGCAAGGGCGGTGGCAGTCGACCTGGGATCCCGTCCTGCCCGCCGACTATCCTGGCGAGCGCAGTGACGGGCTCGTCGGGCGCTGGGACCTCATCGGCGTCGATCAAGAGCTGTGGGTGCAGCGCCTGGGTTGGCTGCTGCGCTACGCGCCCGATGGCGATCTCGCGCGAAGCGGGCGGCTTGAAGCCAAGCTGCGCTGGTGGTCCGGCGGCTTCGATTTCTTCGGCGCCCTGCGCGCGGATCTCCGCGGCCCCGATGCGATCACCCATGGCCTGGCCCCGCGCCCCGGCGGTGGGATGTCCTTTCCCGTCGCCGGGTTCTTCCTGCCCGGCATCGCGGACGCCGACAGCTTCTGGCGCTTGTGGCCCGACTACGGCCTGGAGACGATCCTCCGGTCAGGCGGGAGCTGGAACTATGCCGCCGGGATCCTGACGCTGTCCGCCGACGCCCAGTGGTCGGCGTTTGTCTCGACGATCGAGCGGCCACCCATCGAGTTTATCTATCCCGAGTTGGCCGAAGGCGTCGACCTGCTCCGCGGCGCGCGGCTCGGTGACGGGAGCTGGGTGGTCAGCGATCCCCTGGCCTTCGGGCTGCGCACCTGGCTGGCGGACGGGCGCCGCGGCTTCCAGCCGCTGCCCTTCCTGCCCCTGGACTTGGCCGCCGGGCCGGGGGATGACCTGGCGGTGTTGGGGATCGACGCGCAAGGACTGGCCGTGTTCCGCAGGAGCAGGGCGGGCGACCCGGTATGGCGCCAGAGCTGTGACTGCGCGGTGGGCCAGGGCGTGGCGGTTGTCGGCGACGAGATCGCCGTCGCGGCGCGGCGCGGCGGGGGGGTCCTCCGCTTCGGCTGGTCCCGCGGCGAGCCGCTCGGTGAGTTGCGGGGCGCGCGCCTGTTCGGCCTGGGACCGGTGGACGTGCACGCCGACCCTTTGGATCCCACCGGGCTCCTCGGCCTGAACCTGCGCCAGAGGCGCATCGAACGGTGGCGCCTGCCGCCCTCCGGCGCCGCCGGTTCCGGACAGACTGGAGAGGCTGATCGGATCTGGAGCCTCGCGCCGGACCGGGGCGCGCTGGACATCGCCGTCGCGCCGGACGGGACGGTGGCCTTGACTTTGGTCGACGGGCGCGTGCGCGTTCAGGATCGACAGGGCGCCGTCTTGGCGGAGTGGCAGCCGGCGGACGGCGGCTACCCGGCCCTCCCGACGGACCTGATCTGGAGCGCGGATGGCCGCAGCCTGGCGGTTCTCGACGGCCGCCTGGCGCCGCAGCTCGGCCGCCGCCCGCGCCTGCTCAGCTTCGCCTGGCCACCACCCCCCGCCGACCCTCGGGCGACGCCGACGGCCGGTGCGAGCTCCGCCTCCGGGGCCTGCACCTTGCACGCCGACACCAGCCTCGATCGCGAACGGGTCACCGTGGGCGAGTCCCTGCGCGTATCCCACACGGTGCACGCCGCCTGCCCGGCCGGAGCCGAGCTGCCGGTCGACGTCATCCTCGCGCTGTTGCCGGCGGGGCCCGCCCTCGATTCCGCGCCGCTCAAGCGCGCCGCCGACGGGCTGGTGGAGTCCCTGGATCCGGACAAGGATCGGGTCGGCGTGCATGGGCCGGGACTCGGCGTGAACGGCATTTGCTTCATGCAACAGGTCCTCACCCCTGACCGAGCGCGCATCACACCGGCGATCGCGGCGACGGAGAGCCAGGGTTGCCGGCCCACGCTGGACATGTTCCGCGAGCTCGATGCGGGTGGCCGGGAGCACGCGCTGCCCGTCGTGGTCGCGCTCGCCCAGGGGAATCCGGCCACCGGCGGGCAGGCGGGCATCGACCAGTCAGCCCTCTATCACGCCTATCTGGTGGAACGCGGTGTTCCCATCCACGTGCTCGAGCTGCGGCCGCCCACCGGCAGCCCGCTGGTGTCGCTGGCTACCGGGACCGAAGACTACGAGGGCGTGAGCGACGAAGGGCGGCTCGTCGCGGCCGCCCGGGACCTCGGCCGATCCCTGACGGCGGTGACCTTGAGGGAGGTGGCTCTGGAGAGCGTCTGGAATGCCGACCTTGACTTCGTGCCGGGTTCCATCGTTCCCAGTCAGGGCTTTCCGCAGGCCGATCGCGTGCGCCTTGAACGTGCTTCCGCCGCGCCCGGCGACTTCACGTTGAGCTACGCGCTGCGTGCGCGGGTTCCGGGTCGCTATCCCGTCACGTCCTCGGCCGCCTTCTACTACACCGAAGCGGACGGCCGGCCGCGTCGCCTGGGCATCGCTTCGCGCGAGGTGCAGGTGGACGCGCCGCCCCCCAGCCCGACGCCCAGTCCAGCCCCGCGCCCGGCCTACCTGCCCTTCGCGCGCAACGAGGCCGGTCCCGACGATTTCAGCCGCTCCGCCATCGCGCCCATCCCCGCTGCTTCAAATCGAGGAATCAAGGAGGAATCGCCATGACCCGCTCCCGCAATCCGCGCCGCTACGCCTGGGCGCTCTGGCATCGAGGCGCCCTGAGTCGTTGGCGCGACCGCTCCCGGGAGCTTCGCCGCACCGCGAATGATCCGACGTGCGCGCCGAAGGCTCGGCGGCGGGCCGACACATGGGCGCTGGACCAGGTCACGCCGGTCCGCGCGGCGAGCCCGTCGGATCGCGGACCGGCCAGGGCGCTACGCCTGGCGCAGGGCGGCCTGCTGCTCCTGCCGCTCGGCGCGGCGATGGTGGCCTCGCTTGGCGGCGCATCGACGCGATCGCCCCACGCCAGCGCCGCCCCGGCGCGGCTGCGGGCGGGCGCGGGTTCAGCGGATGACGCGGGTGGCCGGCTGCCGCCCGCCCGGATGGACGCGCCGTTGCCGCCGACGATCGAGCTATCGGCGCTGAACGGGACCAACGGATTCGTGAGTCACGGCTTCCAAGGTGGGAACCTCACGGGCCGCAAGGTCAGCGGCGCGGGGGATGTGAACGACGACGGCCTGGACGACCTGCTCATCGGCGCGCCGCACGCTTCGCCCCATGGCGTGAACTCGGGGCAGAGCTACGTCGTGTACGGCGGCACGGCCCTGCCGTCGCCGATCGAACTGTCGGCGCTGAACGGCACAAACGGCTTCACGCTCAACGGCATCTCGTCCATCGACGAGGTGGGCAGCGCGCTGAGCGAGGCGGGCGACGTCAACGGTGACGGCATCGACGATATCCTGCTCGGCTCGGGCCCGGCGGGTCCGCATGGCCAGAACTCCGGGCGCAGCTTCGTGCTGTATGGCGGGACCGCCATCCCGTCGCTGATCGAGCTTTCGACGCTCAACGGCACGAACGGCTTCACCGTCCTGGGCATCTCCACCGGCGACTTCGCGGGCATCCGTGTGAGCGGGGCGGGCGACGTCGACGGCGACGGCTTAGACGACATCGCCATCGGCGCATACAACGCCGATCCGCATGGCGGTGGCTCGGGGCAGTGCTATGTCGTGTATGGGGGAGCCTCGCTGCCTTCGGTGGTGGAGCTTTCGGCGCTGAACGGCAGCAACGGCTTCTACATCAACGGTATTTCGACCGCCGACTCACTGGGCCGCGGGCTGAGCGGCGCGGGCGACGTCAATGGCGACGGCTTTACCGACATCGTGGTCGGGGCGGACGGCGCCGATCCGAACGGCCCGATCTCAGGGCAGACTTACGTGGTCTACGGAGGCTCGAATCTTCCGACCACGATCGATATGTCGGCGCTGAACGGCGTCAACGGGTTCACCGTCAACGGAGTTTCGTCGAGCGACTTTTCCGGCTTGCGCCTGAGCGGAGCCGGCGACGTCAACGCCGACGGGTTCGGCGACATCCTGGTCCCGGCAATCGGTTCGGACCCGAACGGCGTCACCTCCGGGCAGAACTACGTCGTGTACGGCGGGTCCGACGTGCCGCCGGTGGTCGAGCTATCCGCCCTGAACGGCATGAATGGATTCACTCTCAACGGCATCTCCGCAAGCGATCTGGCGGGCGCAGCCGTATCCGACGCGGCGGATGCGAATTTCGACGGCTTCGACGACATTTTGATCGCGGCACCCTACGCCGACCCTCATGGCACGAACTCCGGGCAGGCTTACTTGGTCTACGGTGGCGCGGCGCTGCCATCACTGATCGAGCTCTCCGCGCTCAACGGCGGCAACGGCCTGACCTTCAACGGCATCGCGACCGGCAACCAGGCGGGTGGCTCGGTGAGCAGCGCGCACAATGTCGACGGCGATCCCTTTGACGACGTCATGATCTCCGCGCACTTGGCCAGCCCCCACGGAACGTCCTCCGGCGAGGTCTACCTGGTCTACGGGGATGGCGATATCCCGCCCACGCCCACCCCGACCAGCACGCCGACCAACACGCCGACCAAGACTGCGACGCCCAGCCCGACGTCGACGCCGACCTACACACCCACGTATACGCCGACGCCCACGGCGAGCAGCACGCCGACCAACACGCCGACGGCGACCCCGACGCCCACTTCGACCTCGACGCCGACCAGCACATCCACACCGACACGGACCCCCACGCCGACGATCACGCCCACCCCGACGCAGCCACGCGGTGACTGCAACGCGGATGACGTAGTGAATGCGGCCGATGTCTCGGGCCTGGTGCTGGAGATCTTCGACGGCGACGGGATGGATCCGAGCGCCGTGTCCGGCGGCAGCTTCCCCGGCGACACCAACGGCTGCAACGCTAACGCGGACGGCGCCGTCGACGCGGGCGACCTGACCTGCGCGGTGCGGCTGATCTTCAACAGCGGTGGGAGCTGCGGGCCTTAATCTGCCCGCGCGGAACAGGACTGCGCCGTGGGCCGGTTCAACCAGCGCCAGGTTCTCGGCGCAGCGGCCCGATTGAGAGCGTTTCAGGATGAGGAAGTGTCAGGACTCTGGCGGGCGGTTGATCGCGCCGAAGTTGGCGTGGGCCAGGAGCTTCCACGCCCCGTCCTGCCACTGGAACACCGACATCCGCGGCGCCTCCTTGGTCGGCTGCTGGACGCCGTTGATCACCTCGTCCACGATGACGTGGTAGGTGACCACCAGCACATCGCCGTTCTGACTGGCATCGACCTTGTCGATCGAATACTCCTTGATGACCGGCAGCGCCATCAGGTAGTCGTCGAGGCCGACGACGTCGCCATTCGCCCGGGCGATGCGCGCACCGGGGGCCATGGTGTCCGAGACCTTGGCGGGATCGCCGGACTGGATGGCGGCGAAGAAGCCGTCGGCGAGGCGCTGGCCTTCGGCGGTGGGGTCGGCGAGGGTGGGGGCGGCCGACGCGGGGGCGGCGGGCGCGCTATCCGGTGCACTCGCCGGCGCGGGAGTGCAGGCGGATAGGGCGGTGGCGAGGGTGGCGACGAACGTGGCGGTCAGGGTGAGGGTGCGGGCGAGAGGGGTCGAGCGGTGCATGGCGAGGCGCCTCCTTGTGGGGAAGCATTTTGCGGCAGGTTGGGGGGATTGGCAAGTGTGTGGGGATCGGGCACCGGGATCGTCTACGCGATCCGGGGCTTGTGGCTGGGACTCTGGAGTACTCCTGTGAATGCTCTTCGATGCTCGAAGCCGCGAGCGCCGGGCGGCTCAGCGCAACTGCTGGATGCGGATCAGGTTGCCCGCGGGATCGCGGAAGGCGCAGTCGCGAACGCCGTACGGCTGGTCGACCGGCTCCTGCACGACCTCGGCGTCGCCGGCCTGCAGCCGCTCGAAGGTGCCGTCGAGGTCCCGAGTGGCCAGGATGAGGCTGGCGTAGGTGCCCTTGGCCATCATCTCGGCGATGGTGCGGCGCTCGTCGTCGGTGATGCCGGGGCTGGCCTCCGGCGGGTACAGGACGATGGACGTGCCGGGCTGGCCGGCGGGGCCGACTGTGATCCAGCGCTTCCCCCCATATCCGACGTCGTTGCGGACTTCGAAGCCGAGGGTATCGCGGTAGAAGGCCAGGGCGGCGTCCGGGTCGTCCTGCGGGAGGAAGGTCGCGTGAATGGTGATGTCCATGGCAGTCGCTCCTCGTGAAAAGTGATGTCGGTCACCCACATTCTAACGCGGCGCGCTGGACGATGCTTCTCGATTCCTGATCGGTCTGGTCACCTGTTTCGCGACGCACGGGGGCATCCCCGCCGTCGCGCCCGCCTCCTGGCGCCGGTAGGCGCTGGGCGGCATGCCGCCCAGCTCGGTAAAGCGCGTGCTGAAGGTGCCCAGCGACGAGCAGCCGACCGC
>CAZCJG010000139.1:0-11314 GCA_964498575.1 uncultured Anaerolineales bacterium | reverse complement strand
TGCCCTCGCGCGGGAAGTCGATCCACTCGGGGTGCCCGAACTCGTTGCCCATGAAGTTGAGGTAGGCCTCGCCGCCGGCCGCGAAGGTCGCCAGGCGGATCAGCTTGGCCAGGGCGATGCCGCGCTCGACCACGGGGTCCGCGCTCTCGGCCGACATGCCCGTGTACATGTGGCGTTCGATCAGGCGGAAGATCAGGGTCTGGTCGCCCACCAGCGCCTGGTCGTGGCTTTCGGCGTAGGCGACGTGCTTCTCGCCACGGCGGCGGTTGACCAGGGTGTGCCAGAGCTCGCCCATCGGCCAATCCTCGTCGCGCCGCTCCTTGATCAGCTTGATCCAGTAGTCCGGGATCCCCATCGCCAGCCGATAGTCGAAGCCGAGCCCCCCGGCCACCACCGGCAGCGCCATCCCCGGCATCCCGCTGACGTCCTCGGCGATCGTCACCGCCTGGGGACAGACGGTGTGGACGAGCTGGTTGGCCAGGCACAGGTAGACCAGCGCGTCCTCGTCGACGTTGTCGCCGAAGTAGTCGTCGTAACCGGCGAAGGTCCGATACAGCCCGTGGTCCCGATACAACATGCTGGTCACCCCGTCGAAGCGGAAGCCGTCGAAGCGGTAGGCGTCCAGCCAGTAGCGGCAGTTGGAGAGCAGGAAGTGCAGCACCTCGGGCCTGGCGTAGTCGAAGCAGCGCGAGCCCCAGGCCGGGTGGATGCCGCGCGCGCCGGCGTGGAAGTACTGCGCGTCGCTGCCGTCCAGGCGGGCGAGGCCCTCCAGCTCGTTCGGCGCGGCGTGGCTGTGCACCAGGTCCATAATCACCGCCAGGCCCAGCCCGTGCGCCGCGTCTACCAGCGCCTTGAGCTCGTCCGGCGTCCCGAAGCGCGACGAGGCCGCGAAGAAGTTGGCCACCTGGTAGCCGAAGGAGCCGTAGTAGGGATGCTCCTGCACCGCCATCAGTTGGATCGCGTTGTAGCCGGCGCGGACGATGCGCGGCAGCACATCGTCGCGGAACTCGGCGTAGCTCCCGATCCGCGGCTCCTCCTGCGCCATGCCGACGTGCGCCTCGTAGATCAGCAGCGGCTCGGGCGGCGCGGCGAGCGGGGGATGGCGCCAGGCGTAGGTGGACTCCCAGACCGCCGCGTCGAAGCCGAGCGTGGCGGGGTCCTGCACCACGTGCTCGGCATAGGCGGGGATGCGCGTGCCCTGACCGCCCGGCCAGTGCAGGCTGAGGCGGAAGTGTTGGCCCGACTCGAGCGCTGACGCCGGGCCGCGCCACTCCCATATGCCACGCCATCCGGCGGGGACGTCGTCGCCCGCGGGGACGTCGTCTTCGCCCACCGGAGCCTCGCCGACACGCGTCAATCGATACGCCGCATCCTCCCGCCAGTCGTTGCAGGCGCCGATCAGGAAGACCGCTGTCGCATTTGGCGCCCATTCGCGCAGCACCCAATCGTCGCCGTCGCGATGCAGGCCGAAGTACAGGTGGCCGAGGGCGAAGTCCGCCAGGCCCTGGCGCGGACCGGTCAGGCGCAGCTCGGTCGCCGCCAGCGCGCGCATGCGCCGGCGGATCGCCGGCGCGAAGGGCGCGAGCCAGGGATCGGCGCGCACCACTTCAGGCTGGGCGAGCGGGCGGCGGGGGATCGGGGGCGGTGGGGGTGGTGGCATCGACATGCGCAGAGCCGATCGGGCGGGTCCTTCCGGGGTGTTCCTTCTGGGATATAATATCGCTATCGTCCTCGATTGAGAAGGGTCGGGACAGGCTCGGAAGCCAGTCGGTGGCATGGGATCCCAGGTATCCGTGTTGGCTTGGCCGCGAGAGAAGTGAGACCTGAAGGAGGAGGCGGGACGCGTGGAGATCGCGCAGATCACCGACCAGAGCGTGCGCGAGGCGCTCGAAGGCGTGCGGCAGGCCAAGGTGGTGCCGGGCAACCCCCTGGTCCGGATGGAGGCGCTGCGCGCCCGCCTGCAGCGGGAAGGCATGTCGGTCAGCCCGGGCAGCCTGGAATGGGCGCTCGGGGCACTGTTGCACGAGGTGATCGGTCGCAACCTCGCCAACTTGCGCGTCGGCCGGCCCGGGGAGCAGCCGGGGGAGCTGGATCCCGGCCGCGAGCGGCTGGCCCTGGCGCGCGACTTCCAGGAGGAGAACGTCGAGCTCGAGGCCTGGAGCTGCCTGTTCTATCGCTACGTGTCCGGCCTCGGCCTGCCACAGCACGAGATCGCCGCCATCGCCAGGCCCGGCTACCAGTACGGTATTCGCCACTTGCAGCGGCGGCTGTTGCACGGCTTCGGTGTGCTCAGACGCCAGTTGCAGGACCTCGAACGCGAGGCGATGCGCGCGACCGCCGGTGCGGGCGCCGCCCGGCGCGACGTCGCGGAGCAGGCGTTGCCGGGCAACCTGCCGGTTCAATCCGATCACTTCATCGGTCGCGCGGCCGACATCGCGACGATCCGGCGCTTCCTCGACCAGTCGCGCCTGATCACCTTGCTCGGACCGGGGGGCGTCGGCAAGACGCGCCTGGCGCTCGAAGCGGCGGCCGCGGAGCGCGCGGCCTTCGCCGCCGGCGCCTGGTTCGTGCCGCTGGAGGCCCATACCGCCGCGGACCTGTTGCCGCAAGCGGTGGCGGATGCCTTGGGCATCCAGGGCGAGCCTGGTATCGATGCCACCCAGCGCCTGATCCAGGCCCTGGCGGGCCGGCGGATATTGTTGGTCCTGGACAACTGCGAACACATGGTCGAGGCTGCCGCGCGGCTGGCCGGGTTGCTGCTCGGTCGTTGCGCCGGCCTGCGGATCATCGCCACCAGCCGCGAGGCCTTGCGGATCGCCGGCGAGCAGGTCTGGCACGTGGCGCCGCTCGGCTTGCCGGAAACCGATGAGCCCGAGGCGCTCGCCAGCGAGGCGGTCCGGCTGTTCGTGGATCGCGCCGAGCGAATGGCGCCGGGCGCCGCGCCCGGCGCGGCGGAGCTGGCCACGATTGCGGAGATCTGCCGACGCCTGGACGGCATCCCGTTGGCCATCGAGCTGGCGGCCGCCCGGGCGCATGCGCTGGCGCCGCGGGCGATCCTCGATCGGTTGGATGGCTTTTTGGACTTCCTCGATCACGGCGACCGGGCCGCCCAGCCGCGCCACCGGACCCTGCGCCAGGCGATCGCCTGGAGTCATGCCTTGCTGCCCGAGCCGGAGCGCGTGTGCTTCCGGCGCCTGGCGGTGTTCCAGAACGGGTGCACCCTCGACGCGGTCGAAGCCGTGTGCGCGGGTGATCCGCTGGCCGTGCGCGACATCGCGCACTGCCTGGCCGGCCTGGTCGACCGCTCGCTGGTGAAGCTGCACCGCGGCGAGGGCGAGCCGCGCTATCGGATGCTCGAAACGATCCGGCGCTTCGGCCTGGAGCTGCTCGACGCCTCGCCCGAGGCGCCGGCCCTGCGCGAGCGCCACCTGGCCTGGTGCCTCGACCTGGCCGAACGGGCGGCCCGCCAGCTCGGCCGCGCCGAGCAGACCCGTTGGCTGCGGGTGCTCGAGCACGAGAACGACAACCTGCGCGCGGCCCTCGAGTGGAGCAAGACCGATGCGCGCGCCGTCGAGACCGGCCTCCTATTGGGCGGTGCGCTGGAGGGCTTCTGGCAACAGCAGGGTGCCATCGACGAGGGGCGTGAGCGCCTGACCGGTCTCTTGGTGCAGGACACAACGGCGCTGGCCTCGGCTGCCCGCGCTCGGGCCCTGCGCTGCGCCGGTGCCCTGACCAGCCTCAAGGGCGATCGAGCCCAGGCGCGGGCGCTGGTGGACCAGAGCCGCATGATCTGCGAGGCGCTGGGCGACCAGCGCGGCCTGGCCGCCTCGGAGGAGCAGCTCGGGCGGGTGGCCCAGGCCGACGGCGATGTGGCCACGGCGCGCGCCTGGACCCTCCGGGCTCTGGAGCGTTACCAGGCGACGGGCCAGGGCGCGGGCCAGGCGCGTTGCCTGGCCGGGCTGGGGACGCTCGAGGCCGGTGCGGGGCACCTGGCCGGGGCGGCGGCGGCCTTCGAGGCCAGCCTGGCGATCGCGCGCGGGGAGGACGATCCCGGCCTGTGCGCGCTGGCGCTCGGCAACCTCGGCCACTTGCGCTGGCGCGCCGGCGATCTGGACGGCGCGCGCGCCCACTATGCCGCCAGCCTGGAGGATTGGCGCCGCCAGGCGGATGCGCGCGGCAGCGCCTCCGCGCTCGTCGCCCTGGGCAGCATCGCCCACTGGCAGCGCGACCTGGCGACCGCGCGCGCTTGTTTTCAGCAAGGCCTGGACAGCTTCCGGTCGGTCGACGATCGGCGCGGTATGGCGGCGGTGTGGGTCAACCTGGGCCGGGTAGACTACGAGCAGCGCAACCATGTGGCCGCGCGGGCGGCATTTTCCGCCAGCCTGGCGGTGGCGCTGGAAGCCGCGGACACGGAGGTTGCGGCCGAAGCCTTCGAGGGGCTGGCCGCAGTGGACCATGCGGCCGAAGCCTGGGCTCGTGCGGTCCACCTGTTTGCGCTGGCAAGCCGATTGCGCCCGGTTGGGACCGGCACCGCGGTCGATGCTGAAAGCACAACCGCCGCGCATCTGGCCGAGCTGCGTGCGCGGCTTGGCGAAGGGGCCTACCAATCGGCCTGGGAATTCGGCCGCGGCGCCGTTTGGGAGACCGTTGCGGATCAGTTGTTGGACCTGGCATGATGGCTAGGGTGCTGCTGGACCTTGGATGATAGGCTATGATACAATGCGGTTGAATCGTCGCAGGCTTGTCGGAAACTTTGTCTTGCGTTTGTCATCGACACGATAGCGAGGAGGCAGCGGCATGATCGATTCGTCGCAGGCGGGCCCGCCGGCGCGGCCGCCGGATCCGCGCGCCGGGGGTACGCTGATCTTGCGCAGTGGGGCGCAGGCGGCGCCGGTCTTCGCCTGGTTGGTCGAGGTGCGGGGCAAGCGTGCCGGCCAGCTTCATCGACTGGGGGGCGGGACCACCATGATCGGCCGCGCCGGGACCGGCAGCCCGGTCGCCATCGCGTTGGATGACGCCAATGTCTCGGCCCTTCATGCCGAGGTGGCCGCCATGCCGGACGCGGGCAGTGGCCTGCGCTTCTCGATCAACGACCGGGGCAGCACCAACGGCACGCATGTCAATGGTGAACGCGTGAGCGCGCAGGCGCTGGTCGACAACGACCAGATCGAGCTGGGCAGCACCACGCTGATCTTCAAGCAGCTCTAGGGGACAGCCGATGACGCCACTCTTGATCGCTACGCTCACTGCTTTCGTGGTCGCGGTGGTCGCGGCGGCGGGGATATCGTATGCCAGCTATCACCGCGGCCAGTCGGCGATGATGATCCAAAACGTCGCGACGATCCTGGCCGTGTGCACGCTGCCGGGCGTCATCCTGGCCTTGTTCCCGGAGCTCTTGGCCAACGCGGATGTCACCCGCCGCTTCCTCACCGGCATGAGCCTGACGGCGGGGGTGCTGGCGGCGTTGTGCCTGCTGGTCTACGGGATCAGGACCGCGGCCTCGCCCGTCCCATCGCCCGTGTCCTCGCCGGCGCCGCCTCCGCCGCAGCCGCCTTCCGCGCAGGCTCCGCCCGTCGCCATGTCACCGGGGGGGACCATGCCACCTCCCCCTCCGGCGCCCGCGCCCCCGGCGCCGACCACGGACGGGTTGGCGCAGACCGCGCCTGCGCTGGCCGAGGTCCCCGACCCGCCGCAGCGCATGCCCCCGCCCCCGCCCCCAATAGACAGCCCTACCAGCGTGCTGCCATCCGGCGGCGTCGCGGCGGCTGGCGCAACGCCGCCGGGTGTGGTTGGCATCGGCGCTGCCGCGGCCACGCGCGACTTCGGTGCCGAGGCGAGCGCCACCGTGATCTTGCAGCCAACGACGCTGGTACACATGGCCTGGCTGGTGTTTCTCGGTGGCCATCGCGCGGGCGACGCCATCCGGCTGGCGGAGCACACCGAGATCGGGCGCGAGCCGAAGTCGCACAGCAGCAGCATCGTGCTGGCGGACGACCGGGCGGTATCCCGCATCCATGCGCAGGTGGTCAAGGATGGGGACGCGGAGCGCTTCGTGATTCAGGACTTGGGCAGCGGTAACGGGACGCTGGTCAACGGGGTCAGGATCAGCGGCCGGCAGCCCTTGGCGGACAAGGATCGCCTGCGCTTCGGTGAGACGGATCTCGCGTTCATCGAGGTGCGCTTCGATCCGGCCGCGCAGCTTGGCGAGGGCTAGGCCATGCCACGGGGGACGAGGAGTCGGACGTGAGCGGCTGCCGCCGGGCGCTCGCCGTCGCCTTGTGCCTGCCCTGGGCCCTGGCCACGACCGGCCCGGCGCGGCCGCGGACAGCCCCCGCCGCCGAGTCCGCAGGCTCACGCGCAGCCCTACGACCCGATTGGGCCGTACCTGCCGGGATCTCCGGCATCGACGGTGCGGAATGACGATCCCGGACCTTCCCCTGCGCCACCGCCGGCGCCGTACCCGCAGCCTCCCTCCCCCGCGCCCGGCCCGCCGCCGACCCGGCCACTTCCGGCGTCCCCCCCACCGTGATCATTCCACCGTCGGGATCGATGGCGGTGCTGGAGGTCATGTCCGGTCCGCAGACGGGGATGCGGTTCCACCTCGGCTCGGGCATGACGGCGATCGGGCGCGAGCCGAGCAGCGACATCGTGATCACCGATCCGACCGTGTCGCGCCAGCACGCCCTGGTCCGCTTCATCGAGGGGCGGTTCCACATCTACGCGCGGTCGCCGGACAATGCGCTGCGGGTCAACGGCCGGCCGGTGCTTGATCAGGCATTACAGGATGGGGATGAGATCGGCATGGGGCAGACGGTGTTTCGGCTCCGGATCGAGGGCGGCGGAGCATGACGCGCGTCTGCCCGAACCCGAGCTGCGGGCACCCGGCGCCGCGCGCCGACGCACGGTTTTGCCCCGACTGCGGGACGCCGTACCAGGACGGCGGGGCGGGGGCGGGCGGCCCGGCGCCCAACGCCGCCGTGGTGGCCGGGCGGGCAAGCCTCTTGGTGCAGTGGCCAGGTGGGGGGCGGGCATGGCCGGTCGAGCGTGCGATGACCATCGGCCGCGATCCGGCCAGCGACATCGTGATCGACTACCCCGAGGTCTCGCGCCGGCACGCGCGGGTCGAGCCCCATCCTTCCGGCTTGCGATTGATCGACCACCAGAGCACGAACGGCCTCAAGGTCGGCGGGCGGAGGGTGGCGGAGGCGATCCTCGAGGCCGGCACGGTGGCCCGGATCGGCGACGACCTCGGCAGCTCGGTGAGCCTGAGCTGCGTCCGCGATGGCGGCTTGCCGGCCGACGGGCCGGGCGCGGTGATGCGCCGGCCGGTGCCGCCGGAGGGTCCGCCGCGGACGATGCGCCTGCCGGGGCCGGGGCAAGCGTTGGCCATCGGGCGCGACGGGGCCAGCGACTTGTGGCTGGCGCACCCGATGGTGAGCTGGCACCACGCGCGGGTGGAGGCGGCCGGCGGCGCGTTCGACCTGGTCGACCTCGGCAGCACCAACGGGACCTTCGTCAACGAGAAGGCGGTGCGCCGGCACCGGTTGCAGCCGGGCGATCAGGTGCAGGTCGGTCCCTACGTCCTCAAGTACGACGGGACCGGCCTGACCCATCGCCCGCTCACCGGCCGCGGGGTACGCATCGACGTGCAGGGCTTGCATATGGTGGTCAAAGTGCCTTGCCAGTGCGCCTCTGTTGAGAAGGCATCGCCGAGAAGCGTTCGGAGGCTCGTGCATAAGTTGGACTTGGCCCATTGGCGTGGTGAGACCGCACTGATCTTGAACGACATCTCGCTGACCATCCTGCCCAACGAGTTCGTCGCCCTGGTCGGGGGCAGCGGCGCGGGCAAGTCGACCTTGCTGCGGGCGATCAATGGTTTCAGCCCCGGCACGCGCTGGGCCGCCGCGGCGGGCGGCGGCCTGGTCGAGGACCGGGCGCACGGTCCGATCCTGGTCGGCGGCGACGACCTGTACCGCAATTTCACCGCCTACCGCCCATTGATCGGCTACGTGCCGCAGACCGACATCATCCACCGCACGCTGTCGGTCGGCGCCGCCCTGGACTACGTCGCCCGCCTGCGCCTGCCGCGCGACATGCGCGGGGCGGACCGCCGCGCGCGCATCGACGAAGTGCTGGACAAGGTCGACATGAGCGCGTGCCGCGACAAGCTGGTCGAGCAGCTCAGCGGCGGCCAGCTCAAGCGCGTCAGCACGGCCGTCGAGCTGCTGGCCAGCCCGCAGATGCTCTTCCTCGACGAACCGACCAGCGGCCTGGATCCCGGCCTGGACAAGCGCATGATGTACACCTTCCGCCAGCTTGCCGACGAGGGCCGGACGGTGCTGCTGGTAACCCATGCCACGGCCAACATCGACCAGTGCGACCTCGTGGTCTTCCTGGGGCGCGGTGGGCGGCTGGTCTTCGTCGGTCCGCCGCGGCGGGCGCTGGACTACTTCGGCAAGCGGGACTACGCCGACATCTACACCGAGATCGACAGCTCGCCCCAAAGTCCACTGGCCTGGGAGGAGCGCTTCCACCGGTCGCCGGAGTATCAGCGCTATGTGCTCGATCGCCGGGTGCAAGGCGGTGGGGCGGGGGGGCAAGGGATGGCGGCGGGTCAAGGGATTGCGGCGGACCCCGGCGGCTGGCTGACCGGCCACACCGGCCCGCCCCAGGCCGCGGGCGGGCTGCGGCAGCTCAACATTCTGACCCAGCGCTACTTCGACCTGGTGCGGCGTGACCAGCGCAACCTGGCGATCCTCCTCGCCCAGGCGCCGATCATCGGGCTGATCCTGTGGCGGGTGGCCGCCGAGGACGTGTTCCTGCCCCAGCCGGACGCGCTCGAGAACGCCTTCAAGGCCCAGCCGATCCTGAACACGATGGCCATCGTGGCGGTGTGGTTCGGCGTGAGCAACGCGGCGCGCGAGATCACCAAGGAGCTGCCGATCTACCTGCGCGAGCGGATGGCGAGCCTGGGCATCCTGCCCTACGTGTTCTCCAAGCTCGGCATCCTGCTCGTGCTGTGCATGGTGCAGACGGCGATCATGCTCGGCTTGGTGCTGCTCAAGACCGGCGTGCCCGAGTCCGGCGTGATCTTCGGCCCGGCGGCCGACCTCTACATCACCCTGCTCCTGACCGCGCTGGCGGGCCTGGCGACAGGGCTCCTGCTCTCGGCCCTGGCCTCGAACTCCGACCGCGCGATGAGCTTCACGCCGATCATCCTGGTGCCGCAAATGATCCTGTCGGGGGTGACCTTCAAGCTGGAGGGAGCGTCCCAGATCCTGTCGTACCTGACGCTGAGCTACTGGTCGACCCAGGCGTTGGGCTCGATCGTCGACATCTGCGCCTTGCTGCAGGACGGGCAACTGCCGGCGGACCAGCGCTGCGCTCCCGCGCGCATCCACATCGAGTATTCGCACAGCGTCGAGACGGTGGCCGGCGACTGGCTGGTGCTGGCCGGCTACGCGGTGCTGTACCTGGCTTTGACCGTGTTCTTCATGAAGCGGAAGGATGTCATCTGAGATGGACCCCCAGCAAGGCAATTCGACACAGACCGCCCCGGCGCCCCTGGCCTTCGGCCGCGCGACGGATCGGGGCATGAATCGCCTGGCCAACGAGGACTCGATGGGCGATCCGCGCCAATACCGCATCGAAGCCGGACTGCTGGCCGGGCGCGGCGAGCTCTACGCGGTGGCGGACGGGATGGGCGGCGAGGAGGGCGGCCAATGGGCGAGCAGCAACGCGGTGAAGACCTTGTTCGACGTGTTCTACTACCGCGACCCCTCGCCGGACGTGCAGGCGCGCTTGCGCAACGCCTTCCTGGCCGCCAACCACAAGGTGCTGGACGACGCGCGCACCAACCCCTCGCTCGGCCGCATGGCCTCGACCTTGACCGCGGTGGTGGTCAAGGATGGCGTGCTGTACACGGGCCACGTGGGAGACAGCCGCGCCTACCTGGTGCGCGATGGCCAAACGATGCCGGCGCAGATCACCGACGACCATTCGTGGGTGGCCGAGCAGGTACGCCACAACGTCATCAGCGAGGAAGTCGCGCGCAACCACCCCAACCGCAACCTGATCACGCGAGCGGTAGGCAACCAGGCGGAGCTGGCGGTCGACACGCCCGCGCCGATCGCGCTCCAGCCGGGCGACCGCGTGCTGCTGTGCACCGACGGCCTGACCAACCTGGTGACCGATCCCGAGCTGCCCCCGATGCTGCGCCAGCTCCCGCCGCAGCAGGCGGCCGAAGCCCTGGTGCAACTGGCCAACCGCAACGGCGGGCACGACAACATCACGGCCATCGTGCTGCGGGTGCCGGGCGGGGTCGAGTACGCCCCGGCCGCGCTGCCGGCATCGGTGCCACCCGCCCTGGTCGCCGGCGGCGTGGCCGCCTTGCCTGCCCTGCCGGAGGCGGTCACCTCGGGCGTGATGCCGTCCCCCGCGTCGGCCGCGCCGCCGGCACGGCAGTCACGGCGCAAGATCCTGCTCGGGCAGCTCGCGATCGCGGGCGTGGCTGGTCTAGCGGTACTCGCCCTGGCGCTCCTGTTCCGCAAGAACGTTGACGATCCGCGCAACGCGGCGAACGCGACGAAGGAGGCGGCGCAGACAACGGCGGTCGTGGCCATTGCGTTGGCGACCTCGGGGAAGCTGGAGCTGGAGGCGGTGGTGGCCGCCGAGGAAACGGCGGACAGCGCGGCCGCCGCGGCGAGGCTGGCCGAGCAGGCGGTGGTAGCGCAAACCGCGGCGGCAGAGACGGCCGATGCCAGCGGAGCGACGGCGGTCGCGGCGGCTGAGACGTCGGTGGCGGGTACGCAAGCTGCCGTCATTGCCGCGGCACCGCCCTCACGGTCGGGTGGGGGTCAGGCGGCGCCACCTCAAGCGCAGGCGGGTCGCTACGGCATTCGGTTGTTGGCCCCCTCGCCCGGCGCCGCGATTCCGGGTTGCGACGTGCAGTTCCTGTGGCAGTTGGCGAACACACGCGCGGAGGTGACAGGCCAGACACCGGTATACCGGGTCCTGGTCTGCCAAGCGGAGAAGAAGGGCGACAACTGCACGCCGACCAATGCGGTCAAGGAGGAATCCCAGACCCAGTCAGTGTGGGCACCGGGCAAGCCCGCCGAGTGCGCGCAGTTGCAGGACGTCAACTGCAAGCCGGGAACCTACCGGTGGCGGGTGGTGACGGCGGGGGGCACGGCGCAGAGCGACATCGGAGTGTTCCGGTGGACGGTGGAGTTGTGCGAGGGGGTGGGTGCGCCGGGCGATGACGACGATGATGGAGACGAAGAGTCAGGGTCTTCGCCGCCGCAGCCGACGGCAA
>CAZCJG010000138.1:0-11334 GCA_964498575.1 uncultured Anaerolineales bacterium | reverse complement strand
GACTCATGCGCTCGGCCCCGGCAGCGCGGCGCTGGACAGGATCCCCGACAACCTCAACGGCTGCGGCACGGACGTCACCGCCGATCAGCGCGGCGTCGCGCGCCCCCAGAACAGTTCCTGCGACGTCGGCGCCTACGAAGCCGAGCCCCAGGTGGTGCCCACACCCACCCCCTTCGTCCCCACCGCCGCGACGATCATCCACTTCGCCGCCGCGCCCGACCCCACCGGCCGCGTCCGCCTGGCCTGGGAGACGACCAGCGAGTCCGATCTCGCCGGCTTCCGGGTCGAGCGCGCGGCGCTGGGTCCCGCCGCCGATCCCACGCACCCCAGGGGTCCGTGGACCAGCGTCGGCGCGCTGGTCCCGGCGCAAGGGGGGGCCTCCGCGGGCGGCAGCTATGCGCTGGCGGACCTCGTCGCCCCCGGCACCTATGCCTACCGCCTGGTGGTCGTCAACCAGACCGCGCCGCCGGACTACCACGGTCCGGTGGTCACGCGGGTGGACGCGCTGCGGACGTTCCTGCCTTGGGTGGGACGGCGCTAATCTAATCCCAGGCCACGGGCAGGGCACGCAGCCCGCGCAAGAAGGGCGATAGGTTCCACCGCAGATCGGCGCGGGGCACCGCCAGCCGCAGGCCGGGCAGGCGGCCCAGCAAGGTGTTGAGGCCGATCTCGCCTTCCAGGCGGGCCAGCGGTGCTCCCACGCAGTAGTGGATGCCTAGCCCGAAACCCAGGTGGCGGGACCTCTCGCGGTCGATGTCGAGGCGATCGGGGTCATCAAACTGATCCGGGTCGCGGTTCGCCGCGGCCAGCACGGCGATCACCGCGTCCCCCCGGTGGATGGTCTGCCCGTCGAGGACGACGTCCTCGGCGGCGTAGCGGATCAAGCTGCGTTCCAGCGGGGGGTCGTAACGGGTGAGCTCCTCGACGGCCTCCGCCATCCGATGCGGCTGGCTGCGCAGGAGCGCCAGTTGCTCCGGGTGTTCGAGCAGGGCGAGGGTGGCATTGCCGATGAGGTTGCGGGTGGTCTCGAAGCCGGCCACGATCAGCAGCGCGACCATGCCGATGAGCTCGGCCTCGTCGAGCTTGTCGCCCTCCTCCTCGGCCTGGAGCAGCGCGCTCAGCAAGTCGTCGCGCGGATCGCCGCGCCGCTGCTCGAACAACTGTTGCAGATAAACGGTGAATGCCTGCGAAAGTTGGCTGGTCTGCACATAGCTCAGGAGCGGGGAGATGAAGACCTCGCCCCATTCGCGCAGGGAATGCCGGTCGTCGAACGCGATGCCCAGGATGTTCAGGATCACGCCGATGCTGAACGGGAAGGCGTAATCGTCGATCAGCTCCATGTGACGCGTTGATTGGACCTGGTCGATCAGGCTGTCGGCCAGCGCCTGAATTTGCTCCCGCCGGTGTTCGACCAGGCGCGGGGTGAAGGCGCGGTTGACCAAGGCGCGCAAGCGCGTGTGATCGGGCGGATCCATGTTGAGCAGGTGGTGTGTCAGGGGGCGCAGTGCCTCGGGCGCATCCTGAAGGTCCGCGCCGAGCTGCTTGTCGCGACGATCCGGCGGGACCTTGATGAACCGCCGGTGATCGAGCAGAATGGCGGCGGCGTCCGCATGCCGCGTGACGAACCAGATCCGGTCGCGCCCGGTGATGCCGGGGTGCGGGCAGACCGGGGCCTCCCGCCGCATCCGGGCATAGGTCGCGAAGACATCGGCTTTGAAGGCCGCCCCGTAGAGATCGTACTGGTAGTCGCCGTTCATGGCTCCGCCTCCTGGAGATCGACCGCGCGTCCGCCGGCGGGCGCGCGAACAGCCGTGCGATCCCCGCCGCCCGCGCTATCCGGATCGCCGTCCGCCAGGTCGGCGACCACCGCGCGGATCAGCTCGGCCTGGCACTGGTTCAAGAAGAAGTGATCGCCCGGCAACAGCCGCAGCGTGAAGGGCCCCGTCGTCACGGCCCGCCAGGCGCGCAGGTCGGCCCGGCTGATCCGGGGGTCGGCCCGGCCGCCGAACACGCCGAGCGGGGCGTGGAGTGGTGGGCGCGGCCGATGAGCATAGGTGGCCAGCAGCTCGAAATCCGCCCGCAGCGCCGGCAGGAGCAGCTTGAGCAGATCCGGCTCGGCCAGCACCGCCGTGGGGATGCCTTCGTAACGCCGGCCGAGCTCGTCGACGAAGATGTCGTCCGGCAGGTGGTGCAGCGGCGGCTCGGGGTCGGGAAGCTGCGGTGCGCGCCGCGCGCCGACGAACAGGTGGCAAGGCTCGACGCCGTAGCGCTCGCGCAGGGCGTGCGCCAGCTCGAAGCCGATCAGCGCGCCCAAGCTGTAGCCGAAGACCGCCAAGGGGCGGTCCAACCAGGCCCCGCACGCCACGGTCAGCGCCTCGACCAAGGGCCGCATGCGTGTCAGCGGCGCTTCTCGCAAGCGACCCTGGCGCCCGGGGAGCTGAACCATCAGCGGCTCGATCCAGGGCGGCAAGGCCTGCGGCCAGGTGCGATAGATCGCCGGCCCGGCCCCGGCATAGGGAACGCACAACAGGCGCAGCCGGGCCTCCGGCCGGGCGATCGGGCGTAGGACCCATGCGCCGTGCCCCGCCATCCCGGTCGAGCGGGTCGGATCAGGCATCGCGCCAGCCTTCCGCTCGACCCGGCACCGGCGTCGCTCCCGCCGCCGCGCCGCGCACGGTTTGGCGGACGGCGGTCTCGCACAGCGCCGCGAGCTGCGCCGCGCGTTCGGGCCAGACCCAGTACCGCTCGGCATAGCGGCGCCCGGCCGCGGCCAGGGCGGACCGCCGATCGGCGTCGCCGAGCAATTCCATCACTCGCGCCGCGAACGCCTCCGCGCCGTCCGCGACCTCCAGCGGCGGCGGATCGTCGTCCCGGACCCACAGCCCCTCGGACACGACCGGCGTGGTGACGACGGGGACGCCCATCGCCATCGCTTCCTGCACCTTGTTCTGCATGCCGGATGCGAAGCGCAGCGGCGCGGCGAAGAGCGCGGCCGACGCCAGGAAAGGCCGCAGGTCGTCGACGAAGCCGGTGACCGTGAGCGCCGGATCGCACTCGGCGCGCGCCAGCAGCGCCGCCGGCGGATCGCGGCCGACGATGCACAGCTCCACCTCCGGCAGCGCCGCCCGGATGCGCGGCAGGATCGCGTCGACGAGCTGCAGCGCGGCGTCGGCGTTCGGCGCGTAGCTCATCACGCCGGTCAGGACCAGCCGGTGCGGCCGGGAGGCGAGCTCGGGACTCCGGCGCCAGTAGGCGAGGTCGATTCCGTTCGGGATCACCGGCGCGCGGCTCGCCGGCCCGAGGATCGCCGACCGATCGCGCCGGGTGATGAACGACAGATGGGGCGTGGCTCGGACGGCCTGGCGTTCCATCCGCCGAACGATCAGGTATTGGGCGGCCAGGAGCAGGCGCTTCGCCGGGCGGACATGGCCCATGCGCATCCGGATGCGCAACGAGCCGGCGTCGCAGAACTCGAGGACGAGCGGGGTCCGCCCGCGGCCGGACACGACGTCGAGCAGGTTCTTGCCATGCAGCAGGACGGCGTCGTACGCGCCGGCGGTGACCGCCGCGTCGAAGGCCTGCCGCATCGACCGCACCGCGCTGCGGTAGCCACGCCAGCGCGCGCGCCGGCCGGTGGCGCCGGGCGCGGCGGTGCCGGCGGTGGCCGACCACCGGCCACCGGGCACCGGCCATGTCATGAGCCGCTCGGTGAAGCCCTCGATCTCGGACCGCAGCTCGGGCGGCATCGCCTGGTCGGTCAGTGAGAGGAGCGTGATCCGGTGCTCCCGCGCCAGCTCGCGCAGGAAGTGGTAGTGCCGATTCGGCCCGCGGAGGCGCGGATGCTGCAGCATGAAGGTGACGTAGAGCAGGCGCATGTCAGTCCCAGGCCAACGGGGTGACGACCGGCTCGGCACCGCGGATGGCGCGATGGTCCTCGGCGAGCTCTCCGAGCTGGGGCATGAGCTCCGCCGGCCGCTTCAGCCATCCGGACACGAGGTCTACGAGCTGCGCCTGGCTTTCAAGCCGGGTGAACACATGGTCGGAGCGCGGGATGGTCACGACTTCCAGGCGGCCGGTCGCCCGCAGCCGGGGCAGCTCGCGGCCGAGGCGTACGTTCAAGTAGTCCTGCCCGATGTCCGCCTCGCTGTAGACCATCAGCACCTGGGCGCCGCGCCCGATCAGGCCCGCCAGCAAGCCCTGCCCTCGCCCGCGCACGGTGGCGCCCGGCGCCGGCGCGGGCGGGGGCCGCCAGCGCGCGGCCTTCGTCGCGCTGCGCGGCCTGAGCAGCAGCACTTTCCAGTAATGGCGGAAGAACTTCCGGCCGTAGGCCCGCAGCTTCGTCCAGCGGTCGTAGTTTTGACTCGGGGGATTGATCAGCACCACGCCGCCGACCCGCGGATCTTCCAGGGCGGTGCGGAACGCGACCCCCGCGCCCGAGCAGATGCCGATCAGAACCCAGCGCTGGGCATCCCTGGCCGCGCCCAGGAATCGCATGGCCTCCTGGGTCTCGAGCACGGCGCTTTGCGCGAATGGAAGGTGGTCCTCTCGCGGCTCGCTGTCGCCGATGCCCGAGAAGTCGAAGCGCAGCACGACGAAGCCCAGGCCGGCCAGGCAGCGCGCGAGCTTGACGTGGAGCCGGTTCGGGCCGACATGGTGGATGCGCCCGGCATTGAGCAGGATGACCGCCGGCCGGTCGGGGGGAGCATCCGTCCCAGGATCGGTCAGCACGCCGACGAGCGCCTGCCGCGGGCCGAAGCGTACGGCGGTCTCGATCATGCGGCCACCCGCGTCAACCAGGCGAGGATTGCCTGCAGGACGGCGTGCGGAACGAGCACCTTGTTGATATCCTCGATCCAGATGGAGGGCGTATCGATCGACCTGACCTCGACCTGTGCTCCCAACTGCGTCAGGCGGCGCTCGATCGGCTCGACCGCGGACCCGGTCCGGGTGTCGACGAGCAGGATGCGGCCGGCCGGAGCCGCGGACAGGGCCGACAAGTCCAAGCGATCGAGGTCGGCGCGCAGGTCGTCGCCGACCGGGAAGCCGAGGGCCTCGGTCACCACCCGCCCGGCGGGCGGCGTCTCGACGAGCACCGGGAATCGGCGCAGTCGGTCGCGGTGCTGCTTCCCCATGGCCTCGACGAATCCGCGGCCGTTGACGACGGGATCCCACAGCACCAGGCAGTCCACGTCGCCGCGCCCGGCCGCGGCCAGGGCGGCCAGGGTCGCGCCGAGGCGCAGGCCGACCGCTGCGACGGACCGCACGCCCGAACGGGTCCGCATGAGGTCGATCGCCGCGACCGCGTCCGCGCGCCAGCGATCGAGCCGCCCGTCGGCGTCCTCGCCGGAGGAATCGCCGCAGCCGTACCAGTCGAAGCGCAGGCAATGGAAACCCTGCCGCGCGAGCCGCGCAGCGAGCAGGCGGAAGGTCCGGTGCGCCAGGATGTACTCCTGGCCGGTCGGGGGGCAGAGGACGATCCCGGTCGAGCGGGCCGGCCCCCCGATCGGCGCGTGCCAGCAGCCGAACAGCGCCTCGCCCGGCTCGCCGAAGTAGAGCGGTGTCATGCCATGCTCCGGCCGGCCGGTGGCGACCTCCCGGACCAGCGCCGAATCCCCGCTCACGCGCGCAGCGCCTGCGTGGCGTGCGCCGCCGCCTCGCAGGCGGCCGCGAGCTGGCCGGCGGTCTGGTAGCCCAGCTCGCGCGGGTCGAGCCGGACGCCCGTCCTCGCTTCGAGCCGGGCCAGCACCTGCATCGCCAGGAGTGATGATCCACCGAGGTCGAAGAAGTTGTCCGAGGTCCGGACCTCGTCGACCCCCAGGAGGTCCAGCCACAGCCCGACGATCAGGCGCTCCATCGCCGTCCGCGGCGCCCCGTCCGCCGGGGGCGGCGCCGCCTGCCAGGGCAGCGCCGCGAGCGCGGCGTGGTCGAGCTTGCCGTTGGGCGTCAGGGGCAGGGCATCCAGGAGGACGAAGCCGGCCGGCACGGCCGGCGCCGGCAGGCGCGCCCGGGCGAACTCGCGCAGCTCGCCCGCTGTCGGCGGCGACTCGCGCATAGCCACGTACGCGACGAGCGATCCGGCGCGGACCGTGCGGCCGTCCGAACTCTCCGCATTCTCCGCTCCGTTCGACGCGGCCGACCCGTCGGCGCCGGCTCGATCCGCCGGGTGCACGAGCGCCGCGACCTCTCGGACCGCGGGGTGCCGTGCCAGCACGGCCTCGATCTCCTCGAGCTCGATCCGCACGCCGCCCAGCGAGACCTGGCGGTCGTTGCGCCCGACGAAGGCCACCGCCCCCGACGGCAGGTGGCGCCCGAGATCTCCGGTCCGGTACAGCCGGTCACCCGGATCGCGGGTGAGGTGATTGACCCGGAAGCGGGCGCGCGTCGCCTGCAGGTCGTCGATGTAACCGCGGCTGAGGTGGGGGCTGCGCACGTGGATCTCGCCCCGCTCGCCGATGCCCGCGACGGCGCCGGCGGCGTTGAGCACGACGAGCTGCGCGCCGTCGATGCCCCGGCCGATCGGGACGATGCCGGCCGGATCGGCCCCGTTGGACGGGTCCCCCGTGTTCGGGACGATCCAGCAGGCCATCGCCTGGGGCGTCTCGGTCGTGCCGTAGAAGTTGACCAGCGTCGCCGCCGGTGCCAGCGCGCGGAAGCGATCCACGTCCGCGCCGGTGAGCACGTCGCCGCCGAAGAAGGCGTAGCGCAGGTCGGGCAGGCCGGCATCTCCGGCCGGTGAGCCACCCCAGTCCACCGCCACCGCCAGGACCTGCCCGAGGCCCGGCGTGAGGTGCGCCACGCTGATCCGATGACGCTTCAGCCAGGCCGCGAGGCCGAGCGAGGAGCTCAGGTCGGCGTCGGGTGGCACATACAGGGTCGCCCCCAGTGATAGCGGGGTGAAGATGTCGCGCAGCAGCGGGTCGTGGCCCAAGCCGGCCAGCAGGCTGAAGCGATCGCCCTCGCCGAGCTCGAAGCGGCGGATGTGCCAATCGAGGAAGTGGGTCACCGCGCCATGCTCGCCGAGGATGCCCCGGGGCCGGCCGCTCGAGCCGGACGTGAAGGCCAGGTAGGCCAGGTGGCGCGGGCCGATGGCCAGGCCCGGATGGGAGTCCGGCGCCGCCGCCAGTGGCTCCGCGGCCGCGCCCCCGGGCCGCGGCGGCAGCGACAGGCGGCAGGCGACGCCGAGCTCCACCAGGCAGTCGGCCAGCTCCGGCGGCACCGGGCCGGCCGCGTCGACCGCCAGCCAGGCCCGCGGCCGGGCGGACCGGAGCGTGTCGGCCGATCGGAGGGCGGGGGCGGTGGGATCGAGCACGACGAAGGCGGCGCCGGCCTTGAGCACGCCCAGGATCGCCCCGACCAGGGCGGCGCCGCGGTGACCGTAGATCGCCACGACCGCTTCGGGCGCGAGGCGCGCGGCGAGCAGGTGGTTGGCCAGCCGGTTGCTCCAGGCGTCGAGCTCGCCATAGGTCCACGTGCCGAAGGCATCGACGACGGCCGCCCGGTCCGGCACGCGGCGCGCCTGACGGACGAAGCCGTCCGGCAGTGCGGCCGTCGCCGCGTAGGGCAGCGGCGCCGCCAGGTCCGGCAGGCGCCCGCGCGCGGCGTCCGTGACCAGGTCGAGCGCACCGATCGGCCGATCGGGTGCGGCCGCGGCTTGGCCGAGCAGCCGATCGAGCTGGGCGACAAGCTCGGCGACGTTGTCGGCGTCGAAGAGATCGGCGTCATACACCGCGTCGAGGTCGATCGCGCCGGCCCGGTCGTGGACGTAGAGTGTCAGGTCGAACTTCGCCTCCGGTTCCGGCCGAGCGATCGGCTCCGCCTCCAGGCCGGGCAGGCCGGCGAAGGGGCCGGGTTCGGTGAGCATGTTGAACAACACTTGGAACAGCGGCGTCCGGCTGGGGTCGCGACGCGGCTGGAGGGCTTCGAGGAGTCGCTCGAAGGGCAGATCCTGATGCGCGTAGGCGTCGAGGCAGACCTCGCGCACGCGGCCGACCAGGGTCCGGAAGCTCGGATCGCCCGAGAGGTCGACCCGGAGCACGAGCGTGTTGACGAAGCAGCCGATCAGGTCCTCGAGCTCGGGCCGGTCGCGCCCGGCGATCGGCGCGCCGATCGCGATGTCGTCGTGCCCCGTCCGCCGCTGGAGGACGATCGCGAAGCCGGCCAGGAGTGTCATGAACAGCGAGGCCCCTTCGGCCCGACCGAGGGCGCGCAACCGCTCCGCGAGGTCCCCGGAAAGGCTTGCCCGGACGCGCCCTCCCCGAAAGGTCCGCAGCGGCGGTCGCGGCCGGTCCGGGGGCAGCTCGACCCATGGCAGGTCGCGGAGCTGCCGGCGCCAGTAGTCGACCTGGCCCTCGATCACCGCGGCCCGCGCCGGCGAGCGCTGCCACAGGGCGAAGTCGGCGTACTGGATCGGGAGCTCGGCCAGGCCCGGCGCAGCGGAAGGCGGCGCCCCTGCTTCGGCCCGCGCCATGGCCGACGCGTACAGGATCGCCAGCTCGCGGCTCAGCACGCCGATCGACCAGCCGTCCGCCGCGATGTGGTGCACGGTGAGCAAGAGCACGTGTTCGGTAGGCCCGAGCACGACCAGAGTCGCGCGGATCGGCAGGTCGCGTTCGAGGTCGAAGGGCCGCGCCGCCGCCTGCTCGGCCAGGCGCCGCAGCTCCGCCTCGCGCTCCGGGGGCGGCCGGCCGCCGAGCGCGATGATCGGCAAGCGCAGCTCGGCGTCCGCCGCGATCACCTGCCTCGGCCGCCCGTCGACGGCACGGTAGGTCGTGCGCAGCACGGCGTGGCGGCGGATGATCGCATGGAGACCGTGCTCCAAGGCCGCGGCGTCGAGCGCGCCCCGGAGGCGGATGGCGGCGGCTAGGTTGTAGGCCGGGTTGCCGGGTTGCATCCGGTCGAGCAGCCACATCCGCTCCTGGGCGAAGGCCAGCGGCGCGCATCCGTCGACCGCCCGGGGCGGCTGGGCTTGGATCGGGCTCGGCGCGGTTGCGGCCAAGCCCTCGGCTTCCAACATGTGCCGGAGCAGCGCCAGCCGGTCCGGCGACAGGGTCGTCGCCGCGCCGCTATGATCCTGGGGCGCCTCAGTCATTCGATCTTCCCTCCATTCTGAGCGCCGCCCTCGCGGCTGACCGCGTCGTCGGCCCTGAGCAGACCGGCGATCTCCGCATCGGATAGCCGGGCCAGGTCGAGCGCGAGCTCGGCGGCGCGCTGGACCCGTGAGCGCTGCCGGGGATCCTCCAGCGCCGCGCCGGCCAGGCCCAGCACCGTCGGCGACTCGAAAACCCGCCGGATCGGCAGCTCGACCTGCAGGATGTCGCGCAGGCGCGCCACGAGCTGCGTCGCGAGGAGCGAATGGCCGCCCAAGGCGAAGAAGTCGTCGTGAAGGCCGACCGGCGTGACGCGCAGCAGCCCGGACATCGTGTCGGCCACGATCCGTTCGACCGCGGTGCGCGGTGCCTCCGCCTCCCTGGCCAGGGGGTCGGCCACCTCGTCGGGCGCCGGCAGGGCCAGGCGGTCAACCTTGTGGTTGGGCGTCAGCGGCAGCGCGTCCAGGACGACGAAGGCCGAGGGGACCATGTACGAGGGCAGCGTGCGAGCCAGGAAGGCGCCGAGCTCGGCGGGCATGGGCGAGGCGGCCGTCGGCGGCGCGGCCCGATGGGAATCCAGGACCACATAGGCCACCAGGCGCGGATCGCCCGGATGGTCCTCGCGGGCCAGGCAGACGGCCTCGCGCACGTCGGGGTGCCGGGCGAGCACGGTCTCGATCTCCCCCAGCTCGATCCGATGACCGCGGAGCTTGACCTGGTGATCGAGCCGCCCGAGGAAATCGAGGGCGCCGTCGGGGCGGTAGCGGACCCGATCGCCGGTGCGGTACATGCGGGGGCGCGCCGCGGCGTCGGCTGGTGCCGGGGCGAAGGGGTCCGGGACGAAGCGTTCGGCCGTCAGCTCGGGCCGATCGCGGTAGCCGCGCGCGACGCCGATCCCCCCGATGTGCAGCTCGCCCGGGATGCCGACCGGCACGGGCCGACCGCCGGGATCGAGCACGTACAGGCGCGAGTTGGCCAGCGGCCGGCCGATCGGCACCGGCCCGGCGGCGGAGCTTACGGATTGCGCGGTGGACCAGATGGTGGTCTCCGTGGGGCCGTACAGGTTCCACAGGGCCGCGCAGCGCGCCAGCAGGGACTCCGCCAGATCGCGCGCCAGCATTTCGCCTCCCGAGAGCACGGTCAAGCCCGCGCGCCCCCGCCAGCCGGCCACGACGAGCATCCGCCAGGTCGAAGGCGTGGCCTGCATCAGGGTCGCCCCGGCGCGGTCGATCAGGGCCGCGAGCCGCTCGCCGTCGGCGGCGGTGGCGCGGTCGGCCAGGACCACCCGCGCGCCGACGGTCAGCGGCAGGTAGAGCTCGACCGCCGCGATGTCGAAAGCCAGCGTGGTGACCGACAGCAGGACGTCGCCCGGGCGGGGGTCGAGCCGGCAGCGGAGGGACTGGAGGAGGTTGACCACGCCGCGGTGGCTGACCTCGACGCCCTTGGGCCGCCCGGTGGAACCCGAGGTGTAGATCAAATAGGCCAGTGCGTCGGGCGCCACCGCCGTCTCCGGCCGCGTGCTCGGCTCGGCCGCGAGGGCGACGGCGTCGCGATCGAGACAGACCACCCGCGCCGTGCCCGCCGGCAGGCGGCCGAGCAGCGGCGCCTGGGTGACGATCACCTGAGCGGCCGAATCCTCTAGCATGAAAGCCAGCCGATCCGCCGGGTAGGCGGGGTCCAGCGGCAGGTAGGCGCCGCCGGCCTTGAGGATGCCCAGGGCGCCGATCAACAGGTCGGGCGAGCGCTCGGCGCAGAGGCCGACGATGCGGTCGGGACTCACGCCGAGGGCGCGCAAGTGCCAGGCCAGCCGGTTGGCGCGCGCGTCGAGCTCGCGGTAGCTCAGCGTCTGTTCGCCGAAGATGAGCGCGATCGCGTCCGGCGTGCGGTCCACTTGGAGCTCGATGCCCTGATGGACGCAGTGCGGCGCGATCGGCGCATCGGTCGCGTTCCATTCGACCAGGATTTGCCGGCGCTCGGTCTCGGTCAGGAGCGGCAGCTCGGCCACGGGGCGATCGGGATCCGCGACGGCGGTGCGCAGCAGCACCTCGAAGTGGCCGGCCATCCGCTCGATGGTCGAACGGTCGAAGAGGTCGCTGTTGTATTCGATCTCGCCGCGCATGCCTTCGTCCGACTCGGCGAGCAGCACGCCGAGCTCGAACTTGGCCGCCCCGTTGTGCACCGGCAGCGGCGTGAGCCGCAGGTCGCCCAGCCGGGCCGCCGGCAGCGGCGGCATCAGGGCCAGCATCAC
>CAZCJG010000137.1:0-11354 GCA_964498575.1 uncultured Anaerolineales bacterium | reverse complement strand
GAACGCGGATTGGGTCTTCCTCGCGAAGCTCTGGAAGAAGGGCGTGCCCAAGCGGGTGGTCCTGCGCGGCATGACCGACGCCTTCGATGCTCACGCGCACTCGTTCTCCCGGAAGCAGAAGATCCGGTCCCTCAAGTTCTGCGAGGACCAGATCACCGCCGCGGTGGACCGGTACCGGCGGGCCCTGCAGGCCGAGGGCCCGGCCCGGCGCGGACTCGGGGGAGCGCTCCAGGCGCTGGAGGAGTTCCTGGACCTGGAGCCGATCGACATGCCGGCGGCGACGGCACCGGTGGATCTGGCCCGGTCGCGCCTGGTCGTCGCGCCTACTCTGGTCCGCCCGAGCGGCAGCCTGACCTACACGCTGACGCTGTCCAACCAGGGCGGCGAGGATGCCCGGATGGTCCACGCCAGCGCCACGCTGCCGGTCTCGGCCACTTTTGTCGCGGGATCGCTGACCGCCTCCGCCGGCCAGGCGGCCTTCGATCCGGCCGGCCGCCGGATCACCTGGGACGGCACGGTGCCGGCGGGCGGCGAGGTGGTGATCGGCTATCGCACGGCGCTGGGGGCAGGGGCCGGCGACGGCACGGTCCTGCTCGCCCAGGCCGAGATCACCGACGCGGCCGGCCGGCGCTACCAGCGCGAGGCGCGCGCCGTCGTCAGCGCACCCCCGGTGATCGCCACCACGCGGCCAGCGGCGGGCGAGACCGGGGTCGGCCTGGGCACGGTGATCATCGTCAGCTTCAGCGAAGCGATGGACCCGCGCAGCCTGAGCTTCACGGTGGCGCCGGACCCGGGCGGCTGGGAGGTGGTATGGGCGCGCAACGGCCGGGCGGTCTCGCTGCGGCACGGCCAGGCCTTCGCGCCGAATCAAGCCTACACGGTGCAGGTCTCCGCCAGGGATGCCAGCGGCGACCCGCTCGCCGCCGGCCCGGTGCCCAACCCGTGGACCTTCACCACCGAAACGGGCAGCACCGTCGGCGCCTACCTGCCCTGGGCGGGGAACGCGGCGCCGTTGCGCTAGGGGGCGGGTTGGATCGAGCGCAAGCCGGCCGCGCAGCCTGGCGAATGGAATTCGCTGCTACCATTACGAAGCCCGCCTGCGCGGGCTGGGCGCCGAAATCTCACGCGAATAGCCGGTGAAGGCCGGCTTCGTGATGGTAGGCGCGAATTCTATTCGCCGGCCGATGCGGGCGGCTGAACAGTTACTCTAGGGGAGAGGATGGATCTCGCGGGGGAGTCGCGGTCGCTGTACGCGGCGGTCCGTTCGGCGTCGTCGGCCGAGCGGGTGGCGGCGTTCGAGGCGCTGGGCCAGCGCCTGTATCGGGCGCTGTGGCCGCATGTCCAGTCCGACCCGCGCCTGCACCACCTGGCGGCGGACGCGGCGCAGGACGCGCTGGTCACGATATGGCAGCAGATCGACGCCGGCCGCGGCCCCGAGCAGGCCGACAGCTTCATCGGCTGGGCGCTGCGGATCGCCACCAACAAGCTGGTCGACGAGCTGCGCAAGCTCGAGCCGAGCCCGCGGGTCCACCGCTCGAAGCGCGTGGCGCTTAGCCAGCAACTGCGCCTGGAGACCGCCGAGACGCCCGAGGGGCATCCGCTGGCCGACCGGATCACCGATCCGGCGGCGCCGGACGTCGAGGCGGAGCTGATCTACGCCGAGATCCACACCGTGCTGGCCGAGATCCACCACATCCGAGCCGTCAGCGAAAACTCCCGCATCGTGCTGCTGCGCGGCTTTCTGGAAGGCTGGGAGGACGAAGACCTGGCCGAGCATCTCGGCACCACCACGCGCAACGTGCACGTGATCCGCTGCCGCGACCTGGCCAAGCTGCGCCAGGACGACGGGTTCATGGCGCGCCTGCGGGCGCATTTCGACGACAATGGCGGAGAAGACAATGGCGGTGGACGGTGACGATCGGGAAGCGGGCGGTCGAGACGTCCGTGAGGGAGGGCTGGGGACGGCTGGAAGGACGCCGATGAAAACAAGGCGCGCGTTATTTCGTCAGAACTGGCACGAGGTAACCTACATCGATGAACTGTCGTGAAGCAAGGCGCGTGCTCGCCGAGGAGATCCACGCCGTCCCGCTCCCCCAGCAGCAGGCGGCGCACGCGCATGTGGCGACCTGCGCGGCCTGTCGGGCACGGGTCGATCAATTCGGCGCGGCGATCTTCTCGGGCTCGGAGGACGAGATCCCCTGCGCGGAGTGCCGGGCTCGGCTGGACGCCTATGTCGAGGCCGAGCTGGGCGGCCGCGAGGCCGCGCGCGCCCTGCCGCTGGTCCACACCCATCTCGCGCACTGCCCGGAATGCGCCGAGGAGCATCGCTTCCTCCTGGCCGGCATGCTCGGCCTGCGCGACGACGCGCTGCCGCTGCCCGCGGCCCAGGCACGCTTCGACACGCGCTTCGCGGCGGACCAACCGCCCGGCGCGCGACCTCGGCGGGTGCGGCGGATCGCGTTGCCAGGCTGGCTGCGCGGCTGGCAGGACGCGCTCTCCGGGCCCAGCCAGTGGGCTGCGCGGGGCGCGCTGGCCGGGTTCGCGGTCGTGGTCCTGCTGCTGTTCGCCGGACTGGTCGCCTACGAGCCGTCGCTGTGGCTGCGCGCGCAGTCGCTCGCGCCCTTCAACCCCAGCCTGCGCGCCACCGCGGCCGCCGAGCTGGCGGCGACCGAGACGGTGGCGGCGAGCATGGGCCGCGACTGGGTGGACGATCTCGGCACGCCGGGCGCTCCGGCCGGCCTGGGCATTGCCGGGCCGCTGGGGGCGACCGCGACCGCGCGGGGCGACCAGCCCGCGCGCGCCGCCACCGCCACGCTGCTGGCCGCGACGCGCCGCGCCCGCGACCGGCGCACCGATCCGACCGCGCGGCCGCGCCTGACGCCGACCGCCACGCTCACGCCGACGGTCGCCCTGACCCTCACGCTGGCGCCACCCGCCGCGACCGAGCCCGCGCGCGAGGAGCCGACGGCGGCGCCGGAGAAAACAGCCCAGCCGGCGCCGCCCACCAGCGAGCCGATCCAACCGCCCGAGCCACCGGGGGGCGGCTACCCACCGCCCGCCGAGCCGGATGAGCCGTATCCGTGAGCCGCCTGCGCTACAATCGACCCGCATGAAGGTCTACCTGCGCAGCCTCGGCTGCCGCTTGAATCAGAGCGAAATCGGCCTGTTGGCGCGGCAGCTCGCCCTCGCCGGGCATGGGGTGGTCGACGATCCGGCCCAGGCCGACACCTTGGTCATCAACACCTGTGCCGTGACCGCCGAGGCCGAACGCGACAGCCGGCGCCTGAGCCGGCGGCTCCACCGGGCCAATCCGGCGGCGGAGATCGTCCTGACCGGCTGCTACGCCACCCTGGCCCCCGACCAGGCAGCGGCGCTGCCGGGGGTCGGCCGGGTGGTCCCCAACCGCCACAAGGACGGGCTGATCGCGCTGCTTGATCCCGGCATGGTCGAAGCACCCGGCGCCACGGATGCCCGAGCATCCGAGCCGGCCCCGGCCTGGCCGGCCGGGCCGTCGACGCGGGCTTTCGTCAAAGTGCAGGACGGCTGCGACAGCCGCTGCACGTTTTGCGTGACTACGCTCGCGCGCGGCGAGAGCCGCAGCCGGCATGTCGGCGACGTGGTCGCGGAAGTCCAGGCGCTGGCCCGCGCGGGCTGCCAGGAAGCCGTGCTGACCGGCGTGCAGCTCGGCGGCTACGGGCGCGACCTCGGCGGCGCGGATCTGGCCGGCCTGGTCCGGGCGATCCTCGACCGCACCGCCATCCCGCGCCTGCGCCTGTCGTCGGTGGAGCCTTGGCATGTTTCGCCCGACTTCTTCGCGCTGTGGGAGAGCCCGCGCCTCCTGCCGCATCTCCATCTGCCGCTCCAGTCCGGCAGCGACCGCGTGCTGCGGCGCATGGCGCGGCGGACGACGCGCGCGGAGTTCCGAGCGCTGGTCGCCGCGGCGCGCGCGGCGATCCCCGACCTGGCCCTGAGCACCGATCTCGTCGCCGGCTTCCCGGGCGAGCGCGCCGCGGACTTCGAGGCCGGCCTGGACTTCGTGCGCGAGCTCGGTTTCGCGCGCCTGCACGTCTTCGGCTACAGCCCGCGCCCCGGCACCGCCGCCGCGCGGATGACCGGCGCGGTCCCCGCCCCGGAGCGGCGCGAGCGGACCCAGCGCCTGATCGCCCTGGGCCGGGCGCAGAGCCTGGCCTTCCACCAACGCCACGCCGGCCGGATCGACGAGGTCCTGTGGGAGGCCGGGGCGCCCGGGGCGGATGGGCTGTGGCAGGGCGCGGGCTACACGCGCAACTTCATCCATGTTCGGACCCGCCACCCGGTCGACCTGCGCAATCGCGTCACCCGAACCCGCTTGTCGGAGCCGGACGCGGAGGGGATGTGGGGGGCGGTGGCCGACCCGGGCGACGTCGCTGGTCCGGGCGGATGAGCCAGGCAGTGGCCGGCGTGTTCGCCGGCGCCGTGGGAGGTCCGAGCTGACCGCGGCGATCCGCTTCGAGCATGTGACCAAGCGCTTCTCGCTCGATCGCGGGCGGCCGCGGGCCTTCAAGGAGGCCTTCGTCGGCCTGTTCCAGCGCGGGGAGCGCGAGCGCGAGACCCTGGTGGCGCTGGATGACGTGTCCTTCGACCTGGCGCCCGGCGGCGCGCTGGGCCTGGTCGGCCCGAACGGCACCGGCAAGAGCACGGTGCTCAAGCTGATCGCGCGCATCCTCGAGCCGACGGCCGGCCGGGTGTGGGTCGACGGCCGGGTGGCGGCGCTGCTCGAGCTCGGCGCCGGCTTCCACCCGGACCTGAGCGGGCGCGAGAACGTCTACCTCAACGGTTCGATGATGGGCTTTAGCCAGCGCGAGATGGCCGCGCGCCTGGACCGGATCGCTGACTTTTCGGAGCTCGGGCGCTTCATCGACGCGCCGGTGAAGCACTACTCGTCCGGCATGTATATGCGCCTGGGCTTCGACACTGCGATCCGCCGCGGCGCCGACGTGCTGCTGATCGACGAGGTGCTGGCGGTCGGCGACCAGGCCTTCCAGGCCAAGTGCCGCGACCGCATCGCCGAGTTGCGCAAGGCGGGGGTCGGCATCGTCCTGGTGTCGCACGACAACAGCGCGATCCGCGACCTGTGCACCCACGCGCTGTGGCTCGAAGCCGGCCGGGTGCAGGCCTACGGCGAGGTCGACCCGGTGATCGAGGCCTACTACGCCAGCATGGTGGCGCGCGAGGAGGCGCGCTTCGCGGCCGAGCACGGCGAGGCGGCCCAGGTCGCGCCGGGCCCGGCGGCGGTGCGTGACCGCTGGGGCTCGGGCGAGGTCGAGATCACCGAGGTCGAAACCCTGGCCGCCGACGGGACGCCGCACCACATCCTGTCCACCGGCGAGCCGGCAATCGTCCGCATCCACTACCTCGCCCACGCGCGGATCGAGCAGCCGGTGTTCGGCCTGGCGATCCACCGCAACGACGGCCTGCACGTCAGTGGCCCGAACACCCGCGACGCCGGGCTGGCCATCGCGGCGATCGAAGGCGCGGGCTGGGTGGACTACCGCATCGACCGGCTCGCGCTGCTGCCGGCGACCTACGAGCTGTCGGTGAGCTGTTACGACCACACTTGCCACCACGCCTACGACTACCACCACCGGCGCTACCCCTTCCGCGTCCGCGCCGGGGGCGTCGCCGAGCAGTACGGCCTGGTCTACATGCCGTCGCGGTGGTCGCACGTCCCGGACGAGACTTCCGCGATCGCCGCCCCCGATCTGGCCAGCTCGGATCTCGCTACCGCCGGTCATGCCGGCCCCGATCCGGCCGCCCCCGATCTCACCACCCCCGCGGGAGCGCCGCGTGCCGTTTGAGCCGCGGGTCGCGGGAGCGATCGTGCTCTACGCGGCGCTCCTGATCCTGCCCGGGCTGGCGTTGCTGGCGATTACGGGCATGCCGCGCGTCGGCCCAACCGCGGATGGCGATGGCCCGGCGCGGCCGGCGGACCTCGGCGTGCGCCTCGGCCTGGTCGCCGCCATCGATGCTCAAGTCGTCATTCGGCCGACTTGACCGAGTAGTAACAAGGGAGTAGCCTTGTCAACAAGACTTGGTGCTCGCCGAAGCAATGGATGCACTGCGGCGAGCGTTGGTTAGACGTGATCGCCTTGGACAAGCCGGTCGGTCGATCATCGATTGTGCCGTGGTGCAGCAGTGCGCAAGGACGAAAGGAGTCTGAGATGGGAGTCCCGTTCACGTCACGATGGCCGTACCTTCTCTTGCTGGGTCTTGCCGTGGTTGCCGGCGTCGCACTCAGTAGTCAGTTCAGTACGACGAGCTTTTCTCACCCAAGCACGATCAGCGCCCAGGTCGCTGACGGCCCCTGCCAGGATGGGAACAACTGCCTGATTTGGGGCGTTGAGCCGGGGACTGGGACCACAAATGTCTACGAGATCAATGTCTGTTCCCGAACGACGAGGGCATTTGGTCCATTCGCTCCGAACTCGTTTGTGACCGCTGCTGCATCGAGCACCTCGCAGGCGCTCATCCTGGGTGATATTGCTGGAGGCACTGCCGTCTACCCGCTGCCGGCCGGGCCACCGGGCGCCATCGCTCCCGGCACCATCATCTTCGGCGCGAAAGCGTTTACCGAGGCCTTCTCCCCGGTCGGCCTTCCGCAGCTCTTCGCCGGTGTGCTCAACAACACGCATACACCGGTCGCCCTCCTGGGAGCGGGCACGGGAGCCTACAGCAATCCCGAGAGCGATCTGGTGTTCGACCATGCGCCGAACGCCAAGTGGCCGCTCAAGGCGGCTGTCATCTTTAATCCCACCACCTTCGTCTTGGTTGATGTCAGCCGCGCTGATGGATCGCACCATGCGCCAAGGCTCGTTGCCAACTTCCTCGAAGGCCTGGCCTATGACGGCTCGGGCAACCTGTGGGGCTTGTCGGCCCAGAATGGGATTTACGCCGTAAATCCGGCGACTGGGGTGATGACCTACCACATGTTCGTGCCGGGAGCTGTCTTGACCGACCTTGCATCCACGCCCTGTCAGGGCGGGTCGGGCGGTCAGGGGGATCTCGGGGATGCCCCGGACAGCACGAACCACGCCGGCAGCGGCATGACAGCCTACGGCGGAGTCTCGGCGAGCTTCCCGAGCGTGTTCGACCCGATCACCGGCACACCGCAAGGACCGGTGCACTGGGCGACCGGCCAGGACACCTGGTTAGGCGGCGGCGTCTCGGCCGAACAGGATGCTGATAAGCTGCCCGATACGGACGGCTTGACCAACCTCGACCCCGGCAGCAACATCGCCGACCGGGATGGAGGCGATGATGGTGTGATCTTCCCGATCCTGCTTCCCAACTGCCAGCTCACCCAGTTCCAGTTCACGCTGAACATCGCCGGCGCGCTGACGCGGCGATATGCAAACGTTTGGTTCGACTTCAACCGAAACGGCCAGTGGGGTGACCAGATTCAGTGCGTGGACCCGCTCACGCAGCAGACTGTAACGCTGAGCGAGTGGGGGGTCCAAAATCAGCTCACCAACTTGGGGCCGGGCGTTCACATCGTGACGACACCTCAGTTCCGCAGCCTGGACGTTGACAACAGCCTGTGGATGCGGATCACGGTGGCCGAGGCACAAGCACCGGCCGCCGATGGCCGGGGGGCACAGGCTGGATACGAGATCGGCGAGACAGAAGACTACCTGCTGAACAACACCCAGGGCACCACCTACAGTCCTTAGGAGCGAGATTAGCGAGAAGCGCGAAACAAAAACAAAAAGGTCAACCTGGCAAGTCACGTGAGCACCCGCGAGCATGGTGTCACCCGCTGGTTGGTTGCCGTGATGCTTTGCCTGGGCTTCGCGCTATTTGGATCTCTGCTCGTAGCACAGACTTCCACCGGTCCGCCGCTCGAAGACTTAGTCTTCGTGAGTGAAGACAATCCTGAAATAGCCGATGGAGGCTGCGACGCTGTTTCGGTGTTCTCGGCGTGGGAACCGACACCGGTTTACCTCGGCAAACAACATATCTCACCCGGGCGCCTGACGGCCAATTCGGACTTCTCACTGATCATCGCACAGAGTTCAAACGGAGAACCGTTCCTCTATCTCCTACGGGGCGATTCGGCGGATCGATCGCGTTGGACCACTGAGCTCGTCACGGGAGCGGCGTTCGCGTGGCTCGGCGCACCGGCAATCATGCCCGATGACGAGACACTGCTGGCATCACTCATGGGTGAGCCTTTCTTCGTGAACGGTCTGTTTCATTATTCGCCACCCTTCACCCTGCACAAGTATCGCCTCTCCGAGATCCGTAATGGGCGGATTGGCCCATCGCATGGCGACATCAAGCTGGATGGGCCGTCGATTCGGATCTTTCCAGGCGCGAACGGCCAGGTGCATGTCCTGACCTCCGAAGCCTCCATCTACACCATCGATGTAAGGACCATGCGCGAGTCTGCGCCGCGCATCGCCATGTTGCCCCTGGTCACCGAACCACCGACACTTGATGAACGTGTGGTCCACGGGCAGGCCACGCTCAGCGTTGACGGTCGGTACTTGGTCGCCAATCGCTGGCATGCTTCCGAACTCAATGTGGCCGACCTTGTAACGCGGGAGACGTGGACGGTGGTGGTGCCGGGCGTCGAGTGGATCGGCGGTGTCGCCATCAATCGCGGGTGGTACAACACCGGCCTTTTCGCGCTGCGCGGGCAGGAGCATGTCGACATCTATCGCTTCGATCCGAGCCGCCGAGATGCTGTACCCGAGCGCCTTGCGCGCCGGCCCGTACGGTGGAGACGCGGCCCCACCGGCTGTGACCTAGGTGAATGTGGGCTATCGCACAGCCTGGCCTGGGACACAAGGGGCGAGCGCATTATTGTCGGTTCGGCGCTGGACAAGTCCGAGTTCCTGGTCATCGCCGTGGCAGACGCGGGTCATACGCTTGTCCCCTACTTTTGGTTGACGGCGTGTGATGTCGGCCAGGCGACGTTTGAGGATAACTACCCCAACGACATTCTGACCGCCAACGGCGTGCTGCCCCCACCGTGGACGCCGACCCGCCTACCTTCTCCCACAACGACCGCTACCGTCACACCGACACCGACCTACACGCCTTTGCCAAGTGCCACGCCTACACCGAGCCCTTCACCCACCTCCACGCCGCCGCCGATTACCGTCGACCTGCCGGTCCCGCCACCGGCGCTGTACCTGCCGATCAGCCTGCACCTGGCCTGTCACCGCCTGCGCCAGGGCGCGGACGTCGTGCTGGTGCTGGATACCTCCGGCAGCATGCGCGGCCGGAAGCTCGCCGACGCCAAGGACGCCGGCCTGGCGCTGGTCGAGCTGATGCGCCTGGCGCCGGGTGCCGACCAGGTCGCCCTTGTGCGCTTCGACGCCGCCGCCGAGCTCGTCCACCCGCTGGGCGCCGACCTCGCCCGCTTCGCCGCCGCCCTGCGCAGCCTGGACGCGCGCGAGGGGACCGCGATCGATCAGGGACTCCAGGCCGGCTGGGCGGAGCTCACGGGTCCGCGACGAGCGCCGGCGAACGCGCCGGTGATGGTGCTGCTGACCGATGGCCGGCAAACCGGGACGCCCGGTGCCGAGCTCGTCGCGGCAGCTTCTGTGCGCGCGGCGGGCGTGGCGCTGTACGTCATCGGTTTGGGACCGGACGTCGACGCGGACACGCTGCGCGCGATCGCCGGGCAGCCCGAGCGCTACCGCCACGCCCCGGGCTCGGCCGATTTGGCGGCGATTTACCGCGCGCTGGGGCGCGAAATCGCGTGCCCGGATTCGCTCAGATGGCCATAGGCGCGAAGCCGCGCCTTTTGCGCGGCGGACCTTCCAACCCTTTTCGCATGCCCTCAGACTGTCGCCATGACGCAGGTCGTGCCGCCCCCGATCTGGCCAGCTTGGATCTGGCCACCAGCGAGGGAGCACCCCGTGCCGTTTGAGCCGCGGGTCGCGGGAGCGGTGGCGCTCTACGCGGCGCTCGTGATCCTGCCCGGGCTGGCGTTGCTGGCGATTACGGGCATGCCGCGCGTCGGCCCCACTGCGGATGGCGATGGCCCGGCGCGGCCGATGGACCTCGGCGTGCGCCTAGGCCTGGCCGCCGCCATCGGCCTAGCGCTGCAGCCGCTGGTCTACCTCTGGGCGCGCCTGGTCGGCTTGCCGCTGGGCGCGTGGTTTTGGGCCGCGCTGCTCGCCGCCGCCGCGGTGCTGGCGTGGCGGGTCCGCGCGGAGCGCCGGCGGACGACCGAGGGCGGAGTGGCGGATGCCGCGGCGTCGGCGCCCGACCGATCCGTCGATCCCGCCCACGTCACGCTCGTCGCCATCCTCTGCTTGACCCTGGCGTCGCGCTGGTGGGCGGCGCGCGACCTGATCGTGCCATCCTGGGGCGACAGCGTTCACCACACGCTGATCGTGCGCCTGTTCACCCTGCACGCCGGGCTGGTCGACGACTGGCTGCCCTTCGCGCCGCTGTCGACCTTCAGCTACCACTTCGGCTTCCATTCGGGCGTCGCCAGCCTGGTCGCGCTGGCCGGCGTCTCCGAGCCGCAAGGGGTGATCGTCGCCGGCCAGGTGCTGATGGTCCTGCAAGCGTTGACCGCCTACGCCCTGGTCGCCGGGCTGACCGGCCGGCCCTGGGCGGGCGTCGGCGCGGCGCTGGCGGCGGCGGGGCTGTCGACCATGCCGACCTTTTATGTCAACTGGGGTCGCTACACCCAGCTTGCCGGCCAGGTGATCCTGCCGGCGGCGCTGCTGGCGACGATCGCCGCCCGGCGCTGGCGCGGGATGCTGCCCGCCGCGATCCTGGTCGCCGGCCTGGCGCTGACGCACTACATCGTCACCGCCTTCTTCGGGCTGGGCTGCCTGGCCTGGCTGATCGCGGGCGCCGGGGCGTGGAACCGCGACGGCTGGCGGGAGCGGACCGCCGCGGCGGGGTGGATGATCGCGGTGGGCGCCGGGGCGGCGCTCCTGGTACTGCCGTGGATCCCGCAGTTCGCCGCCGGCCCGCTGGGCGGAACCGCGGTAGCTCTGGCGACGACGCGCGTCAGCGATCCGAACGTCTACGGGGTGTCCCCGCTGTGGGCCACGTGGGGCGCCGACGCGATCGGCCGCAACATCGGCTGGGGGCTGGTGATCGCCACCGCCGCCGGCCTGGTCTGGGGCCTCTACCGGCGTGATCGGACGGTCGCGTTCGGCGCGGTCTGGATCGCGCTGCTGATGCTGGCGGCCTATCCGTCGCTGCTGGGACTGCCGGTAACCGGGCTGCTGAAGGACGCGGTGATCGCGCTGGGGCTGTACGTGCCGGCGGGGGTGATCGTGGGCGGGGCGTTGGGGGATATCGCGCGGGACGGGGGGGGGGGGGGGGGGGGGGGGGGGGGG
>CAZCJG010000136.1:0-11376 GCA_964498575.1 uncultured Anaerolineales bacterium | reverse complement strand
GCCGTCCTCGCCGATCGCCAGCGCGGTGACGTAGTTGTCCTGGATGCAGCGCGACGCCAGGCCGCAGTCGCGCAGGCCGGCCCAGCGGCTGCCGTCGAAAGCGACCAGCCCGCGCCCGCCGGTGCCGACCCACAGCGCGCGCGCATCGCCGGCCAGGAGCCGCGCGTTATCCGAAAGCTCGATCGAGGTGTTGCTGTCGAAGCCGGTCCAGCGGCTCGCGTCGCGGCGCGCCACTCCGCCGCCGTAGGCTTCCCAGTGGCCGGGCTCGGGATCGCCGCCGGCGCCCGTGGCCGGCGGCTGCCAGCGCAGGTAAGGCTCCATCGCCACCCACACGTTGCCGCGCCAGACCGTGATGTCGCCGACGTTGTTGGAGCCGAGGCCGCTCGTGCTGTCCAGCGTGGTCCAGCTCGTGCCGTCCGCGGTAAACGCCACGCCGCCACCCATCCAGCCGCCGGGGTCCGCCTTGCCCTCGAAGGTCGCCTCGCGGTCCCACCACTGCCGAGTGGCTACCCACAGCCGGCCGGCGTCGTCCACCGCCAGCGCGGTTACCGACGGCGAGGGCAGCGGCGCGTTCAGGCCGACCATCCGATCTCGGCCGGCGTCGTAGCGCGCCAGCCCCTTGCCGGTGGCGAACCACCAGTCGCCGTGCCAGCGGATCACGTCGCGCACGTCGTTGCTCGGCAGGCCGTCCTGCGGTGCCAGGTACTGCTTGTTCAGCGCCCCGTCGGCGCGCCAGCGCACCACGCCGCCGCCGGACGTGGCGCCCCACAGCGTGTTGCCGTCGCGCGCCAAGGCGCGGATGTCGTCGCCGTTGGCCACGGTGAACCAGGTGCCGACGACGTGCCACGGCGTGCCGGCGGGTGGCGTGTCGTCGTTCGACACGGCATCGCCCGGGAATGACGGGGGCGCGACAGGGGCGGGCGGGTTGCGTAAGGGCAAGGGGGATAGGGACGAGAACCGCGGAGCAGACGCACTCCGCGTCGAGGGCAGTAGGGTTGAGGGAAGCGTCGCGCGGTGATGGCCGGTCCGCGGCGACAGATCGGGACCGGTCGCCGCCGCGGCGTGGGCGCTGGTCGCCACCAGCGTCAAACCACCGAGGGTTAGCCAAAGCCGAACCATGGGCAGGTGGAACATGGGGAGGTGCTCTCCTTTTCGCCAAATCCAACGTCAAGCGATCGCAGATCGGGGCCTGGGTGAGGGCCGTGCCGACACGATAACGGATCGTGCGGCGCGTGCGTTATTGCGAATTGGGGGGAAATGGCGCGACGATCGGCCTTTCCGGCTCAGGGACCGGCCGGCTCCAGCTCGCTCACCCGGAAGTCCAGCGCCAGCGGCGCCAGGCGTGGCGGGAGCTCCGGCGAGGGCGCGAGCACCTGGGTGACCAGCGACTCCCGCCCGGCCTCGATGGCGGTATAGCCTGGCAGCTCCGCGGCCGTGCCGTCGCCGTCGTCGATGGTGAACACCCGCCGGCCCTGCGCCCGCCAGGCGTCGACCGCCGCGGCGATGGCCGCGCCGTCGGGCTCGGGCGATCCGACGACGGCGGTCGGACGATCTTCGAGCGCCCAGACCGCCGCGGCGAGCCGGCCGGCATGATCCCCGTCCAGTGTCGAAGCGAAGAGCAGGACGTCGCGCGGTCCGCCATAGGCCGCCAGCCGCCGCGTGATGGCCGCGCCTCCCGCGAAGTCCCGCCCCTTGGCGCCCGCGAACGGCGCCGCCGCCAGGATCAGGCCGGCGACGACCAGCGCGCCCGCGCCGCCCAAGAGCGCCGCGCCGGCCAGCGTCGGCGCGCGCCCGACTCGCCCGCCCTGGTCCTCGCGTCGCCAGGCGACCCGCAGACCGTCGACCGCGCCCAGCGTGCCCGCGGCGGCCAGCACGGCCACCAGGGGCAGGGCGATCGGCACCAGCCGGCGCGCGGTGTAGAGCGACGACAGGGAGCGTGACACCACCGGATCGACCAGGAGCAGCGGCACCACGGTCAGCGCCAGCGCGATGATCGGACCGGCACGAGGATCTTCGCCTTCGAGGGCCAAGACCAGCCCCAGGGCGGCCGCCCACAACCCGAGCGGCGTGACCAGCCAGGCCAGAATCGTCACCATGCTCGGCGGGCGATCCGCCGGCGCCAGCCAGCCGGCTACCATCGCCGCGCCGAGGGCGAGCACGACCACGATGGCGACCACCCGCCGCGCGTCCCGGCCGGTCAAGGCTTGCGCCCAGCCCTCGACCGCCCTGCCTCCAGCCGCCTGGTCAGCGCCGCCAGATCCCATCCTCCCCCTTCCATCCCGTCCTTGGGCCGCCCCGGCCGCGGACCGCCGCACCGCGCCCTGCGTCGCCTGCCAGCGGATCCAGCCGACGGCGGTGAGCGCGAGGGCGAGCCCGGCCGCCGCGATGGCCGGCGCCCACGACCACAACCTGTCGATCACGCCGCCGCCGTTGAGCCGGACATACAGGTTCGACACGGTCAGCGCCAAAATCGCGAACTGCGCCGCCGGTAGGCCGATCCCGATCCCCAGCGCCGCACTTTCCCGCCACGCGCCGACCCGCCGGCGCGCAAGCCACCACCACAGGATGCCCACCAGCGCCACCGGCCACAGGTCGACCTTGACCAGCCCGGCCAGCCCTAGACCCAGTCCCGCGGCGGCGGCGAGAAGCGGGTGTGGATCATCCGGTTCAGGTGTCTCAGGGGGCAGGACCCGCGCGCCGGCCGCCGTGCCGGGGGAGTCGCCTGCACCGCCCCAACTGACCAGCCGCACCAGGCAGACCAGCCCGGCCAGGGCAAGCGCGCCGGCGGCCGGCTCGGCGTAGGGATTGGCGCCGAAGTAGGAGAAAGCCGGCCCCGCGCCGACGACGATCACCGCGAGCCAGGCCACGCGAGTCCCGAACGCCGCCCGCGCCAGGGCCGCCACCGCGACGAGGTAGGCCAGCGCCCAGGGCAGCGCTCCCTCGCCGATCCGCCCCAGCCCGCGGTCGCGCGCCGCGAGCGCGAGGCTGGTGGCGAAGAATGGGGGATGGTAGGGATGGACGACCGGGCTGGCGGCTGGAACGCTGCCCGCGCCGGGTTGAGCCAAGGGCGGCTCAGGACCGGTCCCTGCCGCGGCACCGACGTCCTGCGCGGAGAACACAACGGCGTGGAAGCCGCGGCTGCTGTCGGCGGGAAAGGGCAAGCCGACCGCGCGTTCGTCGGCGAAGGTCGCGATCAGCGCCTGTTGCGCACGCGGGTCGGCGACCGCCAGCGCCTCCGGATGGAAGGTCAGGCTGCCGTCTCGCGCGATGCGCGCGGCGGTGTTGACGTACCAGGTGGCGTCGAGAAACGCCGGCCAGGGCGTGTTGGCCGGCCACGCCCAGGCCATCGCCACGGCGACCAGCGCCAGGGCGGCCAGGTCCCAGCCCGCCGCTCCGTCGAACCGCAGCCGGCGCTGCCGCCAACCCCAGACCCAGCCCGACCCGAGCGCGCCGAGCGCCAGGCCCGCCCCGATCGCCGCCGCCACCGGCGAGAAGCGGCCAATTTCGGCCGTCGCCAACGCGATCCAGGCGGCCGTCGCGAGCGGCACGAGGACCAGCGCCAGGACGATCTCGATGAGCGAGAGGGCGAAGGGAGCGGGTAGGTGCTCCGGCTGCGCGTCCCGGGGAGGATCGGGCGGCGCATCCGGGGACCCGCGCGGCAGGCGGTGCGCTACGACAGCCTCCGCGGCGCCGGGCTTGTCGCGGCCGGCCGGCACTGGATGACCAGTTGATCGATCCCCGGCGACACCTTCCGCGCGGCCAGGGTTGCATAGGGGTAGCCCGACCGGCGGATCATGCGACGAACGCCATGCGTGCTGATCTGCCGCAGGTCGCGCCGGATCGCGTAGTAGCGCAGCTTGACATCCTGGCGAAGGGGCGACCAGCGGCTGCTTGCCATGCGGAGCACGGTGTTGCGCAACGGCGAAGGCAACCACTCGAACGAGACCAGCCCCGTGTGCAGCTCGGTGTGATGGAAACGGCTCGGGAACTCGATGAACAGCACGCCCTCGTCCCGCAGCACGCGCATCAGCTCGGCGACGTACAGCGCCGGGTCCTGCGTGTGCTCGATGATGTGGCTGGAGATGACCATGTCGAAGAACCCGTTGACGTAGGGCAATCGATACCCGTCGTAGTAGATCGGATGCGCGTTCGGGAACCGGCCGAGCCGCAACGCGCAGGCGTCGACCACTGCTTGATCCACCTCGACACCGTGCACGTCGATGAAGCCATGGGCGAGCGCGACGATGAGCTCCGAGCCGGCGGCCATGCCGGAGATCAGGATTCGAGACAGGCGATCAAAGCTCGCCTCCCCGACCACGGATCGCACATACGCGAACCGCGCCTCATGCCCGGCCGTGCCCAGCAGGCTGTCCACATGCGGCCCGACCCGCTCGGGGCCGTAGATCGCGCGGAAGTGATCGACGAGGATTTGCTTGACTTTGGCTTCGACATCTGCGTCCACCGAGACTGACATGGCCCATGCGCCCCCACGATCGACCCCGCCGAGCGTGCACGCGAGCTTGCCCGGCAGCCGTTCTTGCGCCGCTGCCGTACGCGGTTCGAGGTCGTCATCGCCATCATAGGCCGGAGCCCATCCGGGGTCAAGCAGGTGCCAAGCTCAACACGGAGACACAGAGGAGAACTCCGTGTTTCTGTGTCTCCGTGTCTCCGTGGTGCAGTCGTCCTACTCGTACCTCAAGAACAGCCCGCCCTCGCCGACCGCCCAGCCCTCGCTGCCGTCGGCGGCGATCCAGATGTCGTAGATCGCGCGGTTCTGGGCGCGGATGTCGTCGGCCACCCAGGAGCTGCCGGTGTAGCGAAAGAGCTTGGTCATGCCGCCGCCGGCCCAGACATGATCCGGCGCGACCATGTGGACCGCGTTGAGGTCCTGGCCGCCGGTGGCGGGCTTGGCGCCCATCGCCTTCCAGTCGCCGGCGGTGTCCAGCGCCCAGACCGCGCCGCGCGCGCCGACCGCCATGCCTTCGGTGGTCGAACGGACGTGCAGGTCGTTGAGCGGGCCGGTCGATGGGCCCGGCGACCATTCGCTGCCGTTCCACTTGTAGATGCGCGAGCCGTTGGTGCTGTTCTGGGTGGCGAAGGCGCTGGTCGGGCTGAGCATGGCGATGCCGGAGTAGACGTGGCCGGTGTTGCGGTCCGCCGGCCCGACCGGCGCCCAGGCGCCGCTTGAGAGGAACAGGCGGTTGCCTTTATCACCGCCGAGCGCCCAGCCGATCAGCCCGTCCTCGCCCTGCACCGCCGCGACCGCGCGCCAGTGGTCGGTGTAGGAGCCGGTGTTGCCCTTGACCCAGCGCCTCGAGCGCAGCTCGAGCAGGCTGCCGTCGTCACCGGCGATGAAGGCCTGGGTGTTGGAGAGTGCCATGACCCGGCGCAGCGCCTGGTTGGTCGGCGCGGTCGCCGAGCTCATCGCGCTGCCGTCCCAGTGCAGGACCTTGCCGGCCGCCCCGACGAACCACACGTCGTTGGCGCGGCTGCCCGCGACGCCGTAGAAGTCGTCGGAAGGCAGCTTGAAGTCGGTCGGGTTGTACACCGTCCAGTCCTTGACCGGGGCCGGGGCGGTGACCGTCGGCGGGCTCGTCGCTGTGCGGGTGCGCGTCGGGGTCGCCGTGCCCGGCGCCTGCGTGGCGGTGGCCGAGGGCGGCGCGCTGGTGTCGACGGGCGGCGCGGTGTGCGTGGCCGTCGGCGTGGCGTTGGCATGCGTCGCGGTGGCCGAGGGCGTGTCGGTCGGCGCCTCGGTCCGCCCCGGTTCGGGCGAGACCGTGGCGCTCGGCTCCGGCGAGGCCGCGGCCGGGGTGGCGGTGAAGAGGACCGGCGTGGCCGGCAGGGTCACCGTCGGGCAGCGCCGCTGGCCGGGGCAGGTGCGCCGCGTGTAGGCCAAGGGCAGCGCGATGCGGCACAGGCGATCGGTCCCCAGGCCGCAGGCGGCGACCGGCGGCGCGCTGTCGGTCGGCGTCGGGCTGGGGGTCGGTCGTGTCGGCGTCGACGACGTCGGCGTGGCCGGTGTCGTCGGCGCGCCTGGGGTGTTCGGCGTCGGCGTGTTTCTGTCGGTGTCCGTGGGCGTCGCCGAGGCGCCGTCCGGCGTCTTGCTCGGCGTCGGGGAGGGCAGGGGGGTCGGGGGTAGGGTCGGCGGCACGGCGGGCGCGGCGTCGAAGATCGCGATGCCGTCGCCGAGGGTGCCGACCCACATGCGCTTCTCGCTGACGCCCAGGGCGGTGATCTGGTTGGAGGGCAGCGCGCTGTTGTCGGGCGTATAGGCCGTCCAGTTGGCGCCGTCGAAGACCTTGACACCGCCCAGGGGCGGGATGATGCCCGCGCCGTTGCGATGCGTGCCGACCCAGACGTTGCCGGCGTGGTCCAGGTCGATGTCCGACACCAGCCCGTCGTCCTTGAACAGCGCCGATTCCCACTTGTCGTTGGTGCAGTTGTCGATCGGGCACCAGTTGATCACGGCGTTGACGCCGTAGCCCTCGGGCCAATGGAAGTTGGCCTCGCCGTCCCAGCCACCAGCCCAGACCCGATTGTGGACCCGGTCGGCCAGCACCGCCGTCATCTCCCCGTAGTCGCCGAAGGCGCGCAGCCGCGCGCCGGCCTGCTTGGTCCAGGCCTCCCAGGCCGTGCCGTTCCAGCGCGACACGCCACCGCCGACGAAGATACGGCTGATGTTGCCGCCGAGGTCCTCGCGGTACTCGACCACCGGGTGGTGGCTCACCCATATGTGGCCGGTCTGCGGGTCGATCGACAGGTCGGTGACGCCGTTGCTGCCCATCTTCTGGCCCGCCGGCAGGCTGCCGCGCTCGTACTTCGTCCAGCTCTTGGCGACGGGGTCGTAGACCGCGATGCCGTAGCCCTCGCTCTTGCCATTGCCCGTGCCGACCCAGATCCGCCCGTTCTTCCCGACCGCGACGGCCATGATGTCCTGATCCGGTATCTGGCTGTTGTCGACGTCGAAGACTGACCATTCGGTGCCCGCGAAGTGGCCGAGACCGCCGTCGAGCCAGCACTGGCCCTTGCGCAGCTTGGCGGCCGGGCAGTAGCTCCCGGTCCAGATCGTCTCGCGGCCGCCAGCCCAGACCTGGTCGTCCGCCCCGATCGCGATCTGGGTCGAGTGATCGCTGGCCGGCCCGCGGTAAATCGCGAAGATGCCCGTGCCCGGCGCCGCCTGCCGGACGAGCTTGGGGCTGAGCTTGAGGAACGGCCCGAAGCCGTTGCGCTCGGCTTGGTAGCCCGTCACGCGGTAGAAGGTCGGGTCGTTTTCGATGCGCGCGAAGGCCGGCAGCACCGGGAAGAGGCGGTTGAACGCGGCCTGGTCCGGGATGTTGACCTTCACCCGATCGACGTTCGGCTTGGTCAGCTCGAGGATGCTCGCCACCTTGGCGCCTTGCCCGAACATGCGCCAGCCCTGCCAGACCTCGCCGTCGAAGCGCGCCACGCCCTTGTCGCGGAAGCTGACCCAGGTCTCGCCCTTGGCCGGGTCGTGGGCGATGTGGGAGATCTGGTTCGACGGCAGTCCGATGTCGCCGGTGCGCATCGGCATCCAGGTGCTGGACGCTTCGATCAGCCCGCGAATGCCGACCCCCCCGCCGTTCTTGTTGTCCTCGGTGCCGACCAGCTTGAGCTCCCGGTCGGCGACCAGGGCCGTGATGATCGACGTGCTGTCGCCGGGGATCCCGTCGAAGTCGATGTAATCCCACTGATCGTCCGAGCCGGCGCCATCGTTGACCGCGGAGGAGTCGCCGAAGGTGAAGTTGTGGCTCAGGATGGCGATGCCCTGGCCTTCGTTGTCGTTCTCGGCCTGACCGATCCACACCCGGCCCTGCTCGTCGACGTCGACCGACCGCACCGTCGCGGCGGTCAGGCCCTTGCGCGCCTCATGCGGCGCGATGCGGCCATGGACGTAGTAGGCCTGACCGCTCGAGCAGGCGACCCGGCGCATGCCGAACATCATCAACAGTAGGCCGCGCCCGCGCGTGCCGACCCACATCCGACCCTCGGCGTCGGCCTCGATGTCGAAGATGTGGTCGGAGTAGCAGCCGGCGCCCGTGTCGGCGCGGTAGACCAGCCATTTCGTGCCGTCGTAGGCGGCCAGTCCGCCGCCGGTCCACATCCAATAGCCCGGCGCCGCGATACACTCGCTGTCGCCGCAGCCGTTTTCGTCCCACACGTAGTACGGCCGGGTGCCGATCCACAGAATGCCATCCGTGCTGAGCTCGATCTCGGTGATGTTCTCACTTGGCAGGGTCTTGAACACATCGCCGTCTTTGGTGCGCTCGGGCTGCGGCCGCAGCAGGTTGTCCCAGGCGCCGGAGGCCGGGTTGAAGCGCGCCAACCCGCCGCCCTTGAAGTTGCCGTTGTTGCGCGCCTTCGGGTTCAGCAGGTTGGGATCCCACTCCTGGGAGAAGCCCACCCACAGGTGGCCGTCGTTGGTCGGCTCGAGCGCGGTGACCACGCGCGCCGGCATGCCGCTGGAGTTCTCGGGCGTCAGGGTGTCGAAGCCGACGCCGCCCGCGCGGAGCCGCGACAGCCCGCGGCCGGTGGCCGCCCACACGGTGCCGTCCGACGTGATCTCGACATCGTAAACCTGGTTGGACAGCAGGCCGTCCTGGGGCGCCAGGTACTGGTGGTAGACCGGAGCGTTCGGGTCTTCGAGGTTCCAGCGGACCAGCCCGCCCCCTTCGGTGGCCGCCCAGGCGACGTCGCCGTCGCGCAGGATGCGGTTGATGCGGTCGCCGTTAGCCACCGTCATCCACCGCCCGGTCGAGGGCAAGGGACCCTCGGCCGCGCTACTCGCCTGCGCCGCCGGCGTGTCGCCGCGCGAGACGAGCGGCCCGGCAGTGAGCAGCGCGGCCAGCACCAGCCCCGCGGCCAAGAGCAGCTTGGCCGCGCGCGGCGCCGAGCCGGTATCGTGTCGGTCGGCCCCATGTAATCCATGCATGGAAGTCAAGATCTCACCTCACTCCAAAGAGACAGTTGCGGCATGCGGCGTGGCTTCGCGTCGCTTTAGCGTGCATTCGCCGCCGGTCGAACACGTCCTAGCGCGTCTCCACCGCCGGCAGGAACACCCGTGCGCGGACCTCGAAGGGGCGCCACAGCGCCGCGCCGCGGTCCAGCGTGCCGATCCACATCCCCTCATCCCCAGCGCCCAGCGCCGTCACTTCGTTGTCCGGCAGGTCTGAGTCTGCCGTGATCATGGCTGACCACTGGTCGACCTTGCCGAGAATCCGAATGCCTGAGCGCGGCGGTACGATGCCCCTGCCATTGCGGTTCAGCCCCGCCCAGAGCCGCCCGCTCGCGTCGACCGCCAGCGCGCGCACCGCGCCGCCATCTCCGAACTGCGTCGCACGCCAGTCCGGGTCGCCGCAGCCGCGCGGGCAGCCGTTGAGCGCGGCGTCGATGCCGCGGCCGTCGATCCAGTGGAAGCTGTCGCTGGCCGCCCCCCAGGCGCCGGCCCAGACCTGGCCGCGCCGGCGATCGAAGGCCAGCGCGGTCATCTCCCCGTCCTTGCCGAAGGCGGCGAGGTCCGCCCCGCCGGACTTCGACCAGCGCGTCCATGCCCGGCCGTCCCAGCGCGACACGCCGCCGCCCTGCCAGACCACCGCGCAGGTGTCCGGCAGCTTGTCGGGATCGCAACCCCGCGCCACGCCGTGCGCCAGCCAGACATCTCCGGTCACCGGATCGACTGCGATCCCGGTCACGTTGTTGCCGCCGAAGCCGCCGCTCGCGTGGTCCACATCATGCACGACCCACGTGCCCGCGGCGGGGTCGTGGACGAGGGCGCCGTGGTCGGCGGTCCCGATCCATAGCCGACCCGCCTGGTCGAAGGCCAGCGCTTGCACCGAACGGCTCGGCAGCGGACTGTTGTCGGGTGACAGCAAGGTCCATCCCCGGCCGTCGAAGACCGCCAGGCCGCCGTCGGCCCAGGCCGCCGTCGCACGATCCCAGACCGTCGGACGACTGCCGGCCCACAGCCGCCCATCCGGCCCGAGGGCCAGGGCGGTGACGGCATCGCCGGCCGGCCCCGATGTCGGGGTCCCCACCGACCAGCGCCAGGTCTGCCAGCGCCGGCCATCCCAGCGCGCCACGCCGCGGCCGTCGGTGCCGAACCAGACCTCGCCGGTCGCCGGAACCGCCGCGACCGCGCTGATCCGGTTGCTCGGCAAGCCATCCGTGGCGGTGGCATACGGCCGCCACTCCGTCTCGCCGAGCTGCCGCCACAGGCCCCAGCCGTCCCGGCCGTTCTTGTCGCGCGTCCCGACCACCAGCTCATCCGCGCCCGGCCGCCCCGCTCCCCCCGGCGCCGGCGCGAGCGCCAGAGCCGCCGGCAGCACCGCCTCGGGATCGGCGAGGCTCTGGGGTTGGATCAAGGTCCAGGCATCGTCCGCTGTCTGGTCACCCCCGCTGCCGATCGTCCCGCCATGGTCCAACACCGCTACCCCGCGCCCGCCGGCGGTGACCTCGGTGACTCCGGCCCAGACACGGTCATCGCCGCCGATCTCGACCGCCAGAACGGTGTTGCCCGGCAGGCCGACCTGCGGCGGACGAGCGCGGGTGAACACCGCGTGGCCGCCGCCAGGCTCGCAGACCCGGGTCGCCGGACCGCGGGTGAATGCCTGCAGGCCGCGGCCGGCGGTCCCGGCCCATAGCGTGCCCGCGGCGTCGACCGCCACGGCGTGGAGGGTCGACGACAGGCAGGCACCGGCGGGCGACTGCCAGCTCGTCCATGCTTCTTCGGCCGGCGCGTCGGGTTGCCAGACCGCCAGGCCGCCGCCCGCCAGGATCCAGCCGCCGGCGCCATCGCCGGACGCGTCGTCGCTCCACACGTGGAAGGGTCGCGTCCCGACCCAGAGCCGGTCGCGGGCCGCGTCCCAGGCCAGGGCGGTGACGTCGTTGGAAGGCAGCGGCGCGAACAAGCCGCGGCGATCGGCCGGCGATGTCGTCCGGAAGACCGACCCCCAGCGTCCCCGCTCGGGGTCCAGCCGCGCCACGCCGCCGCCGACGAAGGCGCCGGCCTCGCCGCGCGCCGGATCGATCGCCGCGGGGTCCCAGCGCTGCTCGAAGCCGACCCACAACCCGCCGTCCGCGCCGACCGCCAGCGCCGTGGCCGCGTCGGAGGCGAGCTCGGGATGATCCACCGGCACCCGGACCCAGCTTTCCCGCCCGGGATCGAGCCGCGCCACGCCCTCGGCGGTCGCGGCCCACAGCCGGCCACGACCATCCAACGCCAGGGCTCGGACATCGCTCGAAGGCAACCCGTCCTGGGGCGCGAGGAACTGGCGGTAGCGGCCCGTGGCCAGGTCCCAGCGCACGACGCCACCTTCGCTGGCCGCCCAGACGACGTCGCCGGCGCGCACGAGGTCGTGG
>CAZCJG010000135.1:0-11403 GCA_964498575.1 uncultured Anaerolineales bacterium | reverse complement strand
GCGCTCGTGCACTGTTTCCAGCCGACCGGTCTTCGGGTCGCGCACGAGCTGCTTGCCCTTGCGCTTGCGACCCTTGCCCTCGAAGTCGGTGAACTCGTCGTCCTCGATCGGCTCCAGCGGCGCCGGCCACTTCCCCGGTTCCTTGCCCGGCACCGGCCCTTCGGGTGCGGGGACGGGCTCCGCCGCCCGCGCCGCCGGCTCCGCCGTTGGCGCGACCGCTTCCGGCGCGTCGGCCTGGACCGCCGCGGGCGCGAGGACCATGCTGTCGGCGGCGGGCATGGCGGGGACGATCGTCGGCAAAGCCGCGGCATCGGGCTCGGCCGGCGCGCTGACGCCGATAGCGTCATCGGCGGCCGGCTCGACCAGCTCGAGCGGCTGTGCCACCGGGGCCGCCTTGGCCGCGGCGGCGGCGGATCGGCGCTGATGTTCCTCGTGCTTGCGGCGCTCCTCGACACGCAGTTGATCGAGGATGTCGCCGGACTCGCTTTCCGAGCGGATGTCGATCCGCCAGCCGGTCAGCTTGGCCGCCAGGCGCGCGTTTTGCCCCTCGCGGCCGATCGCCAGCGAGAGCTGCGCGTCCGGCACGATGACGTTGGCGGTGCGGCGGTCGCCGTCCTGCTCGAGCCAGACGTGCAGCGCCTTGGACGGCGACAGCGCATGGGCGATGAACACCCGCGGGTCGGCGTCCCACTCGACGATGTCGATCTTCTCGCCGCCGAGCTCGCGCACCAGCGCCTGGATGCGCACGCCGCGCATGCCGACGCAAGCGCCCACCGGGTCCACCCCCTGCTGGCCGGACCAGACCGCCACCTTGGAGCGGCTGCCGGCCTCGCGCGCGATCGCCTTGATCTCGACCACACCCTGGAAGATCTCGGGGATCTCGAGCTCCATCAGCTTGTGCAGCATCTCGCGATGGGTGCGGCTGACGACGACCTGCGGCCCCTTGGGCGAGCGCTTGACCTCGCAGACGTAGACCCGCAGGCGCTGGTTGGGCGCGTACTTCTCGCCCGGGATCTGGTGGATCTTGGGCAGCACCGCCTCGACCCGGTCCAGCGCAATCGTGGCGTAGTCGCGGTTGACGGTCTGGATCGTGCCGTAGACGATCTCGCCCTCGCGCTCGGCGTAGGTGCTGTAGGTCTGCTCGCGCTCCGCCTCGCGGATGCGCTGCTGGATTACCTGCTTGGCGGTCTGGGCGGCGATACGGCCGAAATCCTTGGGCGTGACGTCCATGCGGATCACGTCGCCGACCGCGGCGCCCGGCCTCAGCTCGCTGGCCTGCTCGGGCGAGAGCTCGCTTTGCGGGTCCTGGATGTAGGGTTCCTCGACGACCGCGTAGTGAGCGTAGACATGCCACTCGCCGCTGCTCTCGCCGATATCGACCGTCACGTTGCTCGCCTCGGCCTCCGGCAGCTTGTGGTAGGCGGAGACCAACGCGGCCTTGAGCGCGTCCAGGATGACCTCCGGCGGCAAGTCGCGCGCGGCGGACAGGCCGCGCACCGCGGTCATCAGCTCAGATCTGGGTGTGGTGACTCTTGCCATACGACCCCCACTTCATGCTCGATCATGCTCCCAGCCAACTCGGATCGACGCGCCGCCCGGCCTCCGGCCCGCAAGCCGCCACCGAACCCGCTCCCGACACAAAGAAAAGTGGGTGCGTCCCACTTTCCATCGCCCGCCAAACCTGCGCCCCGCGGTAGCTTCCGCGGGGCGTTGTTGGTGCGGCATTATACACGATGTCGCCGAAGCTGACAAGTCGGTCTATCGGGCCCCAAGCATTCACGGACCCAATGGGTTACGCCAGCCCCGCGTCCCGCAGCGCGGCGATCCCCGCCGCCAGCTCGCTCGGTGAGAAGTACCAGTCGACCTCGCAAGTTCGCACCGCGCCGGCCGGCAACCACCGCGCCGGCGCCGCGAAGTCAAGCTCCCCCATGCCCGGCACCAAGTGGTCGCGCAAGCCGACGATGTCATGCAGGTGCACGCCGAGCCAGTGGTCCCCGACCGCGTCGAACCAGTCGTCCCAGCCTGCTCGTCCAAGGTTGACCTGCGCCCCGACATGGCCGGTGTCCAGCCAGGCGCTACAGCTCGGATCGCCGAGCGCCCTCAGCAGGCGCCGCATCCCCGCCGGCCCCGGAAGCTCGTGTGCATGGTAGCCGGTCTCCAGCCCGATCCGCACCCCACGCTCACGGGCGAAGGCCAGCACCGCGGGCAACGCGTCGATCGCGCGGTTGAGGTGAGCGGGTTCGCGCTCCGCCAGGAAGTCGTCCAGGCGCTCCAAGACCCGGCGATAGGCCGGCGTCCCGCGCTGGCCGGCGAGGCAGCGGCTCTCCAGCTCGAAGCGCAGGCGCCGGCCGGTCTGCTCCGGATCGTCCTCGACGTGGCCGAGGTGGACGACTACCGCCGAAGCGCCGAGCCGGGCCGCGGTCGCGATGGTCGCGCGAAGCCCCGCGGCGGCGCGGGCGCGGGCCGCGGGGTCGGAGGAGGTCAGCCGGTCGGCCGGATCGTGGTCCGGCGGCAGGGGGCAGGGATGGTGCACGGCGGCGATGGTCGCCTGACCGGGATCGATGCCCGCGACGGTCTCGGGCGCCAGGATGTGGCTGAGCTCGAAACGGTCGAAGCCGATCGCCCGGCCGAGCTCGAAAAAGGGCGCGAGATCGCGCTGGTCGGGCCAGCGCTGGAAGTACATCGTGGAAAGGGCGAGGGTCACAGCGGGACCATCGACGTGGCGAGCGCGAGCCTCATCGCGGATGCCAAGTGGTGCCCGGAAGGGGCCTCACCGCAACAGCCACAACGCCGCCAGGCCGAACACCCAGGTGTAGACCGCGAAGGCGTAGAGCGGTGCGCGGCTGAGGTAGCGGATCAGCCAGGCGATCGCCAGGTAGCCGACGACGAAGGCCACCACGAAGCCGATGGACAGCGTCATGGCCTCGCCGGGGAGGGGGGGGCCGTCGGCGCGGCTGGCGGCCTGCACGACGCCGGCAGCCAGGATGGTCGGCGTGCTGAGCATGAAGCTGAACCGCGCGGCGTCCTCGCGAGCGAGGCCGCTCGACAGGCCGGCGGCGATGGTCACGCCGGAGCGCGAGATGCCCGGCAGGATGGCGGTGGCCTGCGCGAGGCCGACCGCCATGGCGCGGCGCGTGTCGAGCGGGGCGATGTGAGACCGGCGCTGTGCGAGGCGCTCGGAGGCGACCAGGATCACGCCCGTCACGAGGAGCAAAGCCGCTGAGATCCGCGCCGCGGCCAGGGGGTCGTTCTCGATCGCCGTCTCGTAAGTCGACTGGAGCGCCAGCCCGGCGATCATGACCGGGATGGACGCCAGTACTAGCAGGATGAACAGCCGCCCGTCCGGGTCGCGCCAGGGGTTGCCGGCACGGAGCCCGCGCCACAGCCCGGTGAGCACGCGGGCCCAGTCGGCGCGGAAGTAGATCAGGACCGCCAATAGGGTGGCCAGGTGCACAGCGATGTCGAAGGTCAGGGTGGAGTCCCAGCCGAGCAGGGTCGGCACGATGATGAGGTGGGACTTGCTGGAGATCGGGAGAAACTCGGTGAGGCCCTGCACGGCGCCGAGTACGGCGGCTTGGACGGGATCCATGTCAGGCGCGCTCGAACGGGTCGTAGAGCCGCCGGTACTCCTGCAGCGCATAGCGGTCGGTCATACCGGCCAGGTAGTCGACGATCACGCGGTAGGCTTCGGGTTCCAGCGGGCCGCCCGGCTGGATCTCGGGCTGGACCTGGCGCAGCCTGGCGGTGGTCTCGCCGGGGAGCTGGCGGTAGTCGCGCTCGAAGGCCTCGAAGAGTTGCTCGAGCACGCGCTCGGCCTTGCGGAACATCCGCACCACGCGCCAGTGGCGGTAGAGGTGGGCGTAGAGGAAGTCCTTGAGCTCGCGCTGCTCGGCTTGCACCTCGTCCGACAGGGTCATCAGGTCCAGCGGCGCGCGGCGCACGGCATCGGCCGAGGCCGGCGCCAGCTCGGCGATGCGCGCGGCGCTGGCGTAGACCAGGTCGCTGATCAGGCGGTCGATGACGCGGCGGATGACGCGGTGACGGCGCAGCTCGGGATCGTCGTCGTCCACGCCGGCCGCGGCCGCCTGCCACAGCGCGAGGCGGCGCAGCTCGGGCATGTCCATATGGATCATCCCGCTGCGCAGGCCGTCGTCGAGGTCGTGCGCGCTGTAGGTCAGCTCGTCGGCGAAGTTGACGATCTGCGCCTCCAGCGACGAGCGCAGGTCCGGCTCGTAGGGCTGCATCCAGTCCGGATGGACCACGTCGTACTCGGTGGCGTGCTTGACGATGCCCTCGCGCGCCTCCCAGGTCAGGTTCAGGCCGGGGAAGCCACTCCAGCGCTGCTCGAGCTTCTCGACGATGCGCAGCGACTGCAAGGTGTGGTTGAAGCCGCGGCCGGCGGCGGCGGGATCGCGCGGATCGAGCCCCAGGCGGCCGAGCATCAACCGATCCAGCGTCGCCTCGCCGGAGTGGCCGAAGGGAGAGTGGCCCAGGTCGTGCGCCAGGGTGATCGCCTCGACCAGGTCCGCGTTGGCGCCCAGCGCGCGGGCGATGGTGCGCGCGATCTGGGCGGCCTCGAAGGTGTGGGTCAGCCGGGTGCGGTAGTAGTCGCCCTCGTAGTTGATGAACACCTGGGTCTTGTACTGCAAGCGGCGGAAGGCCGTGGTGTGGATGATCCGGTCGCGGTCCTTCTGGAACTCGGTGCGGTAGGAGTGCGGCTCGCTGGGGTGAACCCGCCCCCGGCTGGCCGAAGCGTGCTCGGCGTAGGGCGCCAGGACGGTGGCCTCGGCGGCGTCCATCAGCGCGCGGGTGCGGAGGGCCGCCGGCGGCGGGGAGAGGTGCGGGTGCATGGTGAGGGATGGATTCAGGCGATCGGTAGCCGGGTATGGCATCGGTTGCGGCGTTCGGGACGGGTCGTTCGGGACGGGTCGCTCGGGAGCACGAGCCCGAGCGGTTCGCTGTGTTCGCTCGGGTCGTCGGGCTCAATTCTACACCGGACCGCCTGGTTTTCGGCACCGCGATCACCGAATTCCCATAGCATGGCCCACCCCAGACCGGGGAACGTGTCCGATCTTTTGTCCAAATCGGTTGCAATCCCGGTTCTCGCCCCGTAACATTGCCTGCATCGTCAGATCGGGAGCACGAGAGGAGCAAGCGCATGGCCCTGCAATACTGGATCCACCCCTCCATCGGCGTCGCGCGCCTCGGCGACAGTGACGCGCACTACCTCGGTCCCGAGCTGCCGGGCCGGGTCCCGAACGAAGGCGAGCCCTATCGCGACGCCCGCGGCCGCGTGAAACGGCAGGGCCAGCGCTTCCGGATCTACGAATACGAGGTGGACGGCGACGCCGCCCGCCCGCTGCGCGAGATCACGGCGGCGGACGCCGCGATCGCCTGGCAGGTCCGGCTGGTCAACCGCAAGGCCGCGTTCGACGAAACGTCGCTGGAGCAGGACTACTGGAAGACCGCCGCCTGGTCCGACCAGCAGCCGGTGGGCGCCTATCTCGCGGCCGCGCCGCGGAACACGGACATCCGCGACACACAGGCAGCGCCGTTCGCGCGCCGGGCCTTGATCATCGACTCCGGCGAGCAGCACCTCGCGCCGGGCGAGACCCAGGTGCTCCAGGGCCACTGGAATTCCGCGACGGTCGTGCTCGGCGAGATCCACACCGACCCCGACGGGCGGCTCGTCGTGCTCGGCGGGCGGGGCGTCTCCGCCTGCCCGGGCGACCCGGCGCCGAGCATCGACCACTTCGCGAACAACGACGGCTGGTACGACGACAGCTCGGACGGGATCGTCTCGGCGACCCTGGACTTCGGCACCGGTCCCGTGCCGGTCGACGAGCCGGCGCGGGTGCTCGTCGCTCCGCCGCGCTACGCGCCGGCGATCGACAACGTCATCACGCTCTACGACCTGGTGCTGGACGCCGCCCGCCGGATGGCTTCGCCGCTGGCCGTCCAGGTCTGGCGCCCGGCTTTCCACCGCGACATCCTGCCGATCCTCCGCCGCGCCGTGCTGCTCCAGTGGGTCAGCGAGGTGGCACTGACGGGGCATGGCGGGGGCGGGGGCGAGTTCCTCGCCCGCCAGGAGGACCTCGGCGACCCGTCATCCGATTTCGCGGCCGGCCGCGCCCGGGTGTTCGGCCGCCTGCGCCGGCCGGATGGCGATCTCGACACCGACATCGACCGGATGCCGCAGCTCAACGGCATCGAGGCCGACGCGGGCGATCCCCATCGCTGGCGCGTGCCGCCGCCCAGCTTGACCGGCCTGCAATACGCGCTGATGGAGCGCTGGCGGGACGGCGACTTCGAGGCCGACGCACCGGTGGAGCCGCCGGCCGGGTTGGAGGCGTTGGACCCGGCGGAGCAGGTGCGGGCCCTGGATCGCGCCGCGCTGGACGCCGGCACGGGCGCGCCGCTTTATCCGGGCATCGAGAGCTGGGCGATCATGGCCCTGCCGGCGATCTATAGCCGCCCTTTGCGGGTAAGACGGGATATCGAGCCGGGCCGCCTGACCGAAGGCAACGCCCTGCCCTGGCAGGCCGACTTCCTTGCCTGCAGCGTCCAGTGGTGGCCCTCGCATCGCCCGAACGAGGTGTTTCGCCTCGGCTCCAGCGGCGCCCTTCGCCCGCAGGCGGACTGGGTGCCCGGCGGGTGGTCGATGCTGGACATGGTCAAGCGCTGGCGCAAGCTGGGCTTCGTCGTGCGGATCGGCGCGGCGGAGAGCGAAGGCTACGTCGAAACCGAGCGCCGCGTGAGCTAGGTCGCGCCGCCCGTGCCACGACAGGTCCGGGATCACCCGCCGCGCGTGCTCGTCGTCGGTGCCGGCCCGGCGGGCAGCGCCGCGGCGCTGGCGCTGTGCGACCTGGGCCTGGACGTGACCCTGATCGAGCGCTCCGTGTTCGGCGGCCGCCGCGCCGGGGAACACCTCGCGCCCGCGGCCCTGCCCGCCCTCCGCCGACTCGGTGCCGAAGCCGTGCTCGACGGCGTCCCGCGGGTAGCTTGCCCCAAGGTCCTGGCCGCCTGGGAGGACGACGCGCCGATCGGGCGGCCGGCGATCTTCACGCCGGGCGGCGAGGGCCGGATCGTGGCGCGCCCGGCGCTGGATACCGCGCTGGCGGCCGCGGCGGTCGCACGCGGCGCGCGGCTGATCACCGGCACGCATCTGCTGGACCTCCGGGCGGAGGGAGCCGGCTGGCGGGCTACCGTCCGCCACCCGGGCGGGCGGCAGAGCTTGCCGGTCGACTTCGCCATCGACGCCAGCGGGCGCGCCGCGGTGGTCGCGCGGGCCCTGGGTCATCGGCCGCTGGTCTTCGATCGTCTCGTCGGCTTGATCGGCACTTTGGAGAACCGCGCCGGGGACGATGGTCCGGCGGAGATCGACGGGGATGATCTGGCGACGGCGGCGGGCGGACAATCGGACTCCGCACTGCTCGTCGAGGCCGCCGAGGATGGCTGGTGGTACTCGACGCGCCTGCCCGACAGGCGCCTGCTCGCCGCGTTCATGACCGATGCCGACCTGGTCCGCGCCGCGCCGGGTGGTCCGGAGGCATTGTGGCGGGCGCGGTGGTCGCAAAGCCGGCACACCCGGCGGCGTGGCACCAGCGCGCCGGCACCCGCGCGAGTCGTCGTTCGCGCCGTGCCGACCCAGGGCTTGCCCGCGGCCGCGGGCCCCGGCTGGCTCGCCGTCGGCGACGCGGCGGTCGGCTTCGATCCGCTGTCCTCCGCGGGCTTGACCAAGGCCCTGGCCGACGGTCCGCAGGCCGCGGCGGCGATCGCCGCCGCGCTGGCGGGCAGCCCGGAGCGGCTGGACGCCTACGCCCGCGACGCTCTGGCGGTGCTGGCGGCCCATCTCGCCGGGCGCCAGGCGATCTACGGCCGGGTCGGGCGGTGGGCGGACTCCGCGTTCTGGGCGCGGCGGAGTCCCGGCGACACTCCCTGCGTGCCGCTCAGCCCAGCCCCAGTGCCGCGGTCAGGAGTCCGGCGGCGATGAGGACCAGGCCCGTGGGGCGGACGGCGGTCCTGCCCCAGGGCGCGGCTTTCTCGATGCTCATCAACGTGGCCAGCGCCAACATCCAGACTAGGCTGCCGAGGCCCGCGGCGAACATCAGGAGCATCAGCGCCCAGCAGCAGCCCAAGCAGAACGCACCGTGGTGGGCGCCCAGCCGGAATGCCTGGCCGAACGCGTTCCGCCCGTTCCAATGCTCGACCAGGAAGCTCCGCGGCGAGCGGCAGCGGCGCAGGCAGGCGTCCTTGAGCGGTGCGAGCTGGTAGGCGCCGGCCAGGACCAGGACCGCCGCGGCGACGAGCCAGGGCCGCGCCGCCAACCCCGGCAGGCGCGGCACCGCGGCGTGGACCAGGGCGTCGGCGCCTAGCGCGACGAAGCCGAAGCCGCTCCAGACCGCGAGATAGCCGGCCGCGAGCAGGCCGAGCAGCAGCCCGCGATGCGGCTGCGCTTGCACCAGCACGCCGAACTGCCGCGCCAGGGGGAAGACCGTCGGCAGCATCATCGCGCAGCACATCGCCACCCACCCTGCGACGAAGACGAGGGCCAGCCACCCGCCCCCGGCCCCGCCCTCGAACAGCGCGGCGTGGTCCAGATAGCGGGCATAGGGCGATAGGCCCCAGGCACCGAGCGCCAGCCAGGCGAGCGCGACGAGCAGGGCCAGCGGCAGGAGCGGCCGGCGGCCCATCACCCCCGGAAGTGGAAGCGGCCGGTGCTGACCTCGGCGTTCTCAACGTCGATGTCGAAGCCGCGGCGCCTGCGCTGGACGCGGAAGAGGCGCGCGTGAACGGGATGGGCGGCCGTACCCGGCAGGTCCGTGCAGCGATCCGCCGCGGCGGGCCCGGCCGGGTCGAACTTTGGATCGACCACCCGGACCGAGATGCTGTCCCCGACCTCGACGGACCAGCCCACGCGGGTCGGGCCGATGTGGATCGCCGCCTGCTCGACCGCGTCGACCCGGCCGACCAGGCGCGCGAAGTCGGCCGCCGGGCCGCCGAGCTCGCCGCTCCATAGCCGGCGCAGGGCCGCCACCTGCGGGTCGCTGGCCGCGCGATCGACGATCAGCAGGCTGCGCTTGTCGGCCAGCACGTGGCCGTGGACGCGCCCCAGCACGATCATCGACAGGCCGCCGACGTCGACCCCCCCGACCTTGCCCTGGTCGACCTGCCACACGTTGATCGCGTCACAATCGGACCCATCCGGCTCGCCGCTGGCACGGCAGCCGCAATAGGCACCGCAGGAACAGTATTCGAGCATCTTGCCGGATAACTCGTAAGCCATGGGGTGCATCCCTCATCTTTATGCTTGGTAACTGCTCAGCATGGGCCGGCGAATAGAATTCGCGCCTACCATTACAAAGCCGGCCTCGCCGGCTATTCACGTGAGAGTTCAGCATCCAGCCCGCGCAGGCGGGCTTCGCAATGGTAGCAGCGAATTCCATTCGCCAGGCTGCTCGTTCGCCTAGAAGCCGGCCTTGCGTTCGCGCGGTGTCTGGGCCAGGTCTCCCGTGGTCAGCTCGCCCTCCTCGAAATACTGCTCGGCGCCCGTCGTCAGGCTCGCGGTCAGCGGCTCGGCCGCGCCCGGCAGCTCGAGCTGGACCGGGACGGTGGCGCGGGACAGGAGTCGCTTCGCCGCCACGTCATCGCGCTGGACCGTCACCACGATCGGCTGCCCCTGGGACGGGAGCTCGGGCAAGGGGTCGAGCTTGGCCACTGCCAGCACCTGGTCGAAGCTCGGCAGGTCGTCGATGCGGTGGACCAGGAAGAGCTGATCGGGCCGGCCGACCAGGTAGTAGCTCAGGCTTCCGCGCGGCGTCGCGTCGCCGAGCCGCTTGAAGCGCAGGACCAGCGCGACGCGGAACTCCACGCTCCTGATCAAGGAGTGCGGCGCGTGGCCGGGGTGGAACCGTTCGCCGTCGAAATGGCCGCGCACGAGCTCGCCGGTGAGGGTGGCCACGCGGCGGGACGGGTCGGGATCGACGAGCCGGGTGATGACGAAGTCCCTCGGCTTGAAGGTGTAGACGGTCTCGCTGCTCGCCGCCTTCGCGTCCAGGTAGGTGGCGTGCGGGGACGTCGCCCCCGGCCCCTCGAAGCGGCCTTCGAGCAGCACCTGGTAGCCGTGCTCCGCCATGGGCATGGGGAGGTGCGACAGGTAGGCCGGGTCGCCCCCGAACACCAGCATCCCGTGGAAGGCGGGCGCGTCCTCCTCCACCGGCGGGGAGCCGGGTGGGCCGGGGTCATGATGATGGTCGTGATGGTGGCCGTTCATCGGTTCATCCTTTCTTGGAAGCATCGCGGATTCTTGCCACGCCGAAGCTCACGCCAACCTTCGGTCGAGCCTGCCGACCGGCCGCACCTGCCAGCGTGCCCACCGCATGACCCGCTTGGACAACCGTGCGGCCATCGGATATTATCATGAACAGAAGAGAACGGGAAGCCACAGGCGGGGAACGGATCTTCCGCCCGGCCGCCCCGAACAGGCACGTCGATGTCCACATCCCGACTCTACGCCATCATCGCCGCCAGCGACTACGAGAACGACCGCCGCCGCGAGGTCCGCCCCCTGCAGGGCGCCGAGGCCGACGCGCGCAGCGTGGCGGAGCTGCTGCTGAGCCAACCCATCGCCGGCGGTGAGCTATTCGGCCTGACCTTGCTGCTCGGCCGGCTCGCGACCACCAAGGCCTTGCGCGAGGCGATTGCGCGCGGCCTGCGGGCGACGACGCGCAAGGGCGACACGCTGCTCGTCTTCTTCGCCGGGCACGGGCGGCGGGATCCGGGCGGCCTGGTGCTCTACACCGCCAGCGGCACCTACCCGGCCGCGCGGCTGATCCGCGACCTCGGGACGGACCGCGAGCCGGTCGCCGTGATCCTGGACTGCTGCCATGCCGGCGCGGTCACCGCGTCCAAGCAGGCCGCGATCGAGGCCGACCGGCGCGACCGCATGATCAAGCTGCACCTGAACCAGCTCCAGTTCATCTGCAGCTCAACCGCCGAGCAGTCGAGCTTCGAGCGCGGCGGCCGCGGCGTCTTCAGCCAGAAGCTTGTCGAGGCGCTGCGCACGCCGATCGAGCCACCGCTGCTCGCCCTGCCACTCGACGTGGCGAGCTGGTGCTACGCGCTACCGAAGGACCTGCTCGACGCCTACGAGCTGGTCGAGGACGACCGCGACATCCTGCCCCAGGCTGAAGGCCGCAGCCAGGCGGGCGCGGCGGCGGTCCGCCCCGAGCAGACCTACGTGACCGAAGGCGCGCCGACGCCACCGGCGGGCGGGGCCGAGCAGAATTGGCAAGCGGAGACCGGACCGACGCAGGCAACCGAGGGGGAGCAGTCGCCGGTTGTGCAAGCGCCGTTCATCCCCAACGCGGCACCGCGCTAGGCGGCGCTGGACCGCCAGGATAC
>CAZCJG010000134.1:0-11579 GCA_964498575.1 uncultured Anaerolineales bacterium | reverse complement strand
AACCGCGGCTAGGGGCGGCGGAGCCGCCGAATGTCGCCCTTCGGCGACAACATAATCCGCGATCGTCAGATGTATCACGTCGGCGAAGGCCGACGCTCGGCCGAAGGCCCCTAGCCGCGGTTTCCAACCGCCTGGCTGGCTCCCGCGGGCGAGAGTGCGTGCGCCCTGCAAGCAATCCCGAAAGCCGTCAGGCTTCCTTGCCGCCTGCCGCAGGCGCGGCGAGGGTCCGGCGTCCGGCCCGATCCTACGGCACGCAGCCCCCACCGCTCCCCAGGATCAGCCGCGCGGTGCAGGACAGGTCGCCGGCGTCCACGAGCGGATCGGCGTTTGCGTTGCAGCCGATGGGATCACCGGCGAAGGTCCCGCCCGGCACCGCGCCGGGCGCCATCCCGTCGCCGTCGAAGATCTCGAGCACCAGGCCCGAGATATCCGCCGCGTCGACCACGTCGTCCGCGTTGCAGTCGCCCCGCGGTTGGGTCGGGGTCGGCGTGATGGTCGGGGTGGCGGTCGGAGCTGGCGTGTTGGTGAGCGTCAGGGTGGACGTCTGCGTGGGCGTTGAGGTCGAGGACGGAGTGCTGGTTGGAGTTCCGGTGGGCGTTGGTGTGTGTGTTGGGGTGGCCGTGGGTGTAATGGTCGGGGTGGCCGTGGGGGTGAAGGTAGGGGTGAAGGTGGGCGTCGGCGTGATCGTGGGTGTCGGTGTCGGCGGCAAGGCGCCGTCCCCGTACACCACGTAGCTCTGGCCGGACAGGGGGCCGTTCGGATCGGCGCGGTACGAGCTGATGACGATGTCGCCGAAGCCGTCCCCGTCGACGTCGCCGGCCCCGCTGAGCGCCAGGCCCGCGAAATCGGTCGACGAGATGCCATTGATGCGCAAGCCGTTGACGCCGTTCAGCGCCGACAGCTCGACGGTGCCCGGCAGGGACGTGCCGCCGTAGACCATGTAGCCTTGCCCGGAGAAGGTCCCGTTGGGGCTGGCGTTGGGCGCCCCAATCAGGATGTCGTCGAAGGTATCCGTGTTGACGTCGCCGGACCCTGACACCGCCAGGCCCGCGCCCTGGTTCGCGGCGATGCCGTTGACCCGGAACCCGCCGGCCCCGTTGAGCGCGGAGAGCTCGACCGTGCCCGGCAGCGCCGGGCCGCCATAGACCACGTAGCTTTGCCCTGAGCTGCCGCCGTTCGGGTCCGCCTGGGACGCCCCGATGAGGATGTCGTCGAAGCTGTCGCCATTCACGTCGCCTGCGCCCGACACGGCGTCGCCCGACTGGTCGCCCGTGGCGATGCCATTGAGGCGAAACCCGTTCCCGCCGTTCAGCGCCGACAGCTCGATGGCCCCTGCCAGCGCCGTCCCCCCATACACCACATAGCTCTGCCCGGAGCCGCCGCCGCGCGGATCGGCGCCGTTGGCCCCGATCACGATGTCGTCCAGGCCGTCGCCGTTGACATCCCCCGCGCCGCTCACACGGCCGGCGTGGTCGCTGGTGGTGATGCCGTTGAGGAAGAAGCCGTTCGTGCCATTGAGCGCCGAGAGCTCGACCGTCCCGGGCGTTGCCACTCCCCCGTAGACCAGGTAGCACTGTCCGGACTCGCTGCCGTGGGGATCCGCGTTGGCGGCCCCGATCAGGATATCGTCGAAACCGTCGCCGTCGACGTCGCCCGCGCCGCTGACGCGGCTCGCGATATCATAGGCCGAGACGGCGTTGACCCGGAAGCCGTTCGTCCCGTCCAGCGTCGACAGCTCGACAGTCGCCGGCAAGGACGAACCACCGTAGACCACGTAGCTCCGCCCGGAATAAGGCCCATTCGCGTTCCCGACACCCCCGATCAGGAGGTCGTCGAAGCCGTCGCCACTGACGTCGCCCGCGCCGCTCGCCCCGTTGCACGCGAAATCGGTTGTCCCGATGCCGTTGAGGAAGAAGCCGTTGCTGCCATCGAGCGCCGACATCTCCAGTGTCCCCGGCAGCGTCGATCCACCGTACACTACATAGCACTGACCGGTTCGGTTGCCGTGCACGTCGGAACCGTCGGCCCCGATCAAGAGGTCGTCGATCCCATCGCCGTTGACGTCTCCCGCTTCCGAAACGGCGCGGCCGGTGTAGTCGTGGGACACGATGCCGTTGAGGCGGAAGCCGTTCACCCCGTTCAGCGCCGACAGCTCGATCGTCCCCGGCAACACGGCGTCCATCCGCAGCACCGGCAGGCGCAACTTGCCGGCGCGGTCCGCCGGATCCATCTCGACCCGGTGCCGCGCCGGAGCCGCATGGGCCCCCGGCGGCCCGGTCCGCTCGCTGATCCACATCGCGGCGACAAGTGCGCCGAGCGGCAGGAGCGACATCCCGCCTCGGGCCAGGCGCCGGTGCGCCACCCCCCGCCGCGCGGCGCCGGCGGCATCCGTCACAGTCAGACACTCCGTGCGCACCAGGTGGTCCTGGTCGGCCTCGCACCACGCCACCGGCCAACAGAGGGTGCCGCTGCGAAAGCGCAGCCAGGCGGATCGGCGGGGATGTGTTGGACGGGACATGGCGTCAGCTCCTCTGCAAGCGTGGCCGAGACGCATGCGCGACTCGACGAAGGACGGTCGATTCCTCCCCTTTCGGCGTGGCGGTCGGAGCGAGACGGCCCGTCACGACGACAGGGTGAGACGACAGCGGTCAGGATAACGATCGACCGTTGCAGATTCGTCACACCGGAAACGGGCTGAGCGACCCACCCTCGCCGCCGCGGTCTACGGTGGTTGCCCTTGCTGTTGTTTCAGCGGGGATCCGGGGCGGATGCTGCGGGAATGGAGGACACCGTCATGGGGAGAATTCGGGCCCACGTCAGCGCCTCGATCGCCTCGGCGATGCGCTGGACGTAGGGCACGCGGTAGCGGAACGCCTCGGGGAAGGCCGCCGGCGCCTCGAGAATCGCCATCGCCGGGCTGGCCTCGAAGAACACGAGCGAACCGTCGGGCCGGAGGCTGCCGTCCACGCCGAACACGTCCAGGCCCAGCCGCGCGCGCACCTCGCCGAACGCCTGGCGGAGCGGGGGACCGAGGCGGTCCGCGAACTCGGACAGGAAGGCGCGCTCCTCGGCGTGCAGGGCGGGGTGCTCGGCGAAGTAGCCGGCTTCGATGTTGATCTTCCAGTGGTCGGAGATGAACAGGTGGCGCGGCAGCAGGATATCGCCGACGCAGACGATGCGGCACTTGCGGTAGAGGCCGTCGGCGTCGCGGTAGTCGGCGAACTCGGTCAGGTAGTGCGGCCGGCCGTCCAACGCGAAGCGGTCCAGCCGGTCCAGGTCGCCCGGTCCCCGCAAGCGGACGAGGTCCCGGCCGTCATGCGCCCCGGCGGCGCGGACGAGCAGGGGGAAGGCCAGGCCGTGCGCCGCGATCGCCGCTTCGACCTCCGAGCGCGACCTCGGTTCGAGGCGCAGCGCGCGCGGGACGGTGAGGCCGGGGATGCCGGCGAGCCGTGCGGCGACCTGGTCGCGCCTGAGGCGCCGGACGGCCGAGGGGGCGTTTAGCACCGGACGCCCGAGCCGGCCGGCCAGGTCCTCGGCCCGCGCGAGCACGCGCGACGAGAGGTCGGGATCGCTGATCAAGTTGAAGACCAGGTCCGGCGGCCGGAGCTGGAGGTGCTGATCGCGGTCGGGCTGCAGGAAGACGAGCCGCTTCTCGGCGCCCGCCAGCGGCAGGAGCGCGTGGAAGTTGGCGACGCCCGGCACGGCAATCGTGTGAACGACCCCGGCCTGGCCCATGCCCTCGACGACGACGCGGCGATCGTCCGGCAGGCCGGCGACGAAGAGGATGGCGGGAGGGGAGGGCATGGGGGCGGACCGTGGCCCCCCTCAATCGAATCGCGCGAGCCACCGCTGCCAGCGCGCCAGCCAACCCTCGTCCGCGCCGCCCACGACAGCGGAGATCAGCCCCGCGCCCAACCCTCCGGTCGGGCGTTCCGCGCGGGCCGGCTTGACGGCGCTCGGCAGGAACACTTCGTGCCCCTCCGCCTCCGGCCCGACCCGCACCGCTAGCGCCGCGTGCAGGCCGCGCTTGCCGTCCGCGCCGACATCCTCCAGCCGATAGTACCAGGTCCCCGCGCCCGGCGCGTCGCGCAAGACGTAGGTCGCCGCGCTGGACGTACCGCCCGTCGCCGGCACCAGGGCGTCGTTGACTTGCTCCCAGGGACCGTCCGGGCCGGTGGCGCGATGGACGTTGAAGCCCAGCGTGGCTTGCTCCGCCGCGGTCTCCCACACCAGGATCGCCCGATCCGCCAGGCCGATGCCGCGGAAGGAGACCACGTCCACCGCCGTCGCCGGGCAGTCGACGGTGGCGCAGGCGATGGCGGGCACGGTCGGCCCGGTGCCGAGGTCGAACACCGTGTTGATGCACAGCGGCACGCCGACCGGCACACCCGCGGCGACGCGCACCTGGTATCGGATGGTCAGGGTGGCACCGGTCGGCAGGTCGCCGGTCCAGGTCATGCTCCCGGCGTCGACCACACAGCTCGTCGTCCCCGAACCGCCGGTGAAGGTGCAGGTGCCCGCCAGGCCGGCGAGGCCGACGGGGAGGGTGGACTGCACCGTGACGCCGGCGAGCGGGCCACCACTGGTGTTGCTGACGATCGCCTCCACGTTCAGCGTGTCACCGTTGTCGGTGCAGCCGAAGGGATCGGTGATCGAGACCTGGGGCGCGGATGGCGTGCTGGTGGGGGTATTGGTGGGCGTCGGTGTGTTGGTGGGCGTGTTGGTGTCGGTAGGCGTCGGTGTGTTAGTGGGCGTGTTGGTGTCGGTCGGTGTAGCAGTATCGGTCGGTGTGTTGGTGGGCGTGTTGGTGTCGGTCGGCGTAGCAGTATCGGTTGGGGTGTTGGTCGGCGTATTGGTGGGCGTGTCGGTTGGGGTGTTGGTCGGTGTGTTGGTCGGCGTGTCCGTGGGCGTGTTGGTAGGCGTGGCGGTCGGCGGCACGTCTCCGTTCCCGTACACCACATAGCTCTGGCCGGACTCGGTCCCGTTGGGGTCGGCGCGGTGCGAGCCGATCAGGATGTCGGCGAAGCCGTCCATGTTGACATCGCCCGCCCCCGACACGGCGCTGCCCGAATAGTCCTGCGTCGAGATGCCGTTGACGCGCAAGCCGTTGGTACCGTTGAGGCCCGAGAGCTGGATCGTCGCGGGCAGGCTTGATCCGCCGTAGACCACGTAGCTCTGGCCGGACATGCCGCCGTGCGGGTCGGGGCCGCGCGCGCCGATCAGGATGTCGTCGAAGCCGTCGTTGTTCACGTCGCCCGCCCCGGACACCGCGTAGCCCGAGGCATCGGCCGACGAGATGCCGTTGATCCAGAAGCCGTTCGTACCATTCAGTGCCGACAGCTCGATGGTGGACGCCAGCGCTGAGCCTCCGTACACCAGATAGCTCTGGCCCGAGGCGCTCCCGTTCGGATCCGCCTGATACGCCCCGATCAGGATGTCGTCGAAGCCGTCGTTGTTGACATCCCCCGCGCCCGACACGGCGCGGCCCGCGTTGTCGCTCGCTGTGCTGCCGTTGAGGCGGAAGCCGTTGGTACCATTGAGCGCCGAGAGCTCGACCGTCGACGGCACCGCCGAACCCCCGTAGACCACATAGCTCTGGCCAGAGTCGGTTCCGTTCGGATTCGACAGATACGCGCCGATGAGAACGTCGTCGAAGCCGTCGTTGTTCACGTCCCCCGCTCCCGACACCGCGCGGCCCGAGAAGTCGGCCGACGAGATGCCGTTGATCCGGAAGCCGTTGGTGCCGTTGAGCGCCGAGAGCTGGACCGTGGCCGGAATGCCGGTGCGGCCGTACACGACGTAGCTCTGCCCGGAGTCGTAGCCGTGGGGGTCGGCGCGGCGCGCCCCGATCAGGATGTCGTCGAAGCCGTCGTTGTTCACGTCCCCCGCGTCCGACACGGCGAAGCCCGAGAAGTCGGCGACCGTGACACCGTTCAGGCGGAAGCCGTTGGTGCCGTTGAGCGCCGAGAGCTCGATCGTCGCGGGCATCGACGAGCCTCCGTACACCACGTAGCTCTGGCCGGAGTAGACGCCGTTCCCGGTGGCGAAGTACGCCCCGATCAGGATATCGTCGAAGCCGTCGTTGTTGACGTCCCCTGCGCCCGACACCGCGAAGCCCGATCGGTTGCTGGCCGTGACGCCGTTGAGGGTGAAACCATTGCTGCCGTTCAGCGCCGAAAGCTGGACGGTCGACGGCACGCCCGGCCCCCCGAACACGACGTAGCTCTGGCCGGAGTAGGTCCCGTTCGGGTCGGCGCGCCAGGCCCCGATCAGGATGTCGTCGAAGCCGTCGTTGTTCACATCCCCCGCGTTCGACACCGCGAAGCCGGACCGGTCGCTCGTCGACACGCCGTTGGCCCGGAAGCCGTTGGTGCCGTTCAGCGCCGAGAGCTCGATCGTGCTCGGCAGGGCCGCGTCCAGCTTCAGCACGGGCAGTCGCCCGCCGTGCCACGCCCCGGACCTCTGGCCGGGCTCCAATCGCTCAGCCGCCCGCACTCCGCTGTCGCTAAGCGCCGCGCGCCACAGAGGTGACAGCAGCCCCAGCGGCCCCACCGCCAACGCCAATCCGGCCAGGCTCATCCGCCGCGCCAGCCGCCGCCGGGCCGCCAGCGCCGCGTCCGGTGCCGGGCCCGCGGTCGCGGCCGGCACCGCCCGGTCCGCGCGCCGCGCCCACGACCGCGCCCATCGGCGCCGTGCCCGCCGCGGCAAGCTGGCCAGCCAGCCGTGCAGCTCGGCCAGGCGCGCTTGCAGGGTGTCGAGCCGGCGCCAGATCAAGCTTGCCCGCCACGCCTCGCCGCGCTCGATTGCAAGCGCGTCCGGGCCGAGGGAGGGCACAGAGGGGTCGAGTGCCGGTGAGGCGGGCAAGTCCGAGAGTGATGAATCGTGCGGCAGGGGGGCGATCGACATGAGATTCCTTCTTGGGCAAGCGTCGGGACGACGGCGCGACAAAGCAGCGGCCGCCGCGCCTGGATCACATACTAATTTAACGGCACCTGGGCAGTTGAAGATACGGGCGGGCGCGTCGGATTTCAGGATGGCACGCTTCGGTCCAGCGGTCGGCGCCGGAACGGCCGCCGGGGCGGTTGACAGCGCCGCGAGCGGTGATGTAGACTGGTCTCGGTCGGTGTGTCCCGGACCCTGCCCGCATCTCTTCACCCTGGAGTTATCCCTATGAACAACGGTCGCTCCGACTTGCCCGGCGGCGCGGCGGACTGGTCCAACTCGCCCCGCTGGCGCGGCGTCGTCCGCTCCTACACGCCGGCGGATGTCGCGCGGCTGAGAGGGTCCCTGCACATCGAGCACAGCCTGGCCCGGCATGGGGCCGAGAAGTTGTGGCGGCAGCTGCACGAGAACGACTACATCCACGCCCTCGGCGCGGTCACCGGCAACCAGGCGATGCAGATGGCGAAGGCGGGGCTGCGAGCCATCTACGTCAGCGGCTGGCAGGTCGCGGCCGACGCGAACGAGATCGGCCAGATGTATCCCGACGAGAGCTTGTATCCCTCGCACTCGGTCCCGGTGCTGGTCCGCCGCATCAACAACACGCTGCGCCGCCGCGACGAGATCGACCGCGCGGAGGGACGCGACGACACCGACTGGTACCCGCCGCTGGTGGCCGACGCGGAGGCCGGTTTCGGCGGCGTGCTGAACTGCTTCGAGCTGATGAAGGCGATGATCGAGGCGGGCGCCGCCGGCGTGCACTTCGAGGACCAGCTCGGGTCGGCCAAGAAGTGCGGCCACATGGGCGGCCGGGTGCTCGTGCCGACGGCCGAGGCCATCCGCAAGCTCCAGGCCGCCCGGCTGGCCGCCGACCTCTGCGACGTTCCGACGCTGCTCATCGCGCGCACCGACGCCGACGGCGCGCAGCTCGTGACCAGCGACATCGACGAACGCGACCGGCCCTTCCTGACCGGCGAGCGGACGGTCGAGGGCCATTTCCGCATGCGCGGCGGGCTGGAGGCCGCGATCGCCCGCGCGATCGCCTACGCCCCCCACGCCGACCTGGTGTGGTGCGAGACGCACACGCCCGATCTCGCCCAGGCCCGGCGCTTCGCCGAGGCGGTGCTCGCGGCGCATCCGGGCAAGATGCTCGCCTACAACTGCTCGCCGTCCTTCCACTGGACGCAGTACCTGGGCGAAGGCGAGATCGCGCGCTTCCAACGCGAGCTCGGCGCGATGGGCTACCGCTTCCAGTTCGTCACCCTGGCCGGCTTCCACACCTTGAACCATTCGATGTTCGAGCTCGCCCGCGACTACCGGCAGACGGGGATGCGCGCCTATGTCGCGTTCCAGGAGCGCGAGCTCGCCTCGCAGGCCGACGGCTACACCGCCGTCCGCCACCAGCACGAGGTCGGCACCGGCTACTTCGACGCGATCGGCGCGCTGATCGAGGGTGCCGAGTCCGGCACCCTCGCGACGCACGGCTCGACCGAGGAGGAGCAGTTCGACGCGGGCGGCGGTCCCACGCCGCCGGCGACGGGAGCCTGAGTCGATGGTCCCCCCCGGCCTGGCCCGCGGCGCCCGCCTCGTCGTGCAGACGGGCATCCTTTGGCTCTTCTACCGGCTGGGGGAGGCGCTGGTCGACGCCTGGCGGCTGCCGGTCCCGGCCGCCGTGGTCGGCATCGCGGTCGTCTTCGGCCTGCTCGCCCTGGGCGTGCTGCGCGAGGAGTGGCTGGCCGAGGCCTGCGATCTCTTCCTGAAGCATCTGGCCTTCTTTTTCATCCCGGTGGCGGTGGGAATCATGGCCTACCGGCAACTGCTGTGGCAACAGGGGCTCGCCTTCGGCTTCATCGTCGTCGCCTGCACGGTGTTCGGGATTGCCGTCGCCGGGCGGGTCGCCGCCGGCGCGCCGCCGGCCCGCGAAGCCTGATGCCCGCGCCCCTCGGCGGCCTGGCCGAGATCCTGGCCTTCTCCGCGCTCACCGTCGCGGCCTACGCGGCCAGCCTGCGGGCGCGGCGGCGCTGGCCGGGACCGCTGACGACGCCGGTCTTCTTCAGCACCGCGCTGATCGTGGCGGTCTTCGCCCTCACCGGCGTCGACTTCCAACGCTACGGCCCCACCCGCGACCTCTTCAGCCTCTTTCTCGGGCCGGCGACGGTGGCCCTGGCCCTGCCGCTCTACCGCCAGCGCCGGCTGATCCGGGCGCAGGCGCTGCCGGTGCTGCTGGGCATCGCCGGCGGCACCCTGGTGACGATGCTGTCGGCGCTCGTGCTCGCGCGCGCCTTCCAGCTCGGGCACGCGGTCGCCGCGGCGCTGGCCATCAAGTCGGCGACCGTCGCCATCGCGATCGGTATCGCGCCCGTGGTCGGCGCCGATCCGGCCCTGGTGGCCGCCTTCGTCATCGCCACGGGTATCTGCGGCACCGTGCTGGGACCGGTCCTGCTCGATCGCATGGGTGTCGCGAGCCCGCTCGCGCGGGGCGTCGCGCTCGGAACGATCTCGCATGGCCAAGGCACGGCCCAGGCGGCGCTGGAAAGCGAGGCGACCGGCGCGGCCGCAAGCCTGGCGATGGGCCTCTCGGCCATCCTGACCGCGCTCCTTGCGCCCTGGCTGACCAGCCTCCTCTGATCACCCGGGCGCCGAACGCCAACCACCCGGCCGCGGCGGGCGATCGCGCGATCGCCCCCCGACCGGCCCGCACCTGAGGCGCGTCAGCGCCCCCACGCCACCGGCAAGAACGCCCGCAGCGCCCGCACCAGCGCGCCCACCGGCCCCTGCGTCGCCGGCGGCCCGTGCGCTTCGACGATGACGAGCCGATACGCGAAGCTGCCCACGCCCGCGCTCAGGGCCCGCCCGGACTGCCGCCGCCGGGGCCGGAGGGCGAGGTGGGCTCGGCCGTTGGGATGACGTAGTCGGGGCGCGTCTCGGTGTGGCGGACCTGACCGCCGAGGTGGGTGGTCCATATCAGGAGCGCTGTGCTGGCGATGGCCAGGACCCACACCGCCCCGCGGACCCCGCGCGAGATGTCGCCCGCCCTGCGCCACTGGACGAGCCCCCAGGCGGAGACCGCGCCGAGGATCAGCGTGGCGATCAGCGTCGGCCAGGCGGCGGCGGAGTGGCTGCGCGTGACCTCCCGGACGACGCCCTCCACGCCGCGGATGACGCGCGAGCTGCCGCGGCCGCTGGTATAGGTGGGAATGCAGATCACGGCGGCGAGCACGAACAAGACCAGCGCGACCATGGTGATCTCCCGACTGCGCCGGAGCTGGCCGATCAGCAACACCAACAGGCCGATCAGCACGCAAAACACCGGGAAATGGTTGATCGCTATATGGAGGTGGGCCGCATTGATGGGCATGGGTCGATCCTCTCGGGTGGCCAAGGCTTCGGGTGCTGGACGAGAGTCTACCCAGTTCCACTCGAATGGCAAGCGCGCGCCGCCATCGCCCATGCTAGAATTCCTCCCCCGTGCCCTCACCCCACCCCCCTGACCATCCCCACCCGCCCGCCGCCCCAGCTCCCCGCCTGATCGCGCTGCGGCATCATGACTTCCGGCTGCTGTGGCTCGGGCAGCTCGTGTCGATCATGGGCTCGCAGATGCAGCTCACGGCGATCAACTGGCAGGTCTACGATCTCTTGCGCGGCCAGGAGCTGACGATCGACGTGCTCGGCCGCCAGGTCCCGCTGAGCGCCGAGGCGCTGGGGCTGGGCGGGCTGGGGCTGGCCAACGTGATCCCGATCATCCTCTTCGCCCTGGTCGGCGGCATGGTCGCCGACAGCAAGGACCGGCGCAAGGTGATGCTGGCCACCCAGAGCGCGCTGGCGCTGGCGGCAGCCGGGCTGGCGGCGCTGACCTGGAGCGGGCGGGCGAGCGTCGGCGCCATCTACCTGCTCAGCGCGGCGACGGCGGCGGCCGCCGCCTTCAACCAGCCCGCCCAGCAGTCGCTGATCCCCAACCTCGTGCCGCGCGCACACTTGACCAACGCGGTCAGCTTGAACACCCTGAACTGGCAGCTCGCCACCATCACCGGGCCGGCGCTGGCCGGCCTGCTGGTCGGCGCCTTCGGTAGCGGCGGGGCGCTGTCGGCCAGCGGGCGAGCGCCGGACTTCGGGATCGGCCTGGTCTACGCGCTCAACGCGCTGTCCTTCCTGGCGGTGATCCTGGCCCTGGCCCTGATGCGCTACCGCGGCCGGCCGGGGACGGGCGCGGCGAGCGGCATCGGCTGGCAGCCGCTGGTCGAGGGCCTGCGCTTCGTGCACCGCACCCGCTTGATCTGGAGCACGATGCTCTTGGACTTCGTCGCGACGGTCTTCTCGTCGGCGCGCACGATGCTGCCGATCGTCGCCGGCGACATCCTCGGCGTCGGGGTGCAGGGCTACGGCCTGCTCGCGGCGGCCCAACCGATCGGCTCGGTGATCGCCGGTGCCGTGATGTCGCTGCGACGCGAGATCGGGCGGCAGGGGCAGGTGCTACTGGTCAGCGTGGCGATCTACGGCCTGGCGACCGCGCTGTTCGGCCTGGCGACGAGCTTCGGGATCGCCTTCGCCTGCTTCGCGCTGACCGGCGCCGCCGACACGGTCTCGACGGTGATCCGCGCCTCGTTGCGCCAACTGCTGACGCCCGACCACCTGCGCGGGCG
>CAZCJG010000133.1:0-11654 GCA_964498575.1 uncultured Anaerolineales bacterium | reverse complement strand
GCGCCTTCGAGTACCAGGGCCAAAAGTGCTCCGCCGCCTCGCGCGCCTACATCCCCGACAACCTGTGGCCGGAGGTCCGCCCGCTGCTGCTGGACACGCTCGCGACCCTCCGCATGGGGACGGCGGAGGACTTCGGCAACTTCATGAACGCGGTGATCGACGCCGGCGCCTACCGCGACATCACCGGCTACATCGACGGCGCGAAGAGCGCGGGTGGGGTGGAGATCATCGCCGGTGGCGGCTACTCGGACGACGAGGGCTTCTTCATCCAGCCGACCGTGATCCAGGTGCAGGACCCGAAGTACCGCACGATGTGCGAGGAGATCTTCGGCCCGGTCATGACGCTCTACGTCTACCCCGCCCTGCGCTACGCGGAGACCTTGAAGCTGGTCGACGAGACCTCACCCTTCGCGCTGACCGGCGCGATCTTCGCCCAGGACCGCGCCGCGATCCACGAAGCGGCCCTGGCGCTGGAGGACGCCGCGGGCAACTTCTACATCAACGACAAGCCGACCGGCGCCGTCGTCAGCCAGCAACCGTTCGGCGGGGCGCGCGCGTCCGGCACCAACGACAAGGCCGGCAGCTACCTCAACCTCGTCCGCTGGGTCTCGGCCCGTTCGATCAAGGAGACCTTCGACCCGGCGCGGGACTATCGGTATGCATTCATGGATGGGTCGTAATCGGTAGCCGGGCGAGGGCGAGGCAACCGCACTGAGCAGCGTGTCGGCGCCGGTCCCCCATCCCGCTTCGTGGAGCCGTCACCCGGCGAGACGCCGCCGGGCGGCTTCATCGAGATCGATCTTGCGGATCTGGGCGGCGCCGCCGGCCGCTATGCGTTCGCCTGGCGCATGTCGGTGTACCGCGGCATGCCGCAGGTGGGCTACCACGGCGGTTGCAGCCTCGAGGAGCTTGTCGTCCCGATGGCCTGGCTGGTCGACGACGGCGTTCCGGCGGACGAGCCGCTCTGGTGGTATGGCGGATCGGGATGAAAGGCCCCCCCTACGAAGCGATCGACCACGTCAGAACCCCGGCGATCACCGCCGCGCCGAGCAGCGCGCCGGCGATGGTTTGCGTGATCGTATGGCGCCCGAGGTGGACGCGGGCCCAGCATACCAGCGGCACCAGCAGGATCCAAAGCGGCGCGAGCGGGCTGGCCAGGGCCACGGCGAGGGCGGCGAGCGTGGCGGCGGCGGCGGCGTGGGCGCTGATCTTCCAGGCCAGGGTAATCGCGAAGAGCAGGGCGAACTCGAGCGCGAGCGCGGCCGCCAGCGTGGTCAGCAGGGGTGGCGCCCCGCCGGTGTAGAGCAGGGCGGCGGCGAGGGCCAGCGCGGCAACGGCCACCAGGTAGGGGCGCAGGCGCTCCTCGCGCGTGCTGAGGTCCAGGTCGCTGACATGGCCGCGCGCGTAGAGCGCGGCGAGATAGGCGAGCGGTGGGCCGAGGACCAGGGCGAGGTAGACCACCGTCCACCACCACAGGTCCGGGCTGCCGGCGCTGTGCGCGGCGACCAGCAGCACCGCCACGATGCCGAGGCAGGGCGGGCTGGCGATTTGGGAGACCAGGCGCGCCAACGCCGACAACCGCGAGCGCGCGGCCGCGGGGCGGATGTCGGACTGGGGTTCGCGGGTATCGACGTGAATGGGGCGCCTCCTCACCACAGGGACCATTTGACCGGATCACCATTTTATACTAAGTATGTCCCATGACGATTCCCCGAACGCCCACCCGGACGCCAGCGCTTGGCTGAGCTCAGACCCGCTTTCCTCGGCCGCGCACGGTCGCCTGTTCCCACGCAGGCACCGCCTCCCGTCCGCCCGGCCGGCCCGGCCGACTCGGTCGCCGCGTTCATCGACATCGGCACCAACTCGATCCGACTGCTCTTGGTGCGGATCACGCCGGATCATGGCTACACGGTGCTGAGCCAGCAGAAGGAGGTCGTCCGCCTGGGCGAAGGGGAGTTCGCCCAGGGCCGCCTGCAGCCCGAGGCGATGCAGCGCGCGGCGCTGGTCTGTCGCACCTTCGCCGACATGGCGCGCGCCCACGGCGCTGGCGAGATCGTCGCCATCGCCACCGCCGCCACGCGCGAGGCGCAGAACCAGCGCGAGTTCGTACGCCTCGTGGACCACGAGGCCGGTATCCACGTCCACACCATCGCCGGCTTGGAGGAGGCGCGCCTGATCTACCTCGGCGTGTCCAGCGGCCTGCACCTGGGCGATCGGCGGGCGCTGGTCATCGACATCGGCGGCGGCAGCACCGAGCTCGCGCTGGGGGATCAGCGCCAGCACCTGCTCCTGGACTCGCTCAAGCTCGGCGCGATCCGCCTGACCTCGCTCTTCTTCCTCCCGGGCGAAGCCGGGCCGGTGGCGGCCGACCGCTACGCGGTCATCTCCAACTACGTCCGCAACGCCGCCGTCCGCGCGGTCCAGAACCTCGCCGAGCTCGGCCCGGCCGACCTGGCCATCGGCAGCTCGGGCACGATCGAGAACCTGGCCGACATCGCGGCGCGGCAGTTCCACAAGCGCGCGCGCCAGAGGGACGACCGGCTGCGCTTCGACCAGCTCCAGGCGGTGGTCCGCAGCTTGTGCGCGCTGCCGCTGGACGAGCGCCGAAAAGTGCCGGGCATCAACCCGGCGCGGGCCGACATCATCGTGGCCGGGGCGGCGATCCTCGAGACGCTGATGGCGCTGCTGGGACTTCAAGAGCTCCAGGTCAGCGACCGCGGCCTGCGCGAAGGGCTGGTCGAGGACCACTTGCGGCGCACCCAGCCCGATCGCCTGGACGACCTGACGGTACGCGAGCGCAGCGTGCTGCAGCTCGGCCGCGCCTGCCGCTTCGACGAAGCGCACGCCGTGGCGGTGCGGCGGCTGGCGCTGGACCTCGCCGACAGCGCCCGCCAGGTCGGGCTGCACCGCTTCGGTCCCGGCGAGCGCGAGCTGCTGGGCCATGCCGCGCTGCTCCACGACATCGGCGCCTTCCTGGCCTACAACAACCACCACGCCCATACCTATTACTTCATCCGCAACGCGGACCTGCTGGGCTTCGACCAGACCGAGATCGCGATCATCGCCCTGCTCGCCCGCTTCCATCGCAAGGGCCTGCCCGACCGCGGCGCGCAAGCCGACGTGGTGGCGCTGGACAAGCACGCGCGGCGCGTCGTCCGGCTGCTGAGCCCCCTGCTGCGCCTGGCCGAGAACCTGGATCGCAGCCACGCCGGCCTGGTCACACGGGCCGAGCTGGTCGTGGCCGGGAACAAGGACATCGCGCTGAATGTCTACGCGACACAGGACTGCCCGCTCGAGCGCTGGGATGCCCAGGCCAGCGCGGCGCTGTTCGAGCAGGTGTACCGGCGCCGGCTCACCGTGCGCTGGGTCGCCGAGGGCACGCGCGGATGATCGCCCGAACCGAACGACGGGCCACAGGCGTCTTTATCCACGCGATCATCAGCCGCCTACCACCCCGGCCGCCAACGGGGTTATACTCATCAACGATGCGCCAGTTTCAGCCACCCCCGTCCCGCGAAACGACCACGATCCAGCTCGACCCACACCTCGACCCACACCTTTCGGAGGTAGACCATGCACCGCTCGCTGCGCGCCCTGATCTCGCTGGGCGCACTCACCGTGATCCTCGGCCTGGCCGCCCAGTCCACGGCCATCGCCCGCTCGGGCAGCGGGGGACTGGCCGCGCCCGGCCGCGGCACCGCCGCCCGCGCCGTGCTGCAGCCGCCGGCCGTGTGCAACGGCACGGTCGACAAGACGGCCGCGCCGCCCGAGGTCAAGCTCGGCCAGGCGGTCACGGTCACCTTGAAGGTCGGCGGTAGCTGCCCGATCAAGGAACAGCCGGCGGATGTGATCCTGGCGATCGACCACTCCTCGTCCATGGGCCGCGAGAACAAGCTGCAGGCGGCCCAGGACGCGGCGGTCAGCTTCGTCAACCGCATGGACCCGACCCTGGTGCGCATCGGCGTCGTCTCGGTCTCCAGCGTCGGCGACAAGCTCCTGGACCTGACCGACGATCGCGCCGCGCTGATCGCGACGATCCGCGGCTTGCAGCTCGAGCGCGGCACGAACATCGTCGACGGCCTCGAGTCGTCGCGCCGGGCGCTGATCGGCGCCAACGCGCGGCCGGGCGTGGGCAAGGTGATCATCTTCCTGACCGACGGCCGGCACCAGGTCCAGAACCCCCCGCTCACGGACATCGACGCGATCATCGCCAACGTGCGCGCCGCCGGCATCGAGGCCTTCACCATCGGCCTGGGCAGCGACGCCCAGCACGACGTCCTGCGCAAGATCGCCAGCGACAGCTCGCACTACTACTACAGCCCGACGACGGCCGACCTCGAGTCGATCTACCTGCAGATCGCCGGCCGCATCCAGGCCACGGTGCTGTTCACCACGTCGACGATCAACGACGTCCTGCCCGACAACATGGTCTACGTGCTCGGCTCGGCCCGGCCGGATCAACCGGCGATCAGCCCGGACGGGCGGACGCTGACCTGGCGGGTCGACAACGTCAAGGAGCCGGGCTACCAGATCACCTACCAGGTCCGCCCCCAGCAGCCCGGCACCTGGCCGACCAACGCCAAGGCCGAGCACGTCTTCGTCGACGGCTTCAAGAACCCCGGCAACCAGATCTTCCCGGTGCCGACGGTGCGCGTGCGGCGCGACGAGACACCCGGCGGCGCGTCCTGCGTCTGCCGCATCGTCCTGGAGCGCGTGCCGCAAAGCGTTATCGACGACGCGCTGGCCCACCCCGAGCGCTACTACGGCTGGCGCTTCCCGCTGGACCTCGGCAAACCGCCCAGCCCGGCCAACCCGCCGCGCGAATGCCTGACTCTCAGGAGCGTCAGCGTCGACTACCACCCGCTGTGGAACTCGCCGCAGTGGCGGGTGGGCTGCCCGTAGCGGCGGCCCCCTCCCGCCCCGCGGTGACCGCGGGACCGGCGCCCGTGGGCCCGTCCCCGCCCGGCCCCGGCGCCGCTTCCATCGCCGAGAGCTGGCGCGCCAGGGCTTCGATGGCGACGCGCTGCTTGCGGTAGAGGTCGGACTCGGACAGTGCCAGCCGCCCGGCGATGTCGCGCACCTTCAGGCCGCGGACGAACTTGAGCTCCAGGATGTTGTAGACCATCCATTGGCTCGCCGTCATGCTGCGCTCGCCCTCGGGCCGCAAGCGTTCGAGCGCCTGGTCCAGCACCGCGCGCATGGCGCGAGCAGGGTTGTGGTCGTTGGCTTCCAGCGCCGCGCGCACGATGTTGAGGCCGAGCAGCGGGCTCTCGGAAAGCTTCGGGCCACCCCAGTAATGGGATAGGGCGTCGCGCACCCAGTGCGGGAAGTCCGGCGAGTGGATCGGGCTCGCGCCCGCCGCCCCACTCGCCTCGCCCTCCTCGCCCACGCCGAGCATGTCGCGCCCGCCACCCTCCAGCGCGCCGCGCAGCCGCTGGATGTCTTCGAGCTGCGGCTCGAGCGCGCGCAGCGCGCCGATCACGCGCTGCTGGATCACCCGGTCCTCCAGCGCTTGCTCGGCGCTGCCGATCAACGCGCGGAAGGCGGTCGCCTCGCCCGGCGTCAGGGCGCGCGCCGGCGCCTCGATCGCCAGGAAGCCCAAGGTCGCCCCGGCCGAGGCCAGGCGCAAGGGGTAAACCCAAAACCCATCCACCACACTGAACACGCCCGCACCACCATGGTCGTCAACCTCGTCCCGCGCCGCCGGGACTCTGACATCGATACCCTCGTGCGACGCCGGGACCCTGTCATCGATCCGCTCCCGCGTCTTCGGGACCTCCGCCGAGAGCTCGCCGATCGCCCCCAGGTCCAGCGCGCCGAGCAGCGCCAGCGTCCGCGCGCGATCGCCGGTGTAGACGTCGACCTGCGGGCGGCCGGATTGGAAGACCACCACGCAGCCGGTCGTCACCCGCAGCCGGTCGCACAGCGCGGCGAGGATGTTTTCCAGGAGCTGCTCGAGGTCCTCGCTGGTCAGGAGCTGCTCGTCCAGCCGCCGCAGCCACATCGCGTCCTGGCCGGACCAGCCGTAGACCAGGTAGTCGACCACCGGCTTGGAGGCGCGCACCAGGAACTGGTAGACGACGATGCCGAAAACCATCGCCAGGAGCAGGACGACGTCGTGCGGCAGGCCGAGGCTGGACTGCAGGCGCTCGGGCACCAGCACCCCGATGGCGATGACGAAGATGCCCAGGCCGGGCGCCTGGATCAGGTACTTGATCAGCTCGCGCTTGACCGCCCGTTCCGGGGTCAGCGCGCCGTGGTAGGCCACGCTGTAGGCCATGACCACCAGCATCGCCGCGATGGCGATGTTGTCGGCCGCGGCGATCAGGCGGAAGCCCAAGGGCCGCCCCGCCAGCGCCTCGCCACCGGCGACCAGCCAGGGGAAGGTCGACACCGGCGCCAGCACGCTGACCACGAGGTAGCTCATCCGCCGTCGCGAGCGCCGCGTCAGCGCTCGCGCCCGCGCCCGCCACACGCACCACGCCCCCAGCCCGACCAGCGCCCAATAGCCCAGCGCGAAGGCCGCGAAGAGCGGGCCCGGGCTGAAGCGCACCGTGCCCGGCGCGCCCTCGATCGGGCCGACGATCAGGCCCGACGCGAAGACCAGGATCAGGACCAGCAGGCCGGCCAGGAAGGCCAGGCCGACCCCCAGCCGGCGCCGGGCCGAGTGCGCGCCGGTGGTCGCCAGCAGGGTGTGGCCGAAATGCAGATAGGCCGGCGCCATGAAGGCGATCCCCAACCAGCGGAAGCGCAGCCAGAAGCCGGCGGCCACATGGCTCGCCGGGAGCAGCGCGGTGATCAGGAAGACGTCGCCGATGAAGACGATCGTGACCAGCGCGAGCACCAGCACGAAGGCGCGCGCGACCGGGTTGCGGAAGTTGTAGACGAAGAGGTAGGCGAGCAGGCTGAAGGCGACCAGCACCGTCGCGCTGGAGAGAATGATGTTGAGCCGGCGCAGGCCCTCGAGGACGAGCTGGTGCATGGGATTGAGTCAGTTTTCAGTTTCGCAAGCGTCCTGCCGATCGATAGATGATCGCGCGGATCGGCCAAACACTGACCAAAATTCTACCCCAACCACAACGCCGCGTAATACACCACCGGCGCGGCGAAGATCACGCTGTCGATCCGATCCAGGATGCCGCCGTGGCCCGGGATCAGGTCGCCCGAGTCCTTGACCCCGACCTGGCGCTTGAGGAAGGACTCCGAGAGATCGCCCGCCGGCCCGGCGACGCCGACCGCGAGGCCGACCAGGGCCAGCAGCGCGGGCGACAGCGCGGCCAGCGGCGCGAGCACCCCGCCGACCGCGGCGGCGATCGCCGGCGTGATCAGCCCGACGACCATGCCCGAGGCGAGGCCGGCCAGCGCGCCTTCGAGCGTCTTCTTCGGGCTGAGCGAGGGGAAGAAGGGATGGCGCCCGAAGGCGCGCCCGCCCAGGTAGGCGGCCGAGTCGTTGGCCCAGATGAGGGCCAGAAGCAGCGCGGTCCAGGCCAGGCCGCGCCCCTCCGGCAGCTCGCGCAACAGCACCAGGTAGACCAACAGGCCGGCCGGATACAGCCAGCTCGCCAGGGTCCAGACCCAGTCCTCCACCGACCGCTCCGCCGCCGGGCGCGCGATCACGGCGAGGAAGGCCGCCACCACGCCGGCAGCGACGAGCGGGCGGGCAAGCGGCAGGTCCGGCCACAGCCCGGAGAGCGCGACCAGCGCCGCTACGGCCAGGCCGACCCGCGACGGCCGGTGCCCGGCGGCGCGGGCCAGCGCGCAGACCTCGTGGGCCCCCAGCGCGGCGGCGAGCGCGACCAGGCCGCCCCAAACCGGGCCGCCGATCGCGAGCGCCGCCAGGACGACGGCGGCGAAGACGATGGCGCTCTGGACTCGGGTGCGCACGATCTTGACTCCCGCTTCGCTCGGCCCGGGCTAGCCGAAGGCGGGGCCCGACGCGGAGCCGCCGGAGCTCGGGGCGCCGGCCTCGGCGGCGGGCGGCTCGGCCGGGGAGAGGACGCCGAAGCGCCGCTCGCGCCGGGCGAAGCTGGCGAGCGCGTCCAGGAGCACCGCCCGGTCGAAGTCCGGCCAGAGCGTGTCGGTGCAGTAGAACTCGGCGTAGGCGGCCTGCCAGAGCAGGAAGTTCGACAGGCGCATCTCGCCCGAGGTGCGGATGACCAGGTCGGGATCGGGCAAGCCGGCGGTTTCGAGGAAGCGCTCGACGCAAGGCTCGTCGACCTCCGCCGGCGGTATGCCGGCCTGCACGATGCGCCGCACCGCGCGTACGATCTCCGCCCGCGCGCCGTAGTTGAAGGCCACGCACAGCGTCAGCCGCGTGTTGCCGGACGTGCGCTCGACCGCGGCATGGATCGCGCGTTGCAGGTGGGGCGGCACGTTGTCCAGCCAGCCGATGTGGCGGATGCGCACGCCGTTGGCGTCCAGCTCGTCGAGCTGGCGCTGGATCACGTCCTCCAACAGGAACATCAGGCCGCGCACCTCGTGGGCGGGGCGTTTCCAGTTCTCGGTCGAGAAGGCGTAGATCGTCAGGTAGGGGATGCCGTACTCGGTGCACAACTCGATCAGGCGCCGTAGCGCCTGTGTGCCGGCGCGGTGGCCGGCCAGGCGCGGCAGGCCGCGCGCCTTGGCCCAGCGGCCGTTGCCATCCATGATCACCGCGAGATGGCGCGGCAGGTGGACCGGGGCGGGCGGGGTGGAGGTGGGGCGGGGATCGGCCATGCGGATGCGGTCCGATCAGACCTCGCGGATCTCCGCGCTCTTGCGTTCGCCGTGCTCGTCGACCAGCTTGATGTGCTTGTCGGTCAGCTTCTGGATGCGCTCTCTGGCCGCGAAGAGGTCGTCCTCCGGCAGCTTGAGCTTGTCGATCTCGTGCAAAGTGTCGCGGCGGACGTTGCGAATCGCCACCCGCCCCTCCTCGGCGCGCCGGTGGACCAGCCGGATCAGCTCCTCGCGCCGCTCGGCGGTCAGAGCGGGGATCGGCAAGCGGATCATCGAACCGTCGTTGGACGGCGTCAGGCCGAGGTTGCTCGCCAGGATCGCCTTCTCGATCTTGCCGATCACGCCGCGCGACTGGTCCCAGGGCCGGATCGTCAACAGCCGGGGCTCGGGCGCGGCAATCGTCGCCATCTGGTTCAGCGGCGTCGGCGTGTCGTAGTAGTCGACCATGATCCGGTCGACCAGCGCGGTCGAGGCGCGGCCGGTGCGGTAGCCGGCCAGGTCGCGGTCCAGCGAATCGACAGCGCTGTGCATGCGGTGCTCGGCGTCGTCGATGTAGAGCTCGGCTTCTTCGTTGGGATCTGCGTGTGGTTCTGCCGTCATGACGGGCTTGGCTCCTCGATCAGGGCCGCGGATAGCTCGGCGTCGATGTGGTCGATGGTCGTGCCGACCGGCTGGCCGTGGAGAGCGGCGACGATGCTGCCCGGCGCCCAGAAGTCCAGCACGACGATCGGGAGCTGGTTCTCCTGACACAAGGTCAGCGCGGTCAGGTCCATCACCCGCAAGCCGAGGCCGAGCGCCTGGGAATAGGAGATGTGATCGAAGCGCCGCGCGCCGGCATCGCGGTGCGGATCGGCGCTGTATACGCCGTCGACCTTGGTCGCCTTGATCAACACCTCGGCGCCGAGCTCCATCGCCCGGAGCGCCGCGGCGGTGTCGGTGGTAAAGAACGGGTTGCCGGTGCCGGCGGCCAGCACCACCACGTAGCCCTTGGCGAGCTGGTGCATCGCCCGCCGACGGATGTAAGGCTCGGCCACCGCGGCCATGTCGATCGCGGTGTGGACCCGAACCGGCACCGACTGGTTCTCCAGCGCATCCTGCAGCGCCAGCGCGTTCATCACGGTCGCGAGCATGCCCATGTGGTCCGCCGTCGCGCGGTCCATCGTGCCGGCGCCGGCGCCGCGCCACAGGTTGCCGGCGCCGATCACCACCGCCACCTCGCTGCCGACCGCCCGCACCTCGCGGATGCGGACGGCGATGCGCCTGGCGGACTCTGGATCGAGGCCGAAGCCGTCCGGGCCGGCCAGCGCCTCGCCCGAGAGCTTGAGCAGCACGCGCCGGTAGCGCAGGCCGGCCGCGGTCGAACGGTCTGACGGGTCCAGGTTACACCTGCTCGCCGAGGGCGAAGCGCGCGAAGCGCCGCACGACGATGTTCTCGCCCATCTCGGCGATGGCGTGGCTGACCAGGGTGCCGACCGCGAGCGCGTTGTCCTTGATGTAGGGCTGGCGCAGCAGCACCACTTCGTCGAGCCACTTGTTCAGCTTGCCGTCGATGATCTTCTCGATCACCGCGGCCGGCCGCGTGTCGTCGACGAGCTGGGCCTGGAAGGTCGCCCGCTCGTGCGCCCGCGCCGCCTCGGGCACGTCGGCCTCGTTGACCCATTCCGCACCCGCCGCGGCGATCTGCATCGCCAGGTTGTGCGCCAGGTCGCGGAAGCCCGGCGTGCGCGCCACGAAGTCGGTCTCGCAGTTGATCTCGAGCAGGACGCCGATCCGGCCCGGATCGCCATGCACGTAGGCGACCACCCGGCCCTCGCTGGCCTCGCGCGTCGCCTTCTTGGCCGCCTTGGCCAGACCCTTCTCGCGCAGCGCCTGAATCGCCGCGTCGACGTTGCCGCCGGTTTCCTCCAGCGCCTTCTTGCAGTCCAGCACGCCCGCGCCGGTACGCTCACGCAGCTCGCGGATTTGTTCAGTCGTCGTTGTCATACCAATTTCCAGCCCCTCAAGGTTCGATGATTAAAGTTGTCGCGGTGGCCCGCGTCGATGCAGCGCGTCCAGGGCTGCTCCCCACTCGGCTGCGCGGCCAGGTGGCCATGGTTCGATGCCCGGGACTCGGCGGACGGTCGAGGTCGCTGCAGCGGTGTGCGGCGACGAGCCGGTGGCCGGGTAGCGGACGGCAAGGCTGCCGCGCGGACCTCCGCCTCAGTAGTCGTCGTCGTCCGGCTCGAACACGCGCTGGCTGGTGTCGACCGGCGCGCCGTCGCCTTCCATCATCTCGCCGGCCAACGTGCTGTCGCGCAGCGCCAGCCCCTCCTCCACGGCGGCGGTGATCTTGTCGATGATCAGCTTGAGCGCGCGAATCGCGTCGTCGTTGGATGGGATCACGAATTGGATCGGGTCCGGGTCGCAGTTGGTGTCGACGATCGCCACCACCGGGATGCGGAGCGACGCGGCTTCCTTGACCGCGATGTCCTCGCGCAGCGTGTCGATGACGAACAACATGTCCGGCAGGCCGGACAGGCTCTTGATCCCACCCAGCCGTTGGTTGAGCTTCTCGATCTCCCGGTCCAGCAACAGCCCCTCGCGCTTGGTCAGCCCGGCGAACTCGCCGCGGTCGCGTCGACTCTCGAGGTCGATCAAGTAGCTGACGCGCTGGCGCATGGTGGTCCAGTTGGTCAGCATCCCCCCCAGCCAGCGATGCGTGACGAAGGGCATGCCGACCCGCTCGGCGCTTAGCTTGAGGTTGTCGGCGCCCTGCTTCTTGGTCCCGACGTAGAGCACCGTGCCCCCCCGCGCGACCGTGGTGCGCACCGCGTCGCAAGCGCGGGTGAGCGCGCGCGCGGTCTGGGCGAGATCGATGATGTGGACGCCGTTGCGCTCGGTGAAGATGTACGGGCGCATCTTGGGGTTCCAGCGGCGCGTCAGGTGCCCGAAGTGCACGC
>CAZCJG010000132.1:0-11682 GCA_964498575.1 uncultured Anaerolineales bacterium | reverse complement strand
GGTAGTAGAGCATCGCCGGGCTGGTCGCCACCGCCTCGAGCAGCGTGCGGAAGTTGCCCAGGGCATGCGCGCGGATCACGTCGCGGTCGAAGTGGACGTAGACCGGGCTGGTCCAGTAGTCATAGGCATACACGTTGAAGTGGTCGTGCCAGAACCGCGCCATCAACTCGAACAGTTGCCGCCGGCTGTAGACCGCGCGCAGGAAGGTCGCCCGCAGCGTTTCCCAGGCCGGCTGGATGTGGATGGTGTAGTCGTCGCCCTGGTACAGGAAGTGGTCCTTCCACAGCGCTTCGAGCGATTTCCCGAGCGTCGCGAAGCCCCCGGCGGCGATGCGGCGGTCGAGATCGGCGTCGGCGATGGCGGCTGGGGCGAGCTGCTGCTCGACATAAGCGTCCAGCCGCGCGGCCGGCGTCGGACCGAGCGCCCGGAAGGCGTCGATGTCGCCGGGCCGCGGGCCGAAGCCCAGGCGGTTGAGCGCGATGATCTCGATCGGCGGGAGCGCCGGCTCGTCGGCGCCGGTGAGGACGCGTTCGCGCCAGGCGCGCGCCTGGGGCAGGGGATGGCGGGCGGCGGGACCGGGGCGGTCGGCGGCCAGCGGCCCCGCGATGGCGGCCAGCGGTTCCGCCGCAACGCCGAGCGAGGCCAGACCGGCCTGCCGGAGCAGGTCGCGCCGATCGGCGCGGGAGGGAGCCGGAGATGGGGAAAGCGGCATACGACCTCCTTGGCATCAGGGGCGGCAAGCCCGCGAGCAGCGGTCGCCGCGGAGATGGAAGCCCGCAGATGGTAGCACAGGCGGCGGGGTTTAGCCAGGGGGGAGGGCGAGTCGCCGCTCGCCAAAGGCAGAGTGAGATCGAATGGCCAGCCCCGCGACGGGCTTGGCGATCGCTGTGGCACGGGATATCATTGGCATGGCCGAGGTGATTCCTCATGACCTCGGTTGAAGACCTGCTCGCTCGTAGAGAGATCGAGGTGTGATGATGACCTTGGAGACCGTATCGGTGCGTTTGTCACAAGGCGTATATCAACGCCTGCGCCCGCGAGCTGAGGCTGCCGCGTTGTTGAAGTCGCGGGGGCAGGACATCTCGATGATCCAGTCACCGGCGTCTTGACGTCGATGGCGCTTTCAGCGCGCTTGAGACAGGGCGTCGCCGCTCGATCGCTGTTCCGATGCGCCTATTGCTTGACACAGGAGGCTGTCTCCGGAGCCCAGTTCACCGTCGACCACATCATTCCCGGGTCCCTTGTGCGAGCACGGCGGCGATGGATTGAGGTCGGATGGCATCCGCCGAAGCAAGAAGAATGAACTCGAAGAGGCCAAGCGTCATGCGCGGGCCACTCTACAACCGCACCAAAGCCATCACGAATCTTCCGAATTCAAATGTCCTACACCATCACCCTATCGAACTCCAAGCTGGTTCACACCGCTGTGATCCGAAGCCGCGTGCTGCCGAGCGAGCTACCGCAGTTCGTTCCCGCTGCCTGCGGCGAGGTTTGGTCATTCATCCGCTCCCCTGGCCTGCCACCGCCGGGACGCCATGTGGCTCTGTATTTGGAGGCACACGAGGTGGAGGTCGGGGTCGAGATCGCCGCGCCGTTCGCCAGCAACGACCGGATTCGGTGCTCACAATTGCCATCGGGGCGTGTAGCGACCGCCATCCATTTTGGCCCCTATGCACACCTTTCCGAGGCCCACACCGCAATTCGCCAGTGGTGCGCAGAGCATGGGCACACTCTGGCGGGCGTTTCTTGGGAGGTTTACGGGCACTGGGACGAGCGTTGGAACACCGATCCATCGAAGATACGCACCGATGTGTTCTACTTGCTCCAAGATCGAGGCGCATAATGATCCCAAGCTCAGCGTGAGAAGGGGTATCCCCAATAATGTTCCCCGCTGACGAGCAGAGGCATGAATATTATCAACCTGTCGTCTGAACCGCTCGGGAAGCTGCATTCCTGGCTTCCCCATGAGTTGGACGCCGAGGCTGTGGTCTTCTTGCCCGATGCATGCCCCGGAAAATCCCCACTTCCCACCGGGACGACCGCCTACACCCGCCAGGCGGACTGGCGTCGCTTCGCCGTTTCGGACTGTGGCTGCGGGATGCGCCTCTTGCGTTCGACGATTGCCGCCACCGAGCTCGACCTGGGGCGCTGGGACGCGCTGGCGGATCGCCTGCGCGCGAACAAGGGCGGGCTTGGAGACTTGGGGGGCGGGAATCACTTTCTCGATGCGCTGGCCCCGTACGAAGGGGAAGCCCTCACCTTCCTGATACACACCGGATCGTGCAACGAATCCGGGCATGTCGACGATCTCGTCAATCGACCGGCCGTGTTCGACAAGGAGTTCGATCGGGTGGTCGCCTGGGCGGCAGCTAATCGAGCCGCCATCCATCACGAAATCGAGGCGGTGTTCGGCTCGATGGAGTTGGTGCTGGACCTCCCGCACAACACCTACGAGCCGCTGCCGGAGGGTGGGGCGATCATCCGCAAGGGTACCGTTCATCTGCGGCCCGGCGAGCTGTCGGTGATTCCATCCCACATGAGCGGTGATGTTGTGTTGGTTCGGGCCACCGAGAAGGTGGACGAGATTCTAAACTCGCTCAGCCACGGCACGGGACGAAAAATGTCCCGAGGCGACTGCAAGCCGCTGGCCGACACCTTCGACTTCGCGGCGTTGCGCCGGTTGGTGCTGCTGCCGTCCGGTCTCCAGGATGCGTCGCTCCGAACCGAGGGGCCTTACGCCTACCGTGAGCTGGACGAATGCCTGAGCCTGATCGATGGCTATGTCGAGGTCGTCTCCCGCTATAGCGTGGTCGGCTACATGGGCCACCTGTAAGCCACCGCCGCATATCGTGCCAGGAGGAAGCCTGCCATGTCGTTCTCCAACGGAGTCATGCTTCAGTTCTTTCATGGGTATACGCCGAACACCGGAACGCTCTGGAACGAGCTGGCGGCGAAGGCGGGCACTCTGGCCGCCGCCGGGTTTACCGGCCTGTGGCTCCCGCCCGCCGCAAAGGGTGGCGCCGGGATCGACGATGTGGGCTACGGTTGCTACGATCTGTTCGACCTGGGAGAGTTCCCGCAGCAAGGCACGACACGCACCAAGTACGGGACGCGCGCCGAGCTGGTCGCCGCGATCCGGGCCGCCCAGAATGCCGGCATCAGCGTGTATGCGGACGTGGTCTTTAATCACAAGAACAGCGGTGATCAGACGGAGGAAGTTTGGGGACAGGAGGTCGCCTGGGAGGATCGAAACCAGCCGATCAGCGACTGGTATCCCTTTCGCGCCTGGACTCGCTTCACTTTCCCTGGGCGGGGCGGCACGCATTCCAGCTTTCAGTGGTACTGGTGGTGTTTCGACGCGCTGAGCTACAACGCCACGACGGATAGCGGCGACAAGCTGTACCGCCTGAAGGCCAAGGGATTCGAGACGGAAGTCAGCCCCGAACACAAGAACTTCGACTTTTTGTCGGCCAACGACCTCGACATGGGCGACCCGTTCGTGAAGGGCGAGCTCACGTACTGGGGGCGATGGTTCTTCGATGCCACAGGTGTCGATGGGTTTCGGATCGATGCGTGCAAACACATCCGTTCGAGCTGGTTCCCGGAGTGGCTGCGGGACGTCGGTGCGCACGCGCGGCGCGACCTGTTCGCTGTCGGCGAGTACTGGTCGGGAAGCGTCGAAGATCTGCATGACTACATTGCCCGAAGCCAAGGCGTCATGTCGCTGTTCGACGTTCCCCTGCACTATCGTTTTCACCAGGCGAGCAGGTCGGGGAATGCCTACGATATGCGCACCCTCTTCGATGGAACCCTCGTGAAGGAGCAGCCGGCGCTGGCGGTCACCTTCGTCGAGAATCACGACACGCAACCGTTCCAGCAACTGTTCTCGCCGGTGGAGCCCTGGTTCAAGCCGCACGCCTATGCCGCGATTCTGCTTCGGCGGGACGGCTATCCCTGCGTCTTCTATCCAGACTACTACGGTGCCAGCTACCCTAGTGACGCCGGTGGACCACCCGTGCGGTTGTACGATCACAGCTTCCTGATCGACCGATTCATGTCGGCCAGGCGCAGCCACGGCCATGGCGACCAGCACGATTACCTGGACCATCCCAACACGATCGGGTGGCTGCGCACGGGTGACCGGGAGCACCCGGGGATCATGGCCGTCGTGATGACCAACGGCTCGGCCGGCGACAAGTGGATGAACACCTTCCGGCCCGGCGCAACGTTCCGAGACGCGACCTGGCACATGCCCCAAACCGTCACCGCGAATGCCGAGGGCTGGGCAAGGTTCCCATGTCCGGGCGGGAACGTCTCCGTCTGGCTATCGTGAGAGGCTCCGTCGGCCGGACTCGGCGCCTCAACTGTGCCGCGACACGGCGAAGGCCAGCATGAAACATCCCGTCGCGACCAGCACGATCGCCGCGCCGGACGCGACGGCGAAGTAGTAGGACCCGTACAGGCCGACCACGCCCGAGGCGACGGCGATCAACGCCGCGATCGCCATCATCCGCGGCAGCCGGTCGGTCAGCAGCGCGGCGGCGGCGGCCGGGGTGACCAGGAGGGCGCTGGTCAGCACCACCCCGACGGCCTGGATGCCGACGACGACCGTCAGCGCCAGCAGGCCGAGCAAGAGGTAGCGCAGGCGATCGGTCGACAGGCCGATCGCCGCGGCGTGCCCGGGGTCGAACGAGGCGAGCTCGAGCTCCTTGTGCAGCAGCGCCAGGGTCCCGAGGACCGCGGCGGCGACCGCGGCCATCAGCCAGAGATCGGCCCGCGTGATGCCAAGGATGTCGCCGAAGAGCATGTGCGAGAGGTCGCGGAAGGTGCGCGCGGTGCTCATCAACAGGATGCCCAGCGCGAACATCGCGGTGAACAGGATGCCGATCGCGGTATCCTCGCGCAGCCCCTCGCGCCGCGACAGCCAGCCGATACCGGCGGCCGTCGCCAGCCCGGCGATCAGCGCGCCGATGAAGAGGCTCCCGTCGCGCAGGTAGGCCACCACCAGCCCGGGCAGCGTGGTATGCGCGATCGCGTCGCCGATGAACGCCATCCGCCGCAGCACGACGTAGACGCCGAGCACGGCGCAGGTCACGCCGACCAGCACCGCCGCGGCGAGGCCGTTGACCATGAAGCTGTAGCGCAGGGGATCGGTGATCCAGGTCATCGGCCGGCCAGCCTGAGGTCCGCGTGACTCTCGACAGCGACCGCGCCGGCATCCCGCGGCGCGGGGCCGGGACCTTCGGTGCCCCGCGGAGCCGCTTCGTGCCAGTGGGGACCTCGCGACGCGTGCCCATGCCCCTCCACCTCCGACAAGGGTGTCACCCGCCCCTCGTGCAGGTACAGCACGCCGTCGAAATCCGCCTCCAGTCGGCCGAGATCGTGCGTGGCGGTGATCACCGTGATGCCGATGCGGTGGAGATCGTCCAAGACCTCCGCGATCACCCCGCGCGTCTCGGCGTCGACCGCGCTCAAGGGTTCGTCCAGCAGAAGCAGGCGGGCGTCTTGAACCAGCGCGCGGGCCAGCAGCGCGCGCTGCTGCTGGCCGCCGGAGAGCCGACCGATCTGGCGCTCCGCGAGGTCCGCGATCCCCAGCCGCTCGATCACCGCCGCGACCCGCGCCCGGTCCATCCCGTCCGGCCGGCGCAGCCAGCCCAGCCGCCCGTAGCAGCCGGTCGTGACCAGCCGGCGGACAGTGATCGGGAAGCGCCAGTCGATGTCGGCGCGCTGCGGCAGGAAGGCGACCGCCTGCCGGCTGTCGGCGACGGGATGGCCGAACAGCGCGACGCTGCCGGATTGCGGCGGGAGCAGGCCGGCGATCACCTTGAGCAGGGTCGACTTGCCCGCCCCGTTGTGCCCGACCAGGGCGAAGCGCGCGCCGGCCGGGACCGTGAGGCTGACGTGCTCCAGCGCCAGGCCGTGCGCCTGTGCGTAGCCGGCCGACAGGTCACGCACTTCGACCGCCGGTGCACCCGGCAGCGGCGGCAGCCAGCGCCGGCGGTGGTAGGGGAAGCGGGGCGGGGTCGACATCGTTTCTGGCCGGGGTCAGGATGTTCCGAGCGCCTGCGCCAGCGCGTCGGCGTTGGCGCGCATCATCCCGATGAAGCTGCCCCCGGCCGTCCCTGGCTCGCCCAGCGCGTCGGTGTAGAGCGGCGGACCGAGGGTGACGCCGGCTTCGCGCGCGATCTGCTCCATCAGGCGCGGGTTCTGGACGTTTTCGGCGAAGATCACCGGCACGCCGGCGGCGCGGATCTGGTCGGCGAGGAAGGCGATGTGCGCCGCCGACGGGTCCCCCGCCTCGGTCGACGCCGAGGCCAGCGCCGTGCCGACGATCTCGAAGCCGTAGCGGGCGGCGAGGTAGCGGAAGGTGTCGTGCGCGGTGACCAGCTTGCGGCGCTCGGGCGGGATCGCGGCGACCTGTTTGATCACATAGGCATCGAGATCGTCGAGCGCTCGCAGATACCGCGCAGCGTTGTCGCGGTAGGCCGCGGCATGGGCGGGATCGGACTCGGCCAGCGCATCGCGGACCCCCTCGGCCATGGCCTTGACGTTGGCGACGTCGTGCCAGACGTGCGGATCGAACTCGTTCCCGTGCTGGTGCACCGCGCCTGCATGCTCGGCATCGGCTTGAGCACCGGATGCGGCATCGGGTCCGGATGCGGAACCTGAGTGGTCTTCGGACGCCATGTGCCCCGCGCCCGCGTGGGCATCTTCCACCGGCGTCGGCAGCAGCGTCAGGCCGTCGGTGACGACGACCAGGCGGGACTTCGATCCCGAGGCGTTGTAGAGGTCGTTCAGCCAGGGTTCCAGGCCCAGCCCGTTCTCGAACACGATCGCCGCATCGGCCAGCGCCACGCCGTCCGCCGGCGAAGGCTCGAAGGTGTGCGTGTCGCCGCCCGGCCCGACCAGCGTCGTCACGGCCACGTGGTCGCCGCCGACGTGGTGGACGATGTCGCCAAGGATGCTGAAGGTCGCCACGATGGGCAGCGGAGCGACCGAGTCGGCCTTGGGCATGGCGGGGGTGGACTGGTTGGCGTCCTTCTCGGCGGCCCCTCCGGACGGCTCCACCTCCGTCTCTGCAACGCCGATTGCCGTCGCGCCATTCTCCACCGGCACCGAGGCGTCCGGCGCCTGGCAGGCATTGGCCAGCACCGGGCAAAGCGCCAGCGCCATCAGCGGCCCCAGCCATCGCGACATCGACGTGCGCTCGCCCTTGTCCCCGTCCTTGCGATTCCTCACCCATCCTCCTCTTGGCAGTTCCTGCACCTCCCGTAGATCTCCAGCAGGTGCCCGTCCATCCGGAAGCCCGAGCGCGCGGCGAGCTCCGGCCAGATGCGATCGAGCTCGCATTCGTCGAACTCGACGATGGTGTGGCAGGCCGAGCAGACCATGTGATGGTGGCCCTGCTCGACCACGGTGAAGCGGCGAACGCCGTCGCCCAGGTAGAGCGGGCGCACCATGCCCAGCGCCGTCAGCGCTTCGAGCGCGCGGTAGACCGTGGCCTGGTTGAGCGTCGGCGCGAGGGCACGGCCGCGGTCGAGGATCTCCGCCGGCGTCAGGTGCGCACGGCTGTCGGTGAGGACACGCATGACGGCCAGGCGCGGGGTCGTCACCTTCAGTCCCGCCTGTCGCAGGCCATCCGCCAGCGCATTCTGCATGCCTTCCTCCATCTCGCCGCGCTGTATGCCGCCGGCGCCACGCTCCAGCAGTCGCGAATCATTCGCAATTGCGAATCAGGCGCTATTATAGGTGTGGGCGGCCTGATCGCAAATCGGCTCGAGGCAGAACAGCCCGAGCTAGCGTTTCCTGCTTTGTTTAGGCCGAGGAGCTCAAAAACTGATGCACCGAGCCGACGGCCACAGCACCCTCCCCAGCCGCACCTGCTACACGCTTCACTGAGCCATGCCGCACGTCACCGACAGCGAAGACACCGGGCATGCTCGTCTCGAACGGCAGCGGGGGGCGTGATAGTGACCACTTGTCGCCGGGAACATCGCGGTCGGTGAGGATATAACCACGACCGTCCATTTCGATAACACCCTGAAGCCAATCGGTCTTGGGTTCTGCGCCGATCATGACGAAGAGAGCAGCAGCCTGGACTTCCTCGCGCCCGTCAGAGCCGCGCTCCTGGAGGACTAACGTCTCGAGGAAGGCTTCACCCGAACCGTCAACGACCTCACAGCGGAGTCTGACAGCAATATTGGGGGCGGCCTCGATCTGCCTGACAAGGTAGTCTGACATCCCTGCCTCAAGGGATTCGCCACGAACGACGAGGGTGACGCGCCGCGCAAAATTCGCGAGATGGAGCGCCGCCTGTCCTGCCGAGTTCGCGCCCCCAATGACGTAGACGTCCTGGTCCATCATGGCGGGAGCTTCAGCGCCTGCGGCTCCGTAGAACACGCTGACTCCAATGAGGCGTTCCAGTGAATGAACGTTCAGCCGCCGATATGACACGCCTGAGGCGATCAGGACGGCCTTCGACCGGACCTTGTCGTTCTGACTGAGTAGCAGCGACAGGTTCCTCTCCTCATGCTCGATACCCGAGACGTTCTGCATGAATAGGAATTCGGTGCCAAAGAGAAGGGTTTGCTCCCAGGCTCTGAAGGTCAGCTCACTTCCGCTGACTCCTCGGGGGAAGCCGAGGTAGTTGCGAATCATTGAACTGGTGCCCGCCTGCCCGCCTATGGACTGGGACTCCACAACCAGAGTGCGAAGACCTTCAGACGCTGAGTACACCGAAGCCGCCAATCCTGCTGGTCCCGCGCCGACAATCGCGAGGTCATACACCGTTGGAAGAGGCCGAGTACGCATGCCCAGGGCATGTGCCACGTCCTCTAGAGTCGGTTGGTAGAGGATGCTATCGTTGTGGAGGATGACAGCCGGAAGCCGGCTCTGGTCGAGGGAATGCTCCCCGCTTAGTCGCTGCCCCTCCTCAGATTCGACGGCGTAGAAACCGAATGGGACTGTGTTTCTTGTGAGGCTGTCCCGCAGCAGGTGGCTGGCGCGCGACTGTCTTGTGCCAACGACTCGCATGACTTCATGGTGCGGACGGTGCGACCTCGACCAGCGGGTCAAGGCATCCTGCACCTGCGGATACAGGCCTTCCTCCGGATTGGTCCAGCCTTTCACGACGTAGAAGTCGATTCGCCCCAACGCGGTCGCCTGCCTGATAACCCCCAAGGCGCTGAATGGTATTCTTGTGCCGCGCTCATCCATCGGCACCAGGAGCGCCTTGACGGCATCCTTGAAAACCGCTTGCGCCTTGTCGAGGAAGAGCAACCCTGGCATATCAGGAAGGTCAAGTTCGGCTGCCACAAGTGCGACATCTTCACTCTGACTAGAAAGGACGCGGAGGGCTTCAATTCCTTCGACTCCGGAGCCGAAGGTTAATACTCGATAGTCGACGCCAAAGCGGCGGACGAAGGCCGACTCTGTGACCTGCCGTGCCTGTTCATCGGGATCAACGATCAACAGGATTGGCAGAGGGAGTCGACCTGTCGTTCCTTCCATCTAGGTCCGCTCCAGCACCGCTCCCGCCACCGCGACCACGCCCAAGATCAGCCCCAGCGCCAGCCCGAACCCCAGGCCGCTCGGCGCGCCCAGGCCGGAATGCGGCAGATGCGGTCGCGCGGACGCGCCTGTCCGCGCTGTGCCGCCGGGAAGGGAATGTCGCCGGGCCAGCTCGGGCTGGATGGCATCAGAGGGGACATCCCATTCCTCTTGCCCAGCCGCCGCGCCATCCGATGACACTTCCCCGCCCGCTGGCCCCTCGGCTTCGGGTGCGGTTTCGTAGGACGACGTGCCGAAGGCCGACGAGGTCAAGCCGCCGGCCGCCGGCTCCGAATCGTCCGCGGGAGCAAGCGGGGCGCCGGAGTCCAAGCCGTCTTCCATCCCCACCGGCGCGGTCGAAACCGCCGCCAGCCCGCGCGCGAGCAGGTCGCCAAGGGTGAGCGTGCCGCCCTCGGCCTGGGCTTCGTCCAGGGATCGACGTAGCGCGTCGAGGGTAGCGGGGTCGACCGCGCTGCCGTCCGCGAGGCCGAGCGCGCCGAGCATTTGGATTCCGGCAGCCAGCGCGTCCACCTCGTCGCCGGGCGCGGCGGCGGACGGGCCGGTGGCCTCGGGCGCCGGGGCGACGTCCGCGGGGGGCCGGGCGGCCTCCAAGGCGAAGTTGACGTTTTCCAGCGCATCGCCGTTGACCACCAGGCCGGCGTACATGCCCTGGCTCTGCGCCGACCATTCGGGGCCCGGCTCGACCGAGATGTCGTAGCTGCCGGGCGGCAGGTCGGTGAAGCTGTAGGCGCCGTTCATCGACGACAGCACCGTGCGGTCGACCGGACCCTTGAGCTGTACCGGCACCACGGTCAGGCCGGGCTCGCTGGGGCCCAGCACGCCGTCGCCATCGGAATCCAAGAACACGAAGCCCGCGATCGACCCGCTCGCCGCCGCGTCGGCCTGGGCCCAGGCGGGCGCGGCGGGGCGGGTACCGGCGAAGCTTGTCACAAGGCTCAAACACAAGACCAACCAACCCAAACGCTGCATCACGAAAAACTCCTTCCTCACACCGAGCTGGATCAGGTAACGCCGGGCGAATCCTGTTTGCTATGCTCAGGTTCGAGCCCGTCCTGGGCCGCGTCCGGTGGGGAGGACGCCGCGAGCGAAAGGCCGAGCACCGCCAGGTCCTCGGGGGGGACCGGCGAGGGCGCGCCGGTCATCAGGTCTACGGCCGAAAGCGACTTGGGGAAGGCGATCACCTCCCGGATGTTGGACTCGCCGGCGAGGATCGCGACGGTCCGGTCGATGCCCCAGGCGATGCCGCCGTGCGGCGGCGCGCCGTATTCGAAGGCGTTGAGCAGATGCCCGAACTGGCTTTGCGTCTGCGCGTCGGTCAGGCCGAGCAGGCGGAACACCCGGTTTTGCACGTCGCGCGTGTGGATGCGGATCGAGCCGCCGCCCAGCTCGTAGCCGTTGCAGACCACGTCGTAGGCCAGGGCGCGCACCGCGCCGGGGTCGCGCTCCATCTGTGCCAGGTCGTCGGGATGCGGGGCGGTGAAGGGGTGGTGCACGGAGTCCCAGCGCGCCTCGCCCGCGTTCCACTCGAAGAGCGGCGGGTCGACCAGCCACATGAAGGCCAGCTCGCTCTCCGGGATCAGGTCGAGGCGGCGCCCCAGCTCGGCCCGCAAGCGATCCAGGCTGCGCGCGACCACCGGACCCTCGCCGGCGACGATGAACACGGTCGTTCCCTCGGTCGCGGCGGTCAGATCGCGGATCGCGGCGACCTCGGACTCCGCCAGCAGCCGCGCCACCGAGCCGCGCAGCTCGCCGCCCGGCTCGAAGGCCAGCCAGGCCAGGCCCGCCGCGCCATGGCTCCTCGCCACGGCTTCCAGCGCGTCGATCTCCCTCCGGGTGAAGACCTGCGGTGCGGCGATCGCCTTGACCCGCCCGCCGCGCGCGATGGTGTCGGCGAAGACCCGGAAGCCGCTGGCCGCGACGGCCGGGCCGATGTCGACCAGTTCGAGCCCGAAGCGCAGGTCGGGCTTGTCGCAGCCGAAGCGTTCCATCGCATCGGCGTAGCGCAAGTGGGGGAAGGGGACCTCGCGGATGCGCAGGTGCGGGGCGACCTCGCGCACCAGGGCGATGAACAGCGCCTCGTTGAGCGCCATCAGGTCGCCCGGCTCGACGAAG
>CAZCJG010000131.1:0-11709 GCA_964498575.1 uncultured Anaerolineales bacterium | reverse complement strand
ATCGGCACCGGCCGGGCGAGGTCCGCCGCGATCTCGCCGATCACCCGCTCCTGGGCGCCGGTGAGCTTGAAGGGCAGCGAGCCGGCGAGTCTCCCCAGCATCCCCAGCCCCTCGGCCAGGCTGATCCCCTGCCGCTCGCTCGCCCGCGCCCGGCGCTGGCGCAGGTAGAGCTGAAGCACGAGCAGCTCGTCGAAGGCCAGGCGCCGCCGCGCCGCGTCCGCTTCGGCCTGGGAGGCGGGGATGTGGAGCGCGCGGATCGCGGTCGGCAGGGCGGGCAGCTCGGCCTGGTCGCGGAGCGCCGCCGGCAGCGGATCACCGAAGCGCTCGGCCCAGGTCTCGGCCGCCTGGCGGACCTGCTTGCGCAGCCAGCGCTGGGTGACGCCCGCGGTCAGCGGGTAGATCGGCACCAGGCGGCCGGTGTGGACCAGGTCGCGGTCCAGATGCTCCCACTCCGGCGCGCGGAAGGTCAGGCGCCCGGCCCAGACCTCGACCTTGCCGCTGACGACGATCTGGTTGCCCTGCTGGAACTCCCGCTCCAGGAATGGCTGGTTGAAGAAGCTGCAGCCGATCGTCGCCGTCGTGTCGCTGAGGATCACCGTCAGCATGTGGCGCCCGTTGGGCAGCCGCTTGGTCCGCACATCCCACACCGTGCCGATGATCGTCGTCTCCTCGCCCGGCCGGAGCTGGTTGATGCGCTGGAGCTGGCTCCAGTCCTTGTAGCGCGCCGGCGCGTGCAGCACGAGGTCCCGCACCGTCCGGATGCCCAGCTCGCGCAGGTTCTCCGCCGCCTTGGCGCCGATGCCGCGGAGCTGCGTCACGGGCTGGTCGAGCGCGGGGTCGTCCTCGTTGCGGATCGTCACGGCGACCGTGGCGGGCTGCGCGGCGACCGTGGCGGGCTGCGCGGCGACCGTGCCGGTGGATTCGACCGTTGTCGTGGCATTCTGCTTCCCCGTGGTCGCCGCGACCGTCGGGTTCCCCATAGCCTGCTGTTCGCCATCGTGGATCGCCTCGACCATCGCCGCCACCGCCGCGATCCGCGCCCGCCGCTCGTCCGGCCCGCCGGCCGCGTAGCCGTCGAGCTTCGCCGCGATGGCGTCGATCCGGCCGGGGGGCAGGCTGCCCCGTGCCTCGTCCAGCCAGTTCGGCAGGAAGGCGCCCAGGCCGCCGATGACCGCCCGGTCGGTGTAACCCTGGCGGCGTTCGAGATCGAGGATGCGATTGAGCTTGACGAGCGCGGCTTGCATGGCGGCCAGCATAGCCGGCGGGGGGCGGCGTGTCAATTGTGCTCAGGCTGCCGGCGACCAGCCTGACGAGGCCAGCCATGCCTCCCGAGCGGGCGGCGCAAGCTCAGGCAACCTCGCGCATCGGTCGAACTTGCGATGGAGGGAGAGCGCGCCCCTCGGCCTGGAAATAGGCGATGACCTCGTCGACAACCTCGCATAGGTCGGCATAGAGCCTAATCGGATCATCGCCATGAATGCCCGTGATCAGGTCCGGACACTTGCCGATGTACACGTGGTCTTCGTCGCTCCATTCCACCCACTTGTGATAACGGTCGCTCGGTGTCACTGCTCCACCTCGTCAATCGCTTGCTGGATCTGCTTTTCCTGATAGGGCTTCGCATCGTCGCCTGCCTGGCCGCTGAGCGTCACGATCCCAGCATACCGCGGGTGAGCAAACTTGCGGTGCGAACCCTTCCCCCCCGCGATCTCGTGGAACCCTGCCCTATTCAACGCTTGAACCAGCTCCCGGATCTTTCTCGGCAACGCTTCTCTGCTCCCATTGACCGTGTGGCGAGTCCGAATGGACGATGCTGATGTATCACGGCGGCCTAGACCGAAGTCTAGAACAGCCGCTTCGAGGCGTCAATTGCGACCCGATCGTCGGTGGTCGCTTGGGCAGTCGCCGCCCTGCCCTAAGCGGAGGCCTGTCGAGACCTGCCGATCCTGTGCGTTCAACGTCGTGGTCACCGTCCGAGCGAGGCCAGCCACGCTTCCGCCTCGGCGTGCGAGCTCAGGCGGACGAAGCTCAGATGCGCGTACGCCGGATCGGCCATCGCCGCCGAGTAGCGTTCGCGGTACTTCGCGTGCTGGGTCCAGGTCCAACGCATGATGTTCATCTCCGGATCCCAGCGGTAGAAATTCGACCAGGGCTCGCGATTGCCGTTCCACAGCTCCTCACGGCGAATCGCGCGCCGCAGCGTCCGCGCCGCCACTTGCCGCATCACCGTGCGGCGCGGCAGGTCCAGCCATACCACCACATCGGCGCGCGACCAGATCAGGTCGCCGACGAAGTGGGTGTAGTTGCCGTCGACGACCCAGCCGTCGCCGGCGACGACGGCCTCGACCCGGCGGCGGAACTCGAGTGTGTCCAGGGGCTGCCAGCCCCGTTGGTGGAAGATCGCGTCGAGCTCGATGTGCGGCACGCCGAGCATCGCGGCGGCCCGTCTGGCCAACGTGGTCTTGCCGGAGCCTGAGTTGCCGACGACGGCGATGCGTGAGCTCATCGTGGCGAGAGTCCTGTGATCGCGCCGAGTGCAACAAGTTCGGCCCAAGTAATCGATTCCAGCCTATTCATGCGGCGAGTATAATCAAATTGACAGGAGCGATCAATGGACCCCAAGCGCCACTGGGAAACGATCCACCGGACGAAGTCGCCGACCGAGGTGAGCTGGTACCAGCCTCACGCCGAGCAGTCGATGGCTTTCATCCGGAACACCGGGATTGCACGTACCGGCCGGATCATCGACGTAGGGGGTGGCATATCCACCCTGGTCGATGATCTGCTCGCGGAAGGGTACGCCCAGGTTTGCGTGCTGGACATCTCCCCCGCCGCCCTCGCCGTCGCCCGCGCCCGCTTGGGCGCCGCGGCCGAGCGGGTCACCTGGATCGGGGCCGACGTCTTGACCGTCGCCTTTCCCGCCGCATCCTACGACCTGTGGCATGACCGGGCGGTGTTCCACTTCCTCACCGATCCGCGCGACCGTGCGCGCTACGTCGAGCAGGTGCACCACGCCGTGCGCCCCGGCGGCCATGTCATCGTCGCCACCTTCGCCGCTGACGGGCCGATGCAGTGCAGCGGGCTGGACGTGGTGCGCTACAATCCCGAGAGCCTCCACGGCGCGTTCGGCGAAGCCTTTCGCCTGGTCGACAGCGCCCGAGAAACGCATGTCACGCCGGCGGGAGGCGAGCAGCGCTTCGTCTACTGCTACTGCCGCGTGGGGTGATGGTTGCCGCTTCCGAACCCGCGAATGCACTTGGAGTGCATCACTTGAGATCGAAGATCGCCGCAACGGCGGGAAAGGGGTCCGTCTCATGTCGAATCGGCCCAACTTCGCTCCACTCATCCTCCTGTCGCTGGTGGTAGCCGCCTGCGGTGGACGGAGCGAGGCTACTCCGACATCTGTGACGCCATCCCCGAATCCCGTCACCGCTACCGCGTTTCCCGCCCATACGCCAGTCCCGAGCCCGACACCGCTGCCCGCATCGGCCGCTGCTGTCTGTGGTCGGGGCATCGTGTGTCTGGCCAGCGGAAACCGCTTGTCCGCGGTTCCATTCGTTGAGAATGAAGCGGCCGAGATCCTGCCCGATGCCGCGCCGAACTCCGTGAACGTCCGCGGCTTAGCCGCACGGGGCGACTACTTGTATGCCCTGGTCGACGTCGGAGATTCCCCGTTGCTGTCGCCATCCGGCTCGCGGCCCGCACTCCTGACTTGGGAGCTGCATTGGGAGTTCGGCGCTCCTATGGGTCTCCTGACGGTGCCGTTTCGGTTTGTGGACCGCCAGGACCTCCCGGAGCTCGGATCCCAGGGCTGGACCTTCGCCGGTGACCTGGACGCCGAGGGCAATCTCCTCTTTCTTACAACCTATGATCCCGGCATGCTCAGGATCTTCGACGTGTCCGATCCCGGCCGCCCGCGCCAGGTGGGCGAGATCGAGCTAGGGGCTGACTATACCCATTCTTCGTGGACGCCGGAGCTCGATGTGAAGGACGGGCATGCCTTCGTGACCGCCAACGACGAGCTTCGCGTGCTTGACGTGCGCCATCCAGCGGCGCCGAGGCTGGTTTCTGTGATCGACGCGCCGGGGGATCCGATGGATGGCGACGAGAGGAACGACTCAGCGGTCGACGTGGCCGCGGCTGGCGATACGGCGTACGTGACCAGCGCTGGAGCCGGAGGCCTATGGGTTGCCGAAGTCAATCCACAAGCCCAGGAATGGCACGTGGTGGGCCAAATCGACCTGCCGGACGGTCAGCGTCGGATCGCGGCTGTTGACAACGGGCGAATGTGGGTGCTCGTTTTCCCCTCGCATGATGGCAGCAAGCCGCAACCGGAGACCATTGTGCGTATCGATGTGTCGCGATCCGAAGCGCCACACCTCGAGGGGGCGAACGAATTCGGTACTTCCTGGTGCCGCCATCTGCTCATCGACGCCGAATCTGACCATCGTGAACGCTGGTGCGTCGGACCGGAGGGCGGTGGTCTCACCCAGATGACGGGAGAGTAGCCAACGAGGCTGGTAGGGCGTCGGTCGGGATCAGTTCAACCACCGCACCGCAGCGACCGCCCGATCAGCGCCGGCGGGTCCGTTCCGGTCATGCGGCGGACGAGGAAGACGCGATCCGGCCTTCCGGTCAGCCGCGCCAGCGCGTCCGCGTCCGCGCGCTCGCCCAGGCCGACCGCGACGAGATCGATGCCCGCTGCGCGGGCCGCGTCGGCCCGATCCTGCAATAGCGCGGCGTCCGCGGCGCCGAGGTCGCCGGGCGCGAGGTCGGTGAACAGGATGATCGTTCGGCGCGCGTCAGGTCGAGCGGGCGGCGCGGCGAGCAGCGCCGCGGCGCGGTCGACCGCGTTCCAGGGGAAGGACCATTCCAGCCGGTCGAATCGGTCCAGTGCCGCCAATGCCGAGTCGCAGCAAGGTCCGAGGGGTGCCAAGACCTCGCCCTCTTGCCCGAACTCCAGCACGGCGACCCGATCGATCCCCGGCCGCAAGCCCCGGCCGAGCACGCCGCCGACCGCGACGTCGCGCGCGGCGTCGAGGCGCATGCGCTGACCGAAGGGACCGCCGGCCGGCTCGCCCATCGTGCCGGAGACGTCGAACAGGAGCGCGACATCCCAGGCGCTCGCGTCCTCGCTTGCCGCGCAGGCATGATGGGCGAGGATGGGCAGGTAGGCGTGCCAGGTCCGCGTGGCGGCGGTGGATGGTGTCGGTGTCGGGCTCGGCTCGATGCCCTCGGTCGGCGAAGGGGATGGGGTCGGCGCCGTGCCGGTGGATGTCGCCGTAGGCGTGGCGCTTCGCGGGGTGGCGGAGGCGACCCGCGTCATGGTCGGCGTCGCGGTCGGGCAGGGGACCACGAGGACGGGATTGGGCAGGCCGTAGCTGTGCGACTGATTGCCCCAGACCACCGGGTTGTAGCGCAGGGTGGCGGTGACGCCGCGGCTGGACTGGATTTGGCCGCATTCCAGCGCTTTCAGGCGGTGAGTTCGCGTGATCGTCCACTCGGTCGCGCCGGTCTGCGACAGCGGGAAGTCCCAGGTCAGGCGGCCCGGCTCGACGACGATGCCGGGGTCCTGACTTCCTGCGAAGCTGAGCGCATCCGGCAGGTCGTCGACGACGGTCAAGCCTTCCACCGGGTTGAACGGCCCCTCGGCATCGATGATTTGTCCCAAGACCTCGCTGAAGTAGGTCCAATCCGGCGATCGGAAATAGAACCGGTCGTGGGCGACGATATCGCGCAGGCAGCCGCGTTCACAGTTGTTGGGGTCGCCGGCGCAAGCGGTGACCAGGAGCGCGCCATTGGACGCCAGCTCGCTCGCGCGCTGCCGAATGCCGTCGCAGACCGGCTTGTAGTCGCCGGCCGTGGCGAGCAGGACCACCTGGCGCGGATCGCCCTCGTGCGCCGTGCGCAGCAAGCTGAGCGCTTCGCGCAGCCCAAGCGACGGCCCGCACTCGAAGTCCGGGTTGAGCGGGCAGACGCTGCCATCGGTCCTGATGTCGGCGAGCGCGGCCGCAATCGTGTTCGTGTCGTTGCTGAGATAGGGGCGCAGCGCGATGGCTTCGCTGGCCCCGCTGAATGAGACCACGCCGATCTTGACCCAGTCATGCTCAGCCAGCTTGACGCGCTCGCCGTCGCGGATGGCGTCGATCAGGCCCTTCTTGAGCGCGTTGAGCTGGTTGTTGGTCATCTCGCGCGAGGCATCGACGACCAGGACGATGTGTAACGGGCGGCGCGCCGGCACGCAGGCGACGCGCAGGCCCAACGTGACCGTGGTCGTGCCCATGAAGCCGACCTGGCGTGGCGCGATCTCGCGCCTGGCGTCCAGCACGCACGGCCCGTCGTTGTCAGCGGCAGGCCGGGACGCGAGCGGCGCGGGCATGGCCAGGCCTGTCAGACCGGCGAGCAGGCCGGCTAGCAGGCCGACGGCGGCCAATCTGGCCCAAGCGGGCATGGCCAGTGGGATCGGCTCCCTAGGGCAAGCCCGGCCCCGGCGCGGGCGGCTCGGCCGAGGGCGGCGGCACGCCGGGATCGGGGGTCTCGCTGGGCCGGGGCGGGGCGGGCGAGCTGGTCGGCGGCGCGGTCTCGGTGGCCCAGGGCTTGGGGGTGCGGCTCGGAGGCTCGGCGGTCGGCGGCGGGGCCGTCGGCGTCGGGGTGTCGGGCGGCGGGGGCTTCGGCCTGACCCGGGTGCTGGTCGGGGGCGGCGCGGCTTCCGTCGGGGGCAGGGCGGTGGGCGTGGGCCACGGGCTCGGCTCCGGCGTCGTGCTGGCCGGCGCGGTTGTGGCGGGCGGTAGCGTCGTGGGCGCCTCGCTGGGAAGCGGCGGGGCGGTCGGGCTGGCGGGCGGCGGGGGCAAGGTCTCGGCGGTCGCGACCCCGGTCGGCTCGGGCGTGTCGGCCGGTGGCAGGCCGGGTGTGGCGGAGGTGAGCGGGACCGCGCCGATTCCGGGCAGCACGGCCACCGCCGCGGCCGACGGTGCCGTGATGGCGACAATGCGGCGACCCTGGCCGGTATCGCTGAGCACCAGGTTCACCCGGCCGAGCACGGCCGCCTCCGACGGGTCCGCACCCGCCGCCAATCGGGCCAGCTCGTCGACCGCCATCCGCGTCTCGGTCTGCGCCAGGTAGCCGATGCGCCGGTCGTCGGACTGCTCGGCATAGGTCAGGGCCAGGGTGTAGGCGGTGGTCATGTCCTCGACCATATCCACCAGGTCGTCGGCCTCGCCGCGCTCGATCACCTGGCTGGCCTCTTCCAGGCGGCGCCAACCAAGGTCAAGGCTGGTCTCCGCCTTGTCGGCGGCCGAAAACGCGAACAACATGCGCAGCGACTCGATCGCGCGCTTGGCCGGATAGAGCGCGTCGTACGGCCCGGCGGCCTCTTCGGCCTGCCAGAAGGCGACCAGGCTGAAGAGCAGCAGGCAGGCGACGATCCCCCGCCCCCCCCAGGTCCTGAGACGAGACCTGGCAGGCTGTTTGGGCGCGGCGATCGGGGGGCTGGTGAGCGGGTCGGCCGATGGGTCGGCCGGCGGATCGGTGGGTGGACCCGTGCGCGCGAGACGCAGGTCGGCTCGGAGCTGCTCTTCCAGTGCCAGGACGAAGGCGGGCCGCGGCCCGTCGGGCGAAGCCGGGCGCAGCGCCGCCAGCCGCGCCCCGGCCGCCACGAGCGGGTGCAGCTCGGCCGGCAGCCCGGCGCAGGCCTCGTCGATCGGCGTGCCGCGGATCAGCGCGTCGATGGCGGCGCTCAGCCGTTCAGGGGTCTGATCTTCGGGGCTCAACGTGCCGCTCCTCCGGCTTCGACGGGCCGCTCCTGCATGATCACCGCCGCCTTCTTCAGCGCCCGGTGCTGCAGCACCTTGGCGTTGGCCGGCGTGACGCCCATCCGATCGGCGGTTTCCTCGATCGACAGGCCTGCCAGAAAACGCAGCTCCAGCACCTGGCGGTAACGGGGCGGCAGTGGTCCGAGCAGGTCGAGCACGGCCTTGAGCTCGACCTGGTTCGTCGCGTCGTCGGCGGCGGTGCCGTCCCCGGAATCCGCCAGGACGAGGTTGGTGGTCAATGGGGCGGCCCGGCGGTAGCCGGCCGCTCGTCGGTGGTTGCGCACGGCGTTGCGCGCGATTTGATATAGCCAGTTCTTGAAGCTCGCCTCGCCCCGGAACTGCCCGATACCGTGCAGCATCCGGGCGAAGGTCTCGCTGGTCAGGTCTTCGGCGTCATCCACGTCGCGGACCTGTGCCATGATGAAACGGAAGATCGCATGAACGTACCGTCGATACAGGATGCCGAGCGCGGCCTCGTCGCCCAGGCGAATCGCCTGGACGAGCCGGTCGTCGGTGGTTTGGCTGAGCTCGGGTTCGGCGGGTTGCATCGGGTTGATCAGCTTACGGTGTTCAACGTACAATTGGGCGGTTACGTCACGTTAAGGACACACGGAGGTTACGCCAGGTCGCCGCAAGCCCACCGGCGCGTCTCGGCGCCTCGCCCGATATTCGATCAGGAGAACGATGCTGTCGCCCGCACCCGAGCACGATGCCGAGCCTCGGCCCGAGACGCCGCTTGATGACTGGATCAAGCGCGCGCGGTCCGGCGATGCACGGGCTTTCAACCGGTTGGTCGAGTGCCACCAGGCCCTGGCCTACCATGTCGCGGTCCATCACACCGGCAGCGCCGAGGACGCGCGTGATGCCTGCCAGGAGGCGATGCTCTCGGCATGGCGGGCGATGCCGCGCTTCCAGGGTGGCGCACGGCCGTTTCGCGCCTGGCTGATGCGCATCGTGACCAACTCGGCGATCGATCGGCGGCGCCATGCCAGCCGCATCCCGTTGGAAGCGCTCGACCAGCAACCCGATGGCCGGCCGCGGGCCCTGCCGGATCCCGGCGAGTCGCCCGAGCGCTTCGCCGAACGGCATGACCTGGGCGCCCTGCTGCAACAGGCCCTGCTCCAGCTCAGCGACGCCCACCGCGCGGTGATCCTGCTCCACCAGGCCGGCTTCGACTACGCCGACATCGCCTCGACCCTCGAGATCGAGATCGGCACGGTCAAGTCCCGCCTCTGCCGTGCCCGCGTCCATCTGCGCGGCATCCTGCTCGGCGTCGAGGACGGGCGCGCCGCGATGGAACCCGGGCGGCCGGCCGAACGTTGGAACGGTGAACCGCCCGCGGCGCGCCTGCCGCGGTCCGCCAACCCGCCGTGACGAGCGAGCGCGCCGCCATGACCGACCACATCCCGATCGACGACCTCTCCGCACACATCGATGGCGCCCTGCCGCAGGCCCGGCGCGACCTGATCGACGCGCATCTGGCGGTTTGCGCCGATTGCCGCGCCGAGCGCGCCTCGCTGGCCTGGGCCGCCGGTTTCGCCCTGGCCCTGCCGCCGGCGGAGCTGCCCGCGGGCGTCTCTTTCGGCGTCCCTATCGAGGTAGCCCGTCCGGCCAAGCGACGCTTCGCTCGGCCGCGTTCCCGGCCCGGCTGGTGGGCCCTGGCCGGGCTTGGCGTCGCCTTGCTGGTCGTGGCGCTCGGACTCGCCCGTTCGTGGTCGACGCGCTCGCCGCCGACGCCGGAGCGCGCGGCGGATGCCGGGGGCGAAGTCGCAGGTGACCTCGCCGATGCGGGAGCGGCGGACGGGAGCGCGTCGGACGGTGGCGCCGGGCCGGGCGCGGCGGGCGTGCCCTATCCCGGCGGGCAGGCCGGGCCTTTGGGAGGGGAAGTGGCGGCGATCGCTTCGCGCCAGCCGGTGGACATCGACACCGCCGCGCGCGTGGCCGGGGGCTTGGTGAAGCAAGGCGATGGCGCCCAGGTCCAGACCCGGCCCCTGGCGACGGCCCTGACCGCGGACCGATCCCAGCGCGTGCTGGGCGGCGCCCGACCGGGCGCCGGTGCGGTCCCTACGCCGGTGGCGAACCCGTCCGGGGCGACGGCCAACGCCCTGGCCACCGCTACCGAGCCGCCGCTCGACCGTGGCGGCTACGCTCCGCCGGACGCGCCGATCCCGGGCTGGTCCAGCGCCCGCACCAGTCCACGCATCACCGCCGGCGCGACGGCGACCGGCCGGGCGACGCGCTCCGCCACCGCCACCCTCGTGGTCGTGGCCGGCCGGGCCGCCACGGTTCCGGCCGGTGGGATGGCGCCGCCCGCGCCCGGAACCCTGACCGCCTGGGCAGCGACCAACACGATCGACCGCGCCCATTCCGCCGCCACAGGTACGGCGCTCGCCACTGCCTCGAGCGAATCGACCCGCTCCCCCGTGTCGACGGTTGCCCCAACGGGCAGCGCAGCGCCCGCACCGTTCGGCTCGCTCACGCCTGTCAGCTCCGGCGCCCTGCCCGATGCGCGGACGATGCCGTCGCGCTCGCTCCTGGTGCCGCTGTCCGCGCTCAGCGTCGGCTTGCTGGCGATCGGCATCCTGTTCTGGCGCCAGGCCCGCGCGCGCAGCCGCAGGCGGAGCTGGCGCCAGGGCTAGCAAGCACCCCGAGTCGGGCGACCCGGAAGCCTGTGACCGCGGCGGCCGGGACCGCCCGTCCTCAAGGTGTCTGCTGATCCGGTGGGTAGATCGTCCGACCGCGGTCCATCAGGCGGATCGCCAGCGTCGGGCAGGCGCGGGCGGTTGCGACCAGCGCCGCGTCGTCGAGCACGGCGCTGTTGAGGACGCTCCGCGGCCCGTCGGCCGTGCCGACCAAGGCGAGAGCGCCCTCCGAGGCGGCGACGCACCGCCCCGAGCCGATGCACAGGTCCCAATCGATTGCGACCTGCATGGTCATGCCATCCGTGCCACCAGCGGCGCCTCGTCCCAGATGTCCTCCAGGGCATAGAAGCGGCGGCGCTCCGGGTCGAAGATGTGGACGATCACGTCGCCGAAGTCGACGAGCACCCAGCCGGACTCCAGCGTGCCGTCGATATGCGCCGGCTTGAGACCCGCTTCGAGCCGGACACGCTCTTGGACGGTGTCCAGCACGGCCTTGAGGTGTGGCCCGCTGGTCGCCGTGCCGATCACGAAGTAGTCGGTGATCAGCGAGACGGGGCGGATGTCGAGGATGACCAGGTCCTCGGCTTGCTTGTCGGCCATCGCGTCGAAGGCGAGTCGGGCCAGGGCGTTCGATTCCAGAGCGCTACACTCCATGCAAGGTGGCGGGTCGATGGTGGGAGGGGCCGGATTATACGGCGGGCCGCCATCCCTTGCAAGCATTCCCCGGCCTGACCTATACTGTGCCAATGCCGCAGACACTGACCCGCACGGCAGCCGCGCCGCCGGCCGCGACCGCGTCGACGAGCAGCCGCGAGGGTCGACCGCCGCACCGCCTGCTGACGCCGCTGCCGCCCGAGGTCGCGCATCTGATCGCGACCGTTCACGAGCGCTTCCCGTCGGCCGACCTGGCGATCGTCGATCACGCCTATCGCTTCGCCGAGGTGGCGCATCACGGGCAGGCGCGGGCTTCGGGCGAGCCGTACATCACGCATCCGGTGGCCGTGGCGCAGATCCTGGCCGAGCTGGGGTTGGATCCCGCGGCGATCGCGGCAGCGCTGCTCCATGATGTCGTCGAGGACACCGCGATCGACGAGGCGACGATCGAAGCGACCTTCGGCCCCGAGGTGGCGCGGCTGGTTGCCGGGGTGACCAAGATCAGCGCCATCGAAGCGCGCGAGAAGGCCGCCGCCGAGGCCGAGAGCCTGCGCCGGATGCTGCTGGCGACCACCGACGACCTGCGCGTGATCCTGATCAAG
>CAZCJG010000130.1:0-11730 GCA_964498575.1 uncultured Anaerolineales bacterium | reverse complement strand
CGCGGTCCGGGAAGCGTCCCGCCCGCCTGCCCCCGCCGCTCGCGCAGGCGTGGGAAGGTGGTGTACACCGTCTCGATATCCGCCGCGATCTCGTCCTTGTCGCCGCGCGTGTAGGCGCCGACCACCAGGTTCTCCTCGACCGATAGCGTGCCGAAGATCCGCCTGCCTTCCGGCACCTGCACCACGCCCAGCCCGACGATCTGGTGCGCCGCGCGGTGCACGAGATCCTCGCCGTCCAACCGCACCGCGCCCTCGCGGGGACGCAACAGGCCGCTGATCGTCTTGAGCGTGGTGCTCTTGCCCGCCCCGTTGCCGCCGATCAAGGTCACGATCTCGCCCTGCTCCACCGCCAGCGTCACGCCTTTCAGAGCGTGGATGTTGCCGTAGTAAGTGTGGACGGCGTCGACTTCGAGCAGCGCCATCAGGCTGAACCCTCCCCGGTCGCTGCCGCGGCGCCGTTCGTATTCGCGGGGTTGTCGCTCGACGCCTCGGCCGCCCCGCGCCCCAAATAGGCCTCGATCACCCGCGGGTTGGCCTGGATCTCGGCCGGCCCGCCCTCGGCGATCTTGTGGCCGAAGTCCATCACCGTGATCCGCTCGGAGATCGCCATGACCAGCTTCATGTCGTGCTCGATCAGGAGGATCGCGATGCCCAGCGCGTCGCGCAGGTGGCGGATGAAGTCGATCATATCGGCGGTCTCGTTGGGGTTCATGCCCGCCGTCGGCTCGTCGAGGAGCAAGAGCCGCGGCCGCGTCGCCAGGGCGCGCGCGATCTCCAGCCGCCGTTGGAGGCCGTAGGGCAGGTTCTTGCTGAGCTGGTCGCCCTGGCCGGCCAGCCCGACGAAGTCCAAGAGCCGCCGGCCCTCCTCGACCGCGAAGGCCTCCTCGCGCCGCGTGCCGGGCGTGCGCAGGAGCGCGCCCAGGAAGCTGGCCTTGAGTTGGCCGTGCAGGCCGATCATCACGTTCTCGATCGCCGTCAGGTCCGGGAACAGCCGGATGTTCTGGTAGGTCCGCGCCACGCCCAGCCGCGTGATCTCGTCCGGGCGCAGGATCTCCAGGTGCTCCGTCCCGCCGAGCACGATCTCGCCTTCCTCGGGCGTGTAGAAGCCGGTGATGCAGTTGAACAGCGTGGTCTTGCCCGCGCCGTTGGGGCCGATCACGCTGCAGATCGCGCGGTCGGGCACCACCAGCTCGATGTCACCGACCGCGACCAGCCCGCCGAAGCGCTTGGTCAGGCCGCGGATCGTCAGGATGTCCATGCGGATTGCTCCGGGCTCGGGCTCACGCTGTCCATACGGATTTCTTCGGGCACACGCTCAGGACGTCCACTCGGGCCGCTCCGCGCGCATCACGCCGCCGGCATCCGGCGCGCTGGGGGTATTGCGCTCGCGCATCTCGCGCCGCACCAGGGTGTTGGGGACCAGGCCCTCTGGGCGCCGCAGCATCATCAGCACCAGCACCGCGCCGTAGACCATCAGGCGGTACTCGGCGAACTCGCGCAGCACCTCGGGCAGGCCGACCAGCACCAGCGCGCCGACGACGACGCCGGGGATGCTGCCCATGCCGCCGACGATGATGATCGCCAGGATGTTGATCGAGATCAGGAGGCCGAAGGAATGCGGGTAGATCGTCACCACCTTGGTGCCGAAGAGCGCGCCGCTCATGCCCGACAGGCCCGCGCCGACGGCGAAGGCCAAGAGCTTGGTCGACACCAGGTGGATGCCCATCGCCTCGGCCACGTCCTCGTCCTCGCGCATGGCCATCCAGGCGCGCCCGTAGCGCGAGTCCTTGAGGCGGATCGCGACGAAGGCGGCGACGAGGCAGGCGGCGAGGATCATGTAGAACAGGAGCTGCGGCTTGTTGGGACCGGCGATCGGCAGGCGCACCAGGCAGACCGGCAGGCCGAGCGCGGCGCAGCGCTCGCCGAAGGCCACCCAGGGCACGACGATCGGCGGGATCCCCCCGATGCCCTGGGCGCCGCCCAGGTAGGGCCGCAGCCACTCGGAGATCGCCAGCACGCGGATGATCTCACCGAAGCCCAGGGTCACGATCGCCAGGTAGTCGCCGCGCATGCGCAGCACCGGCACGCCGAGCAGGACGCCGAAGACGACCGCGACCAGCACGGCGATCGGCAACGCCACCCAGAACGAGAGCATCCCGCTGCCGCCCGAGGCCAGGAAGCTGTCGGGCGAGGTCAGCACCGCCGCGGTGTAGGCACCGATGGCGAAGAAGGCGACGTAGCCGAGGTCCAACATCCCGGCGAAGCCGACGACGATGTTGAGGCCCAGGCCCATCAGGAGCGCCAGGCCGACCTGGTTGAGCACCTCGCTGTGGTAGGGCCCGGCCAACTGGGGCAGGGCCAGGATCGACAGCACCGCGAGGATCAGCCCGGCCGAGCGCAAGGCGCGCCGCCGTGCCGGCGGTTGCTGGTCCACCGCGGCGCGCGCGGCGCCGCCGTAGCGCCGCCAGGCCAGCGCCAGGCCGGCCGCGACGACGAAGGTCAGGCCGGCGGCCAGCGGCGTGATGCCCTTGGAGACGAAGAGCCAGCCCTTGCCCAGCGAGCCCAGGCCATGGTGGCCGAGGATCAGGACCACTTGGTCGCTCAGCATGCCGACCAGGAGCACCGCTCCGGTCGCCACGCCGAGCACCCGCCGCGGACCCGCCGGGAGCGCCAGCGCTGCGCCGGCCACCGCGCCCGTCGCGGCGCCGACTCCGGCCAGCATCGCCAGGCCCAGCACGCCGGGCCGCCCGAAGGTCAGGATCTCGTAGAGCGCCGGCGAGGCATGGATGAACATCGCGCGCAGGTTGACCTGCTGGCCGACGACGACCAGACCGCACAGGACGGCCGCCGCGACCAGGCCGGCCAGCGCGCCGCGGCCGATCCGGCCGCCCGCGGCCTGCCGGGCCCCGGGCTCGCCGGCATCCGTCGGTCCGCCGCCGCCAGCCCGTTCGCTGCCTTTGGCCGCCGCGTAGCCCGCGCCGAAGAACACCATCAGCAAGAGCGCTTGGCCCAGCGACACCACGCCGGCGATGATCTCGCGCCCGTTGAAGGCCTCGACCATGCCGACCAGGCAGATCAGGAGCCCGGCGGCGCCGCCGACGAGGCCAGCGCGCAGGCTGGTGACCAGATCGGCGCGGGTCTTGGGATTCACCGCCGGCTAGGCCTTCTTCTCGCTCAGGCGCTCGCCGAGGATGCCGCGCGGGCGGAAGACAAGGACGAAGACCAGGAGCGCGAAGGCGATCGCGTCCTTGAGCTGGTTGGGGGCGGGGATGCCGAGGCCGTCCAGGAAGAGGCTCGGCCCGAGCGACTCGAAGACGCCGAGGAAGAGCCCGCCGAGCATCGCCCCCGGGATGTTGCCGATGCCGCCGAGCACCGCCGCGGTGAAGGCCTTGAGGCCGGGGAAGAAGCCCATGTAGAACTGCACCTGCTTGTTGAGCAAGGCGAACAGTACCCCCGCCGCGCCGGCCAGCGAGCCGCCGATGATGAAGGTGCGCACGATGATCGCGTCGACGTCGATGCCCATCAGAGCCGCCGTGTCCTTGTCCTCGGCCACCGCTCGCATCGCCTGGCCGGTCTTGGTATGCTGGACGAAGAGGTAGAGGCAGACCATGAAGACGATCGCGGCGACGATGACCACCGCCTGGGTCTTGAGGATCGGGATGCCGAGGATGTTCACCTTGCCGACCAGGGCCGGCACGTCGGGATAGGTCTTGACGCCGGGGCCGTAGAGGCCGCTGAAGGTGTACTGCAGGAAGAGCGAGGCGCCGATCGCGGTGATCAGCGGCACCAGCCGCGGCGCGCGGCGCAAGGGCCGATAGGCGATGCGCTCGAGCAGCACCGCGACCAGGGTTGACGTCCCCGCGCCGACCGCCAGGATGATCAGCAGGCTCACCACGGGGCTGGTCGCCAGCCAGCCCGCCTGGTCCAGCGCCGCGGCGGCGAAGTAGCTGGTGAAGGCACCGCTCATGAACACCTCGCCGTGGGCGAAGTTGATCATCCGCAGGATGCCGTAGACCATCGTATAGCCCAGCGCGATCAGCGCGTACAGGCTCCCCTGGGCCAGGCCGAAGATCACGAAGTCGATCCAGTTGGCCGCGCTGTACTTCCCGTCGCAGGCCGTAGCCGCGCCGGAGATCACCGCGGACCAGTTCGGGCACAGGGTGACCAGCGTCCCGCGCGCCATCGCCAGGACCATCACCAGGCCGACGGACCACATCAAGAGCGTGGTGAAGTCGATGCGTCGGAAGCGTTTGCGCAAGGGAGGGAATTCCGCTGGTCAGAGGTCAGGAAGACCGGTGGCAGGATCGCCAGATTGAATCGGGGGCGCGACCTCGGATCAGGATGGTGTACGTAGGGGCGCACGGTTGTGCGCCCCTACGCGGTAGGATCGCTGGATCGCGCGGGTCGGTTTCTCCTACGGCGTCGCCGAAGCCTCCGGCATTGGCGCCTCGCCGGTCGCCTCGCCCGTCGCCTCCGGCATCGCGTCGCTGGAGGTCTCGCCCTCGGGGCTGGTCATCGGGTAGATCTTCTCCGTCGGCGTCACCTCGTTGGCGATGTTGTCGGCGGTGAGCTGGTAGACCGCGATGCGCGGGTCGGCGCAGTCGCCGTAGGGGTCGCAGGTCAGGCTGCCGGTCAGGCCCTGGAAGTCCTTGGTGGCGAACAGCGCGTCGCGCAGCGCCTGACGGTCGATGTGCAGGGTGCCGTCGGCGTCCTGCACAGTGACCCCTTCCGAAGCGATCGCGGCCAAGATCATGTTGTAGGCATCGTAGGCATGCGCGTGGAAAGCGCTGATCGGCTTCTCGCCGTACTTGGCCAGGTGCGCGGGCAGGAACTTGTCCTGGTAGGCGCTGCCGAAGGACGAGAAGTCAGGGCTGGACAGGTACATCCCCTCGGCCGCGCTGCCGGCGGCGCGGATAAAGTCCGGCGAGAACAGCCCGTCGGCCCCCATCAGGCCCTTGACGTTCTCGAGGCCCGAGACCTCCTTGGACTGCTGGGCAATGAAGCCGCCCGCCTTGGTGAACACCGGGAAATACAGCAGCTCGGGTTTCGTCGTCGCGATGTTGGTCAGTACCGGGCGCATGTCGGTGTCGTCCGGTCCCACCGCCTCGTGCGACGTGATCGTGCCGCCCAGGCCCTTGAAGTTCTCCTCGAAGGCCCCGACCAGGCCGTCGGAGTAGGGGCTGCCGTCGTTGATCGTGGCGACCTGGGTGATGCCCATCTCGTTGTAGACGAACTCGGCCGCCACCTTGCCCTGCACCTTGTCGTTGTGCGCGGTGCGCAGGTAGCCCGGGGCGTTCTGGTCGTGCCACTCGGGGCTGGTCAGGTCCGGCGCGGTGTTCGAGGGCGAGACCATCGTCAGGCCGGCCTCCGAGATGATCGGCGCGCCGGCGCGGGCCTCGCTGGAGCAGGACGAGCCGATCACCGCGACCAGGGTCTTGTCCGCCGCGAGCTTGGTCGCCGCGGCCTGGCCCACCTCGGCGCTGCAGCCGGCATCCTCGCCGACCAGCTCGACCTTGTGCCCCAGCACTTCCGGCTGGTCGTCCATCGCCAGCTCGATGCCGCGGCGCGCGTCGGTGCCGAGCGCCTGATCGGCCCCGGCGACGACCAGCATGTAGGCGAGCTTGACCGGGTCGCCCGGCGCGATCGTCACCTCGCCCAGCGCGCCGGCGGCCGCGCCCTCGGGCGGCATCGCCTCGGTTGGCGCTTCGGCGGGGGCTTCGGCGGCCGTCGGCTCGGCCGCCGGCGCGGGCATGGTGGGTTCAGGCGCGCAGGCGCTGACCAGGGCGCCCAGGCCGAGGCCGACGAGCGCAAGCGGAATCCATCGGGAACGATTCGTGACCAAGTCTCTCCTCCTTAGGTCCCAATCGGCTGCCCCCGCGCGCAGGCAGCGGCGGGGGAAGGTCTGCGGCCGATTATAACCGGGCGGCGCTCGCGCTGTCAACCGCAAGCCCTTCACGCGGCGACCAGCGCACCCATTGCCCCAATTCCCTACACCGCCCCATTCCGGGCGCGACTCACCGTCCGCGGCGCCGCCTGGGCGCCGATGCAGCTACGGCAAGCACCCGGCGGAGTCTTGTAGACCCCGCCGGGTGCTTGCAGGACGTCGTTCCAGATCGAGGGCGGCTGCGCGCCGGTCCCTGGCCACCGGAGTGGGGCGGTCGGCCGCGCGGCCGGCCGCCCCATCGGCGCGGCCTAATATATGCTGGCCGCATCCATCGAGCTGATCGTATCGTTCAGACCGAGGTCGGAGAGGCGTGGCATGCTGGCGACGAAGGCGAAGCCGTTGTTCCGCCAGTTGTAGGTGGAGCACCGCCCATAATCGCCATCGCGGCACAGCTTCAACTCGTATACCTTCGAGCCCGCCCGGATCGAGGAGATCGAGTCGTTGAGCAAGCCGAGACTGTCGTGGTTGGGGAAGCCGCCCCATCCGGTCCCATGAATGGCACACGATCCCTCGAACCAGGCGTGCTCGTACACCGCGAACTCCCAGGGACCGGGCGCGCAGCGGGTGGGCCACGGCGGGTCGCTGTGGCGGTACACCCGCAGCGAGCTGACCGAGTCGTTGCCGACCCAGTTATCCGACAGCCTGTTGTCTGAAGCCGTCAGCGTCTCACAGCCGCCGAAGCCGGCATTCCGGCACAGCATGACCCGCACATTGGCGCCGATCTCGATCGACGAGAGGGAGTCGTTGGGCAGATCGGTAACCCCCGAGTTCAAGTACTCGCCGATGCCCTTGATGCTGCATCGGCCAAGATAGTTCGCGTCCCCGTACAACGTAACGCTGTTGGGGTTGTTATTGATGCACAAGGTGGCGGAATGGGCGGCGGCGGACGGCGCGCCCGCCAGCACGAGGACGCCGGTCGCCAGCAAGATCGCCGCGGCGAGCGGGCGAGCCAACGATGGGAACGGCTTTGATTGTGCAGACATGGTTGATTCTCCTTTTGGATTGGGTTGGATGTGCATGAGCGGACCCCAGCATATCCCAAAGCCGGGCCATTTGGCTGACCGTGACCTGAGCCTCAACCAAGCCTTGCCTGAGTCGGATTGCGGCACCCGGTGTTTGTGAGCGGGTGATGACTGCCCTACAATCATCCCGCCGTGGCGCGGACTTGACGCAGCCGGTCGTACCAGATGCTTGATGAGAACCAAACGATGACCTTCGATTCCCGGGGCGCCACGCCCGCCACACCGGTCGCGCCGTCCCGCCTGCGCCGGATGGTCGGCTATTTCGACCCGGCCGAGGCGGGCTTCGTCCGCCGGATGTTGCGCGTGGCGCTGGTCCTGATCGGCCTCGCACTCTGCGGCCTGTGCTCAGTGGCGTTGTACTGGACGCAGACCGCGACCGGCCGCTACTGGACCACGGTGCTATGGCTGGAGTCCGAGAACAACCTCCGCGCCGAGCAGTCGGCGGAAGCCCTGGTGCGCGACTACCCCGACCGGAGCTTCCAGTACTACCGCTTGTGGGCCGCCACGCTGCGGCGCAACGGCAAGCGCGAGGCCCAGCTTGCGGTGTACGACGAGGCGGCACGCCGCTTCCCGGACAACTGGCAGGCGCAAAGCGACCGCTGCTGGTTCAGGACCTTGTTCGCCGAGGCCCGGGACGTGCTCGACGCCTGCGACGCGGCCCTCGCGCTGACCCCCGAGGACGCGGCGCCTCCCTACAGCCGCCGCGCCGTGGCGCGCGCGATCACCGGGGACCGCAAGGGGGCGATCGCCGACCTCGAGGCCCAGCTCGAGTACTGGGATCAGGTAGGCTACCGCGGCCAACGCTACCAGACGCGCCAGGGCTGGCTGGAGACCATGCGCGCCGGCGGGGACCCGTTCGACGCGGAGACGATGGAATGGCTGCGCGGCGCGTACTATTGACGACCGGTACGCTCGGCGCCGCCCCTCGCGTTTGATCCTCCGGCCCGCTTCGTGCTAGCATTGCGCGCGCGATATCCTGGAGGGGTCGCATAGTCTGGCCTAGTGCGCGCGTCTCGAAAACGCGTAGGGGTTTACGCTCCTCGTGGGTTCGAATCCCACCCCCTCCGCCACATCCCACAAGCCCGCGGTCGGCTGCCCGACCGCGGGTTTGTGGTTCTCCGGGGCTTGTCAGCCGTACGGGCGGGAGATCGACCGCGCTCCGCTTGATGGGCGGCGGGGATCCCCGTGCCTACCGATTGTCGTTCACCGGGAGCCAGATCGTCTGGGTCAAGGTCGCCGGATCGATCACCGCGGTGACGAGCTGCGGCTGCGCCGGGTAGGCGCCGACGTTGCCGGCCTTGTCGCGGGCGCGGGCCCGGAAGCTGTACATCTTGCCGTAGACCCCGGTGTAGGCGCGGCTGGTCTCGGTGGTGTTGGTCGCCCAATCGGCCCACGTGCCCTGGTCGACCCGCACCTGCACGTCGTAGCTGGCCAGGCCGCTGCCGTTGCCGTCGTCACCCAGCCAGGACACGGTGAAGGTCCGTTCGCCGGGCACGAAGGGGGCGCGGACGTACAGGATGGTCGGCGGGACGCCGTCGATGAAGGTCTGCGCCTGGACCGGACCATACTGCTCGACGTTGCCGGCGTTGTCGACGGCGCGCACGCGGAACTGGTAGAGCACGCCCTGCGTCACCGGGCTGACCACGACCTTCGGCTCCCGGATGCCCCGCGCGAAGTCGCCCCACGAGCCGCCGCCGAGGTTGTACTGCACATCGTAGTAGCCGACGCCGCTGGGCACGATGTTGGGCGGGGCGTAGGGTTGGTCCTGCGTGGTCCAGGTCAGCTCGAACGGCCCCGGCTGGTAGGCCGGCAGCGGGTTGACCGTGGTGACGGGCGGGTTGAGGTCGACGTGCGTGGCGGTGTCCGGCGGCTTGCCCGGCTGGGCGTTGCCGGCCTGGTCATATGGATAGATCACGAACTCCCAGCGAATGCCGTTATCCGCGATGTAGGTGCCGCCGAAGGTCTGGAGCTTGTCGCCGACCAACTGCCAGGCGTTTTGCGGCAGGTTGCTGTTGCGGACGAAGAGCTGGAAGAAGTCGATGCCGGTGGCGGGCGGGGGATCGTTGCCGTCCCAGCTCAGCTTGATCGCCGCCTTGCCCGGGTTGGCCGGATCCGGCTGGTTGGTAAACGGCGGCAGCCCCTTGATCGCGGCCACCGGCGGGGTCGTATCGGTGACGTGGTCGATCACCAGCCGGGGCTTGGTCGAGCCTTCCTTGGTGTCGAAGCCGCGGAAGGAGCCGGCGGTCTCGTAGCCCTGCAGGTAGATGCCGCCGTTGCACTCGTTGCCGGGCCACCAGAACGCCAGGCGCCACTTCTGCGTCAGCTCGGTCAGCCCCCATCGGTAGGTCTGGCGCGCCGTGCCGACGTTTTCGCTCGACAGCCGCGAGTCGCTGTAGTCCGGGAAGTTGTTCCAGGTCGGGTCGCGCTGGTCCCACGACGACTTGCAGGTGTTGTTGCTGTTGCGCCCCAGCTTGACCCGGTGCGTCACCACATCCCGCCCGGCGTCGCCCGCCGGGCCGGCCTCACGCAGGTAGAGCTCGATCTCCGCATCGCGCACCGCCTGGTTCTTCGGCAGGTCGTTCATGTCGAACCAGAACAGCGAGCGGGTCGCGCCGTAGGTCGGCGTCTCGCCGACGAACATCGGCGATTGGGTTCCGTAGTTGTTGTTGGGGAAGACCGCCGAGACAAAGGTATCCTGCTTGGATGTGAGGCCGGAGGTCGCATGCAGCCCGGCCGGACCGCCGGCGGCACCCGGCGGCAGGTCGAGCGCGTCCAGACCCGGCAACCCCAACGCATCGAGCCAGGCCGGACCAGCACCTGGCGAGGTCTCCCCGACACCGCTGTCCCAGACGCCATGACTGCCGACGCCACCCGTCGCGTCGGACTCACCCGGCACCTCGCCCGGCGCCCGGTCGTGGCGATCCGCCGGGCCGCCGGCATCGACGAACTCAGTGATCGGCGGCAGGGGATCGGGGATGAACAGGCTCGAATCGCCGACCTGAGCGCCGGGAATGACCGGCGGGCTGGCCGCACCGGCGCTGGGAGTGCCTCCGCCGAGGCCGCCCGCTCCCGCCAAGAGTAGTCCGCCCGCCGCGACGTGCGCCAGGCGGCGCTTGATCAATCTCGACATTTCAACACCTCCGTAAACCGCATCGGTTGGCACGGGTTTGCGGAGGTGGATTGTATCACGCGCGACGCAAGGCTGGCCAAGATCACGCGCGCCCAGGGGTCGCCCAGGGGTTACCGCCAGCGCTCGTCCTTCAACACTACCGGCACGAACACCCGCGATCCCGGCTCGGCGGTCGGCGAGGGCGTGTCGGCGGCCGGTGTGGCGGGCGAGGCGGTCGCCGTCGGCGTGTCCGGGGTGGGGGTGACCGGCGTGGGCGTGCCCGGGGTCGCCGGCGTCGCCGTCGCCGTCGCCGTCGGCGTGCGGGTGGCCGTCGGCACGCGCTCGGTGGGGGTCGGGGTCACCGCCCCCAGGACGGTGACGTCGGGGTTGGGGAGGAGCCGCTGGACCGTCTTCCCGTCGCTGGTGGTCACGCTGACCGCGGTCCAGTCGGTCACGGGGTAGGTCTGGTCGCTGAAGACCATGCGGGCGTCGTAGTCGATCGTGATCCCGCCGGCCGGGATGTTGGCGGCCTGCCAGCGGACGTCGCGCAGCGTGCCGGCGTTCGGCGGCGGCGAGGCCGAGGCGCGCAGGAAGTCCGCACCCGAGTGTATCAGCTCCTGGAACTCGATGCCCGTGATCGAGATCGGGCGCAGCAGGCGGCCGATCAGCATCGTCATCGTCGCCTGGATCGAATCGTCCCAGGGGTAGATCGCCTCGTCCTTCTTGGCGATCGGCCAGGCCCAGCGCCGGCCGCCGGGGTTCCAGTTCGGGCACTGCGTGTCGGTGGTCTCGCACGGGCTCGCCGCCAGGACCAGGTCGCGATAGATGCCGCCGTAGCGGGTCCCCCCGACACGGTCTTCGAACCACATCAACATCGTGAAGTTCACACCGGCGAGGCGAGCGGCGTTCAAGGCGGTCGGCAGGTTGACGAAGGCGTTGGTGTCAGCGGTTGAACCGGCGATGATCGTGATGATCATCTTCTGGTTGCCCGGCGTGCCGTCGTTGTCGAGCTTCTGCGTCGCGGTGCGCAGCGCCGCCGACAGGCCGCGTACGTCGTTCTCTTGCTCCTTGCGCATCGTGTGGATCGACTGCAAGAGCCGTTCGCGGTCCGAGGACAGGTTGACCTTGACCGACTCCTCGAGCGCGAAGGTGATCAGCCCGGCCTTGGAGGTCCGGAAGTCCATCTGGTTGACGAAGTCGATCAAGGCGTCGCGCGTCGGGTCGATCAAGCCGAACTGCGGGTTGAACATCGTCTCGGTGTTGTCGACCACGAAGAACACGTCGGCCGCGCGCGACGTGCCACCGCAGTCGCCGCTGTCGCCGCCGGTCGCGGTGAGCTTGACGTGCACCGTCTCGTCGGTGTGGATCTGCAGCGGGCTGACGGTCCGATCGACCTCCACCCCGCACGGCAGGGCGGGCTGCTCCTGGCCGGCGGCCGGGGCGGCGGGACCGGCCACGGCGGCCGCGCCGGCAAGGCCGAGGAGCATGGCGCAGGCGGCGGCCCGCGCGCGGATCGCATGTCTCTTGGTTGGCATGGCGCATCTCCTGACTGGACTCATCGTTCGTCCGGGAGTCGTGGGGTGGTGGTGTGCGCGGGCCGGCCCTCACCCCCCGGCCCCCTCTCCCGAAAGACGCGGGAGAGGGGGTGTCACAGG
>CAZCJG010000129.1:0-11820 GCA_964498575.1 uncultured Anaerolineales bacterium | reverse complement strand
CGCCGTTCTCCAAAACTTTCAACGACTCTGATTTCACCGTTGTAGGAACTTTTACCTTGATAGAGAGTCTTTAGAAATATACTCACGCAGAACCTTTGGTACCTCTACACTTCCATCTTTCTGTTGATAATTTTCAAGTATTGCTATCAAGATGCGGCCAATCGCAAAAGCAGTGCCATTGAGTATGTGAACGTAACCTTTGTTACCGTCATTCTTTTGATACTTAATGTTGAAACGCTTAGATTGAAAGTGGGTCGTAGTCGAGATTGAGTGTGTCTCGCGATATTTTTCTTGAGTTGGGATCCAAGTTTCGATATCAATGGTCCCAGCTGATGGGAAACCTAGGTCAAGAGCGGCGAGTTTTACGACCTGGTAGGGAAGCGCTAACTCCTGCATCATTTCCTCGACAATGGAGAGCATTTCTGCTCGAATTTTCTCGTCCTCCTCGGGAGTAACAAACGCTATCATTTCTACTTTATCAAATTGATGCACTCGGAGAATACCGCGAGTATCTTTGCCATAGGAACCAGACTCTCGTCGGAAGCATGGAGAAAAGGCGACATATTTCTTTGGTAAGCCCTTTTCCAGAAAAACTTCTTTGGCGTGCATTGGCACGACACTGTGCTCCCCTGTTCCTACTAGATACAAGCTTAAATCACTACCCTCACCTTCAACATCGAAATCTTTAACGAGATAGTAGTTTTCATTACCACCGCTTTGCCAGTAACCAAGCCCTGATGTCATCTCTTGTTTGATGAGAGCTGGTGGAAAAATTGGGGTATAGCCCTTGGCAATTAGTTTTTTGAGCGCAAATTGGACAATTGCGAGCTCCAACAAAACTCCATCCCCCTTGAGATAGGCGAAGCGGGAGCCAGAGACCTTTGCTGCTCTGGGAATGTCGATAATATCAAGAGCTTCTCCGATTTCAACGTGGTCCTTGGGCTGAAAATCAAACTTCTGGCGTTCCCCAACCTTTTTTAGGACGACATTGTTGCTCTCATCACCTTCTGGCACATCTGACAGTGGGGGGTTGGGAATTTTATATAGCTCCCGCAAAAACTCTTCCTCAACTGCAGACAACGCGTGTTCCTTTTTCTCAAGCTGCTCTTTTACTTCACGTCCTTTTTCAATATTACGATTTGCAGAAGCTTCGTTGCGCTTTGAACGCAGTTGCTCAACCTCTCCAATTAATTTTAATCTTTCGTCATCAATTTCGATTAGATGGTCAAGGTTTGCACTAAAGCCCTTCTTGATCGCGTAGAGCGCGTTGTCGCGCCGATCGGTGACGATGAAGGCGTAGTCGCCGGCCAGGTCCTCGTAGGCGCGGCGGATCGCGGTGACCATGTCGTCGCCCTGGTCGACATAGGTCTCGACCGCATGCACGCAGCTCTCGCCGTCGTTGGTCCCGCGCACCGTGTGGCCCGTGTCGATGAAGCGCTGGCGCAGGCCGACGTGGTTGACCACGTTGCCGTTGTGCGCGCCGACCATGTCGCCGTCGCAGTCCAGGTGCGGCTGGGCGTTCGGCCGGCTGGGTGCGCCGAAGGTGGCCCAGCGGAGCTGGACGATGCCGCGCAGGCCGCGCATCTCGTCCATGCCCAGCGCCGTGGCCACCGCGTCGACCTTGCCGACGTCCTTGCGCAGGTCGATCGCCCCCTCCGCGCCGACCACCGCGCAGCCGACCGAGTCGTAGCCGCGGTAGGCCAGCCGCCGGCCGGCGTCGACGAGGATCTCGCCGAGCGCTTGCTCACGTTCCGAAACGATGCCGAAGATGCCGCACATGGGTCCTGTCCTGGGTGGTTGGGATGAAAACAACAGGATATCCCCGCGCCAGGGAGAGGCGCAAGTTTCGTAACGGCTCAGCTGCGCTATAATCCCGCCCGCCCGACGATGGAAGCCACTACCCTGCGTGAATCAGCATCGATGACCACCGACCAGCGCCGCCGTGTCGGCGTGATCATGGGCGGCCGCTCCAGCGAGCGCGAGGTGTCGCTGGCCAGCGGCCGGCAGGTGTACTACAACCTGGACCGGGCGAAGTACGCCGGCGTGCCGATCTTCTTGGACCAGGCCGGACGCCTGTGGCGTATGAGCGAGAAGCTGGTGCTGCAGAACACCTGCCGCGACGTCGAGGCGCGCCTGGCGGCCGACGCCCAGCAGTTGTGCCTGGAGGACCTGCCGGCAGAGGTCGACCTCGTGTTCAACGCGCTGCACGGCAAGTACGGCGACGACGGCTGCATCCAGGGTGCGCTGGAGATCTTGGACATTCCCTACACCGGCTCGGGCGTGCTGGCCTGCGCCTTGTCGCTGGACAAGCCGATGGCGCACGCCCTGCTCGCCGCGGCCGGCTTCGACGTGCCGCGCGAGCGCGTGATCGGCGCGGCGGAGTGGGCGGCGGACCCCGACGCGTGCATCGCTCGCACTCTGGACGCGGTCGGGCTGCCGGCGGTGGTGCTGCCCGCGCGCGAGGGATCGAGCGTCGGCGTGGCGGTCGTGCGCGATCCCGAGGACTACTTCGAGGCGGTCGACGCGGCACTGGCCTACGACAACCGCGTGCTGGTCGAGGAGTACTTGGAAGGGATGGAGTTCTCGGTGATCCTGCTCGGGAACAGCTTTGGGACTGGCGACCTCGGGAACGACGACGGGGCGGGCGACGCCGGCAGCGACGCCGGGACCGCCCCGGTCACCGCCTTACTGCCGACCGAGACGACCAGCGACAACCCCTTCATGACCTACGACGACAAGTACATGCCCGGCCGCTCGCAGAAGATCACCCCGGCGCGGGTCGACCCGCCGACCCTGGCGCGCATCCAGGCCGAGGCGGTCCGCGTCTACCTCGCCCTGGGCTTCCAGGGCTATGCCCGGCTCGACGGGTTCCTGCTGGCGGACGGCCGGCTGCTCTTCACCGATCCCAACTCGACCAGCGGGATGGCGCCATCGAGCTTCATGTTCCACCAGGCGGCCGAGGCGGGCCTGGCTCCGGCTACACTGATCGACCGCATCCTGACCCTGGCCGCCCAGGCCCACGCGGCGAAGCGCGGTCCGCTGTGAGCCAGCCTCCGATGGTCCAGCGACAGCCCGGAGCCGCGCTCATGCCTGATCGCCTCCGCGTCGGCGTCGTGCTCGGCGGGCGCTCCAGCGAGCGCGAGATCTCGCTGGAGAGCGGGCGCAACATCTACTACAGCCTGGACGCCGCGCGCTTCGAGGTCGTCGCGATCTACATGGACGGCGCCGGGCGGCTGTGGGAGATCGGCCTGCCGCTCCTGGTGCAGAATACCTGCCGCGACATCGAGGACCGGCTGGAACATGACGCGCGCCGGCTGCGCTACGAGGATCTGGCGGCGCGCGTGGACCTCGTCTACATCGGCCTGCACGGCAAGTATGGCGAGGATGGCTGCTTCCAGGGCTTGCTGGAGCTGCTCGACGTCCCGTATGTCGGCTCGGGCGTGCTGGGCAGCGCGCTGGGAATGGACAAGCGCGTCGCGCGCCAGCTCCTCCAGGGCGCGGGCATCGACGTCCCGCGCACCTGCGCGGTGGCGCGGGACCGCTGGGAGCGCGATCGGGCGGCGGCGTTGGCGGAGGTCGCGGCGTCCCCCGGCTACCCCTGCGTGGTCAAGCCCGCCCGTGAGGGCTGCTCGACCGCGCTGGCGGTGGTCGACGCCCCTCCGGCGCTGGCGGCGGCGATCGACGCGGCGCTGGAATGGGACAACGTCGCCCTGGTCGAGGAGCGGCTGACGGGGACCGAGGTCACGGTGGTCGTGCTGGCGGACGGCCCGCCCTACGCCTTCCCACCGACCGAGACGCCCCCCGCGGGGGCCTTCCTGACCATCGAGGAGAAGTTCCTGCCCGGCCAGGGGGTCAACGTCACCCCGGCGCGGCTGCCGGACGAGGTCCTGGCGGCGGTGCGGCGGACCGCCGAGCATGCCTTCGAGGTGCTGGCGCTAGGGGTCTTCGCGCGCATCGACATGTACGTCACGCCGGACGGCCGGATCGTCGTCGGCGAGCCGAACAGCCTGCCGGGATCGAGCCCGAGCTCGACGATCTTCCTCGGCCCGATCGAGGAAGGCATCGGCCCGATGGCGCTGGTCTCGCGCATCGTCGACCTCTCGCTGGCGGCGCACCGGGCGAAGAAGGGTCCGCTGGGGTAGGAGCGCCCCCTGATCGGTGCTCCACAAGGTGAACCCCAATTCCCCCCACCCCGTTATTATTGCGAATCCATAACCATCCTCGCGCCGGAGGTCTTGACGTCCGTCCGGTGGATTTGGTAGACTCTGGTCCTCACCCTAGTTCCTCTCACGCCCGGAAGGGCCGGGAGAGGGTGGACCGGGTCGCCCCGGTGCCGCGGCGATCTTGAGGAGAAGCGCCGCGCACCGCGATACGAGGAGAGAGATGGTCGACCCATGACCTGCTCAAGGAAAGGAGCACGGAGGATGAAACGCTCGAATGTTTGGAGCAGCCTGCTGGCCATGCTGCTCATCGCACTCTTGCCACTGGCCCTGGTCGCCTGCGGCGGGCCCCCGGCCGACGAGGGTGCCGCGCCCGAAGGCCAGACCGAGGGCGGCGCCGCACCCGAGGGGACGACCGAGGGCGGCGCCGCGCCGGAGGGCACCGCCGCGGAGGGCGCGGCGGTCGCGCCCAAGGACACGATCATCATCGGCTCGTGGCAGGAGCCGGGTGGCTTCCTGGACTATGCCAACGGCCAGGCGATCCGCGTGGAGGCCGAAAAGCTGTACCGCGCGCCGTTCGTCTTCACCAAGGACTTCGAGTTCGCGCCCAACCCGGTGCTGGTCGAGGGCGATCTGCCGTCGCTGGACGCCGGTAGCGCCGCGCTCAAAGAGGTCACCGTCGAGCCGGGCGCGCCGATCTTCAGCACGACCGAGTTCAAGGTGATCACCAACACCGAGCAGGCCACGGTCAACCAGCTCGTCGTCACCGGCACGCTCAAGTCCGGTCTGAAGTGGTCCGACGGCGAGCCGCTGAAGGCCAGCGACTTCGTCTACGCCTGGAAGATGGCCTGCGCGCCGGACTCCGAGGCGATCGACCAGACCTATTGCCAGTTCGGCACCAATCCCGCTTCCGCGGGCCTGATCGCCAACTACGAGGCGCCGGACGACACGACCCTGGTGCTGTCCTACGTGCCGGGGGCGCTGGACCCGCTGTACCCGACTACCGTGTTCGGCCCGCTCGGCGGCCCGCAGCCCGAGCACCTGTTCGGCGATATCGCGCCCGCGGACCTGGCCAAGGACGAGCGCGCCAACGGTGGCACGAGCGCCCTGCCGCTGGGCTGGGGGCCGTACGACATGACCGAATGGGTCAAGACCGACCACATCACCTTCGAGGCCAGCCCGAACTGGGCCGGCGAGGCGCCCAAGACGCCCAAGATCATCTACAAGCTCTACGCCGACTCGGTGGCGCTGGCGTCGGCGGTGATCGCGGGCGACATCGATACCTCCAGCGGCACGACCGGCGTCTCGATCGACCAGTACGAGCAGCTCGACGCGGAGCAGCAGAGCGGCGGCGTCGTCATGGATGTCGACAAGAACGCGGCCTCGTTCGAGATGCTCTACCTCAACTCTAACGACCCGAAGGACAAGACGCTCAAGACGCCGCACCCGGTGCTCGGCGACTTCGCGGTGCGCAAGGCGATCGCCCTGGCGCTGGACCGCCAGAGCATGGTCGACAAGATCTTCTACGGCCAGTCGTCGACGGTCGACCAGCCGCACCTGCCGCAGATGGCGTCCTACAACCCCGCCATGGGCGCGATCGCGTTCAACAAGGACGAGGCGATCAAGGTGCTCGAGGACGCCGGCTGGGTGGCCGGGGCGGACGGCATTCGCGAGAAGGACGGTGTGCGGGCCGCGTTCACCATCATCACGACCTCGGGCAACACGCTGCGCGAGAAGTCGACCACGATCATGCAGAGCAACCTCAAGGACGTCGGCATCGAGGTCAACCTGGACTACCAGCCGTCCAACGTCGTCTTCTCACCCGACGTGCTCTACAGCCGCGCCTTCGACGCGATCGAGTTCGCCAACGTGTTCTCCAACGTCGATCCCGGCTCGTGGTGGTACGGCATCGCCAACTGCGATCAGATCCCGACCCCCGAGAACAACCTGACCGGCAACAACTACGCCGGCTGGTGCGACCAGGAGGCCTCGGATGCGGTGGCCAACGCGGCCTACCTGACCCTGGACATGACGGAGCGCAAGGCCAACTGGGACACCGGGCTGACCAAGTACTTCGAGAACGGCTATCCCTTGGTGCCGCTCTTCATCCGACCGTCGATCATGGCGAAGGTGCCGGGCATCGAAGGGCCGGCCCTCAACCCGACCGAGTACTTCACTTGGAACGCCGCGGACTGGATGCTGACCGACAGCACCGGCGCGGGCCAGTAGCGTCGTAGGAGCCCAAAGACTCCGCCAATCAGACGGCCGCGGGTCACCTCGTGCAAGCGGGTTGACCCGCGACCGCAGCGGTCGGCCCGGGCGGGACGATCCACCCCGCCGGTGGGATCAAGCGCCCGGGCCGGCCTCGATCATCGAGAGCGAGGTTTCCGGATGACCGCCTATTTGATCCGCCGCGTGATCCAGGGGATCCTGGTGCTTTTCGCGTCATCCATCGTGATCTTCTTCCTGCTCTACCTGGTGCCTGGTGGCCCGATGAGCGAGATCCTGGAGCAGAAGCGCCAGAGCGCCCGCTTCCCCGTCAACCCGGCGGACATCGAGCGCCTGAAGAAGCAGTACGACCTCGACCTGCCGTTCTGGCAGCAGTACACGCGCTGGCTGGTCGGCCTGCCGGCGCGCGACGATCGCGAACCGCGCTACGGCGTGCTGCGCGGCGACTTCGGCGTGTCATGGAAGATCTCCAAGGACGAGGCGGCCGGCGCGGTCCTGATGCGGGCGCTGCCGAACACGCTCAAGCTGATGATCGTGTCGACGATCCTGGCGCTGGCGGTCGCCGTTCCCGTCGGCATCTACTCGGCGATGCACCAGTATTCTCGGGCGGACTACATCGTCACCACCGGCACCTTCTTCGGCATCGCCATGCCTTCGTTTTGGCTGGGGACGATGATGATCCTGATGTTCAGCTTCGCGTTCAAGGACTGGGGCCTGCCCTACCTGCCGGCCGGCAGCGTCACGGCGGAGCGCGCCTGGGTCGTTCCCCTGATCGGCCTGGTCCAGCCCAAGTCGGCGCTGGACCAGTTCCTGCACATGATCCTGCCGGTGGTCACGCTGAGCCTGCTCTCGATGGCCGTCTTTAGCCGCTACACCCGCTCGTCGATGCTGGAAGTGCTGCGCCAGGACTACGTGCGTACGGCGCGTGCCAAGGGCCTGACCGAGCGGATTGTGATCAGCCGCCATGCCCTGCGCAACGCCTTGATCCCGCTGATCACCATCGTCACCTTGTCGATCCCGGCGCTGTTCGGTGGCGCGATCATCACCGAGACGGTCTTCAACTGGCGCGGCATGGGGCTGCTCTTCTTCAACAGCCTGGTCCAGGGCGACTGGCCGGTGGCGCTGGCCTTCCTGATGATCGAGGCCGCGCTCTACATCGTCGCCAGCCTGCTCAACGACGTCCTGTACACCATCGCCGATCCGCGCATTCGCTTCAGCTAGGAGCATAGGCCCATGGCCGTCGCCGAGATTGGCGCCGAGTTCGGCGCCGAAGAGCTGCTTACCCGTACCGAGGTCAGCCAGAACCGCCTGATCCTGCGCCGCTTCATGCGCCACAAGCTGGCGGTCTTCGGCACCATCGTGTTGATCATCCTGTTCGGGTTCTCGTTTATCGGCCCGCTGCTGAGCCCTTACGACCCCAACGCGCTGGTCGCTGACGCCAGCTTGGCGCCGAACTGGGCCCACCCCTTCGGCACCGACGAGATCGGGCGCGACGTGATGACGCGCCTGATGTGGGCTGGGCGCATCTCGCTGCTCCTCGCCATCGTCGTCACCCTGGTGTCGACCGCCATCGGAGTGGTGCTGGGCGCGGTGGCGGGCTACCGCGGCGGCTGGATGGACTCGGCCCTGATGCGCTTCGTCGACTTCCTGCTGACGCTGCCGCTCCTGCCGATGCTCCTGATCCTGGCCGCGATCAAGCAGCGCGGCGGCTTGCCGGTCACCACGCCGGCGCTGGCCAACCGGGCCTTCGGCTGGATCTGGATGATGTCGCCGGACGACGCGGAGAACACCCTGATCTTGGCGGTGATCCTGATCGTGCTCACCTGGATGGGCGTCGCGCGCCTGGTGCGCGGCCAGGTGCTGGCGCTCAAGACGCTGGAGTTCACCGACGCTTCGCGCGCGCTGGGCGTCTCGGACTTGCAGATCATCCGCCGCCACATGGTGCCCAACTCGCTGGCGCCGATCATCGTCTCGGCCACGCTGTCCTTCGGCACGGTGATCATCTTCGAGTCGGCGCTGTCCTTCCTCGGCTTCGGCGTCCAGCCGCCCGCGGCGAGCTGGGGCAACATGCTCAACGGGGTGCGCGACGTCATGGCGACGCAGCCCTGGCGCGCCTTCATCCCCGGCCTGACGATCTTCCTCGCCTCGCTCTCCTTCAACTTCATCGGCGACGCCCTGCGCGACGCGCTGGATCCACGCCTGAAGCTGTAGGGGCAGCCCTTGTGGCCGCCCTTTCCCGCCACCCCCTCGCGCTTCGTTGCTCAAGCCCGGATGATCCCGTGACTTGACCTTGACCGCATCCCATCCTAAGATTCCAGCCCCACACCGCTTGCTGGCAAGGATGCTTGAATTGGCTGAAGGACCCGCTTTGCATTTGTTATTGGCTGACCCTGTCCCGAGGAACACAGAATGCTGAGCCACGTCGACGCCAGTCCGGCTCTGCCAGCGCGGCTGGAGGTGGGCGCGTTCGAGCAGGAGATTGAGGCCTTCGACCCGCTGAGTCTGGTCGAGGACATCGCGGAGCAACTGGGGCCCAGGGCGCGGGAGAAGTTCCTCGCGCTGATGGTGTTCGTCGCGCCGGAGATCCCGAGGCGGCTGTGCGGCAGCCCGGCCGGCCTGGCTCAGGTGCTCCACAGCCTGCTGGACAACGCGATCAAGTTCACCGAGAAAGGCCAGATCATCGCCCGTACCTGGATCGAGCGGCCCGGCGAGCAGGCAGTGACGCTGTGCTGCCAGGTTGCCGACACCGGGGTCGGCATCCCCGCCGCGGCGCTGGAGCGCTTGCGCCAGGGGGCGATCGGCGGCGATCCCGCGCGGATCATCCCGGCGGGTGGGGGTGCGGGGATGATCATCGCCCGCGATCTGGCGATCAAGATGGGAGGGACATTCGAGGTGACGGAGACCAGCAGCCGAGGCACGACGGTGTCATTCAGCGTGCCGCTGACGAGCGCCGCGGCGCCCGCGTCCTCCGCGGACGCCGCCACCGGCCTACGGCCCCAGCCCTTGCGCGTGCTGGTGGTCGACGACAACCAGACCCATCGCGAGATCCTGCTGCGCTACCTCAGCTACTGGGGCATCCAGAGCAGCAGCGCCTCCGGCGGCGAAGAGGCGCTGGCCCTGCTGCATCAGGCGGCCGCGGCCGAGGACCCCTATCGGATGGCGATCCTCGACCTGGCCATGCCGGGCATGGACGGCTTCGCGCTCGCCCACACCATCCGTCGCGACCCCGGCCTGGGCGCGATGGACCTGATCCTGCTCACCGCCTTCGACGAGCGCGGCCAGGGCGAGATGGCGCTGCGCGAAGGCTTCGCCGCCTACCTGACCAAGCCCGTCAAGCATGCTCACCTCCTGTCGACCATCCAGGCCGTGATCGGCAAGGCGGACCGGCCGGTGGCCTCGCCGGCGTAGCGCCGGGCGGCGGACCTGCGAGGAGCTGCCGCGCCTTGTTCCTCGGACCGCGGTCCGGATACCGTGTCGGCTACTGTGTCGGCTGCCAGGTCCGCGAACGCCGCCGGCGCGTAGGCATTGCTGCTGGTCAAGTCGCCGAGGTCGCGCCCGGTATCGCCCGAGTCCCGGTTCTTGTAGTAGTAGGCATAGGTCACGTCCTCGTGCACCAGGAAGTGCGAGCTGGCGGCGTCATACCACAGGATGGCCCGGCCCGGGCGGACGTAGGACTTCCAGTCGCCATCGTGATAGGCCAGGATCTCCGTCTGGTTGACGAGCTGCCAGTATTGGATCTGCCGGCCGAAGGCGGCCTGGGCATGCGGGCCGGACGTGCTGAACGGCTGGCCATCGACCTGCAGGGTCTGCCCGTTGACGAATTGGGTGGCGCTGGAGGCGATCCACCCATAGCCCCACTTCACCGTGCCATCGTCGGGCGGATCGCTGGGCGAGGGCTTGTAGCGCGAGGTGGAGAGCACGTATTGGGCATCCCAGCTATCGCTCTCCCAGTTCAGCGGGTTGGGGTCGTACCAGAAACTACCGTGGACGTTGACCGTGTCCGCATCGACCAGCGCGTTGACGTTGCGCTGGCCATGGTTGCCGATGTCGACGGACTCGCTGCCGCGGAGCTGCGCGACGCCGTCCCAGCGCGACTGCATCCCGACGAAGAGCGGGAAGATCGTCACCGACTGGACGCCGCTGGCGCCGCTCTCGCCGTCGCTGTTTTGCGCCTTGACCGAGTAGAAATAGGTCGCCGGCGTCTTGCCCGGCGGCGGGACGGCCCAGGCGGTGGCCGGTCCCTGGTAGACGACGCGCGCGCCGGCCATCGACGGGTCGTTGGCCTCGGACAGCACATAGGTCTGGGCGCGCGCGGCGGGCGTCCACTGCACGGCGTAGCCGTTGTCCTGATCGCCGTTGTAGATCGGCTGGAGGATCGGCTTGTCCGGCACCGGCGGCCAGAAGCGCAGCAGGCGCGGCAGGTAGAGCGGGCGGGGCGTCGGAGTTGCCGTCGGTGACGGCTCGTCGGTGGGCGGGGTAGCCTGGGTCGGCATCTCGGTCGGGGTCTCGGTCGCCGGGGCGGCGGTGGGTAGGGTCTCAGCGACGACCAGCTCGCCTTCCATGCCCATCGCGCGGTGGTTGCCCACCGAGCAGTAGTAGATGTAGCGCCCGAGCACCGTCGGCGTGGTGAAGGTCAGCGTGATGCGCTCGCCGCCGCGAATCCGGTCGGTCTGCTCGCGGCGCTCGCCGTCCAGCAGGAAGACGATGTCGTGCGGGGCGCGGCCGGTGTTGGACAGGCGGACCGTCAGCTTTTCCTCGGGCAAGGCATTGATGTGCGGCGGCGTGTAGCTGAACTCGGTCGCCACGACGTCGACCGAGCGGTCGGCGGCGACTTTCTGTACGGCGAGGCCGCTGACGAGGAGCAGAGCGGCACTAAGAAGCATGGCTAGTCGGATGGACATGCGCATGGGGGCCTCCTTCGGATGGGGTGAGACGACTTATGGAGATTTCAAGTGGCGCGAATCGGACATCGCGATGGGAAATTACGCGCAGAGCATACACCAAAGGCGCCCGAAGTTCAAGGGTTGGGCGCGCTCCGCTCCGCCCGGGCTGCTATAATTCCGGGCGATGAATGACGCGCGTCCCCCTTCGCCGGACCGCGGGCGATCCGGCGCTCCCTACCGCGTGGTCTTCATGGGCACGCCGGAGTTTGCCGTCCCGAGCCTCGAGCGGCTCGCCCAAACCCAGACCGTGGTCGGGGTGTTCACCCAGCCCGATCGTCCCGCCGGCCGCGGCCACCGGCTCGCCGACCTGCCGGTCAAGCGCCGGGCGCTGGCCTACGGCGTCCCGGTCTACCAGCCGGCCTCGCTGCGGCGCGATCCCGCGGCGGTTGCGGCGCTGCGCGCGCTTCAGCCGGACATCGTGGTCGTGGCGGCTTATGGGCTGATCCTGCCGCCGGCTGTGCTCGAAGCGGCGCCCGGCGGGGCGATCA
>CAZCJG010000128.1:0-11874 GCA_964498575.1 uncultured Anaerolineales bacterium | reverse complement strand
CGGAGCTGGCGGCCCTGGTCGATGGGGGTGCTCGCCGGGCTCGTCGCGACCAACCTGTGGGCGGTCGCGATCCTGCTCCCGGGCGCCTACCGGGAGGCGCGGATCAACCCGCCGGTCGTCGACACACGGCTGGACGTGCCGCTGCCGCCCCGGACCCTGCGCCTGGACGCGCCCGCGGTCGCGCGGCAGACGTTTCGGGTGAAGAGGGCCGGCTTCAGGCGGATCGAGCTCGCGGTCGCGGATGCCGAGCCGGGCGCCCCTGCCCACTTGACGGCGCGCGTGGTGGACGAGCGGGGGGCTGTGCTCGGGACCACGTCGGTGGCGCTCGGCGAGCTGGGACCGAACGCCTGGGTCGGCGTCGACGTCCCAGCGCAGCCGGGCAGCGCCGGGCGGAGCTACACGCTCGAGCTCGATCTGTCGGCAAGCGCGGGGGACGCCGGCGCGGCGCTCTGGCTGTGGAAGATGCCGAACGGCGCGGGCTATCTCGACGGGACGCTGACGCTGGACGATGGGGGAGGCGGTCCCGGCCGGGCGTCGACGCCGGATAGTGGAGGCCCTCCCGGCACGACGTCGGCGTCGGATGACGGGGCGGGGACGGACCTGGTGTTCGTGACATTTGTTGACCGTGCCCGGCCGGGCCATTAGACTTGCGGGCGAAAGAGAGGTTGAATGCAATGCCCAGACAACTCACGTGCCTGACCTCGTTCCTCGCCTTGGCCGGCCTGCTGGCCGCTTGCGGCACCATGCCCGACACGACCACCGGCGGCGACCCTGCGGCGACGGCCGCCCCGACGACCGCCGCCGCCGACGCGGGCGCCACGCCGGCGGGGGGCGACATGCTTGCCGGGATGCCGACCGCCGTCAAGGCGAACCTGCCCGAGCTGACCGACAAGGCGGTGACCACCGACAGCGGCCTCAAGTACGAGGACACGGTCGTCGGCACCGGCGAGGAGGCCAAGAAGGACATGCTGGTGGCGGTGCACTATACCGGCTTGCTCGCGGATGGCACGGTCTTCGACAGCTCGATCGACCGCGGCGAGCCGATCCAGCTCACGCTGGGTGCCGGCCAGGTGATCCCGGGCTGGGAGGAAGGCATCACCGGCATGAAGGTCGGTGGCAAGCGCATCCTGGTCATCCCGCCCGACCTGGCCTACGGCCCCAATGGCTTCCCGCCGGTGATCCCCCCCAATGCCACGCTGGTCTTCGAGGTCGAGCTGACCAACGCCGGAGCGGCGCCCGAGGTGCCCGAGAAGCCGGCCGAGGTCAGCGAGTACACCACGACCCCCAGCGGCCTGCAGTATGCCGTGATCCAGCCGGGCAGCGGCGCCATCGCCGAGGCCGGTGACATGGTCAGCGTGAGCTACACCGGCTGGCTGGAAGACGGCACGATGTTCGACAGCTCACTCAAGCGCGGGCAGCCCTTCCAGTTCCCGCTCGGCGAGGGCCAGGTGATCACGGGCTGGGACGAGGGCATAGCGGGGATGCAGGTCGGCGAAAAGCGCCAGCTCCGCGTCCCGGCCGATCTGGGCTACGGCGCCAGCGGCCGCGGCGACATCCCGCCCAACGCGACGCTGATCTTCGACGTCGAGCTGGTCGAAGTGAAGTAACAGCGCTCGGCGCGCGACACATCAGTGACGTCGATTTCCCGCGCCACCGCGCCTCGGCTGAACCGATGGTCACCAGCCGCATCTTGATCGTCGAGGACGAGCGCGCGGTGGCGCGCGGGCTGGAGTACGCGCTGGCGCACGAGGGCTTCGCGGTAACGCTGGCCGAGACCGGCCGGCAAGCCCTGGAGCTGGCGCGGACCGCCGAGCCGCACCTGATCCTGCTCGACCTGCGCCTGCCGGACATCAGCGGCCTGGACGTCTGCCGGCGCCTGCGCAGCGCCGGCTTGCGCCAGCCGATCCTCATGCTCACCGCCCGCGACGAGGAAGTCGACAAGGTGCTCGGGCTCGAGCTCGGCGCCGATGACTACCTCGTCAAACCCTACGGCCTGCGCGAGCTGACCGCGCGCATCCGGGCGCTCCTGCGCCGCGCTTACGGCGAGCTGGCGGTCGAGCCGGCCGAGCGGCGCGTGCTGTTCGGCGACAACGAGGTCGATCTGGAGCGGATGCTGGTGTTCCGCAGCGGCCGGCCGATCGACCTGACGCCGATCGAGTTCCGCCTGCTGCGGCACCTGGTTATGCACCCGGATCGCCCCTTCGACCGCGACGCGCTGATCGAGGCGATCTGGGGCTACGATAGCGAGATCGGCAACAGCCGCACCGTCGACGTCCACATGCGCCACCTGCGCCAAAAGCTCGAAGACGATCCGGCCGAGCCCCACTGGCTGGTGACCGTGCGCGGCATGGGCTACAAGTTCCAGCCGCGCGGGGCAACGTGAAGCGTTTGCCAGCGAATGGAATTCGCGGCTGCCCTCACAAAGCCGGCCTTCGCCGGCTATTCACGTGCGAGTGCGGCGTCCAGCCCGCGCAGGCGGGCTTCGTAATGGTAGCCGCGAATTCCATTCGCCAGGCGGCCGGAAACGAGAAGCTAGTCGATCACCGCTCCCAGCCGCCGATACCGGGTGTTGTGGAACACCAGCGGCTCCATGTCATCCTCTCGCACCGCGCTGGCGACGACCCGGCCGATGAACACCGTGTGGTCGCCCGCGGCGTGGGACTCCGCGACGACGCAGTCCAGGTAGCCGATGGCTCCGACCAGGTAGGGCGATCCGGTGACCGCGGTCGCCGTGGGGATGCCCTCGAAGCGATCTGCCAGGTCGCCATGCCGCCCGGCGAAGCGGTTGGACCAGTCGCTCTGCGCGTCCGAAAGGATGTTGACGCAGAAGACGCCGGCGGCCTCGATATGCTGGTGCGAGCGCCAGCGGCGATCGACGACGATCAGGATCATCGGTGGATCGACCGACACCGAGGTGAAGGCGCTGGCGGTCATGCCATGCGCGCCGCCCTGAGCCGGCATCGTGATCACCGTCACCCCACTGGGCCAATGGCGCATGACCGCGCGGTAGGCCTCGGCGGGGACGGAGACAAGCGGTTGGGGGGGCGCGGCTTCGGAGCTCGACATGTCAATCGCTCGGCGCACGGTTCGGGTCACGCGCGATGCTGGTCGAGAAGCGCATGAACTGGGTGGGATCCGAGAGCGAGGTCAGCGCGCCGATGCAGCCCGTCTTGATGTCGTCGAAGTAGATGTAGGTGGTCAGCACGCCGTTGATCATGCAGCCGCCGTGATAGAACTGCTGGTCGGGAATTGTGAGCAGCGTGAAGTGGCTCAACACCGCCTTGCCCTCGACGCCGTAAAGGTGACCGCCCAGCTCGCCGATGATCGACTCCAGGAGCTCGTGGCTCGTCGGAATGCTGTGGTCGAAGAATTCCTCTTCTTCCGCGAAATAGTCGAAGAAGAAGCTGAAGACGTCGATGATCTCCTTCTCCTGCATCATCTTGAGCTTGAGAGTATTGAAGTTCTCGGGGTTGTAGGCCATGCGTCGCGCCTTGCTTGCTGCGGATCGTGGCGAGCCTCAGCCGCCCAAGCTCCCGAAAAACCGCTCGGCAAAGCCGTCGACCTGGTTCCAGTCGGTGTACTCGTAGTCTTGCGAGGTATCGGTGGCGCCGCCTTCGCTCTTCGCGATCTGCTTCATCACCATGCGCTTGAGCCAGTTGTACTGGGTGTACTTCAGCGCGCCGGCGAAGCTTGCGGTCGTCGCCGGCGCCCAGCCGTGCTCCGCGAGGAAGTCCGAGATGATTTGCTGGACATGCGCGACGTCCTCGGGGTTCTTGCTCTGGACGCCCAGCGACACCGAGAAGAAGGCCGAGGGCCGCGCCGCCAGCCAATCGCGATGGCGATCGACGAAATGGCCGACCGCCTTCTGGTAGTGCCCCTCGTGCACCGACGCGCCGACGATTGCCGCGTCGTAAACACCCGGGTCGGCCTCGCCGTCGATGTCGGGCGCGTGAACCACGTCGACGCCGTGCCCGTGTCGGCGCCCGGCATCGGCAATGTGCTGCGCGATCTTCGCCGTCTGGCCTTCGGTGGTGCCGTAAACGATCAGTACCTGTGCCATTGCATTCTCCCTGGGGATGGTTGCGCCGCAGCAATGGGCGCACGTGGGCATGCCAGAGCAGCAGTGTAGGCATTCCGGCGCGGGCGGTCAATTTCGGCGCCGCCGGCCGGGGATCGCGCGTCGCCAGCGGACGCTCCGCTGGCAGGGCGAAGGACGGCGTCAGTCCTCCCCGTAGCTCGCCTCCAGCCGCCGCGCCCGCCGCATCGCCAGGCCGACCAGGACGGCGACCAGCGCGGCCAGGCCGACCAGCGCGACCGGAGTCGATGGCGGCTGGCTCAAGACCGCCACCGGGCCGAGGTCCAGCGGCACAGGGAACAGCGCTTGGAGGTAGTAGAGCACGCTGAAGGGCTTGAGCACCGCCGGCAGGAAGAGGTTGGCCGATTCCCAAGCGAAGAGGAAGATCGCCGGACCGATCGGGTTGATCGGCAGGATCCCGACCACCAGGAACAGCGCCCCGTAGCACAGGCAGGCCAGCAGCACGACGCCGAGGTAGGCCAGCGTCAGCCCGAGCCAGGCGCCGCCCGTGACCATGCGCAGCGCCTCCGAGGAGCCGTGGGGGACGAGCACGAGCAAGCGTGTGACCAGCACCGCGCCGCCGAAGAGCAGCGCCGCCCCCAGCCAGCCGCCGAGGAACTTGCCGGCGACCAGCACCTCGCGCCGGACGGGCGCCAGGAGGTAGTAGTGCAGCGTGCGCTGGTGCTGCTCGCCGCGGAACAGGTTGATGAAGATCGCCAGGCAGCCGAAGAACACGCACAGGCGCAGGATCAGGGCCTGGTAGACGACGGCGTAGGCTTGCTCGTCGACCACGTCGGGCTTGCCCTGGAGCTGCGCGATCACCGCGATCGCCACGCGCGCCGCCATCAGCATTACCGGCAGCAGCGCCAGCCCCCAGCCGACCAGCGCCCAACGGCTGACCAGCACCTTGCCCAGCTCGAGCCGCACGATGCCGCCCACCTGCCGTCGCCACAACGGCCAGGGACGCCCGGCGGGACCGACGGCTTCGGTCATCGACGCTTGTGTCATCACACACCCTCCCCGCTAGACCCGATCAGGTATTGGTAGACCGCCTGAACGTCGTCGTCCGCCGGCGTCACCGAGTCGATGTCGACCGCTCCGGCCAGGGCGATCTCGCCCAGGGCGCGGAAGAAGGCGTCGGCGTCGCGGGTGCGGACCAAGAGGCCGGCGCGGTCGTCGTGGATGCGCACCTCGACAACGTGGTCCTGCGCGAAGAGGCGTTGGGCCAGGAGGCCGGGCTGGTCGCAGCGCACCAGGATGCCGAGGGGATGCTCGGCGTCGATGCTGTCGCGCATGTCCGGGATGCCGCCCTCGGCCATCACGTAGCCATGGTTGATGACCACCACATGGTCGGCCAGGGTGTCGACCTCGTGCAGGATGTGGCTGGAGATGATCACGAAATGGCCTTCGGCCGCCAGGCCGCGGAACAGCGCCGCCATCTCGGCGCGGGCCATCGGGTCCAGCCCGTTGAGTGGCTCGTCGAGCACCAGCACGCGCGGCGCGTGGGCCAGCGCCGCCGCCAGCTTGATGCGCTGGCGCATGCCCTTGCTGTAGCCGGCCACCTGCCGTCGCGCCGCGGCCGTCAGATCCACCCGCTCGATCGCCGCCTCCGCTCGAGCCCTGGCTTCGCGCTTCGGCCAGCCGCCCACGCGCAGGAAGCCGTAGACGAAGTCCCAACCGCTCATCCCCGGCGGGAAGCTGTCGTACTGCGTGCAGTAGCCGACCAGCCGCCCCAACCGCGCGGCATCCGCCACCGGCACGCCCAGCACCGTGATCCGCCCGCGCGTCGGCTGCAGCAGCCCGGTCACCAGGTTCATCAACGTGGTCTTGCCGGACCCGTTCGGCCCGACCAGGCTGGTGATGCCCGGCGCCAGGCTCAGGTTGACCCGGTTGACGCCGAGGATCTCGCCATAGAACTTGGAGACGTCCTGGAACACGATCCGGTCAGGTGGGGCGACGTCCGGACCACCGGAGTCACGTACAGCCGTGCCCGGCGGCGCGCCATCGAGTCGGGTGGCCTGGTCATTCGCGCCGTTGGGGTGGATCGCGGGATCGGCGGCGCTCATCGGACCACCTCGTAGGCGCGGATCCTCCGCCCGAGCACCAGGATACAAGCCAAGCATACCAACCCGACCATCAGCCAGGCGCTCCATACCGGCACCCGCGGCGCGTCGCTGATCACCCCGAACCAGGTGTCGTGACCGAACAGGGCGGACCAGATCACCGACATCACCTGGGTCGGCGCAACGAGGTCGCCGAGGCCGGTGTCGAACATCTCGTTGATGATTCCCCCGACCCCGCGCAGCACGATCAGCGCGCCGAAGAGCAGCCCGCGCGCCACCCACTGCCGCCGGACCAGCGCCGAGGCGGCGAGCGTCACCAGCGACAGCACGCCGACATAGAGCAGCGCGCCGACCACCAGGGCCGCCACGTCGCGCACGTGATCGCCCAGCCAGCCGCTGTCGAAGGCGACCTGCACGGCGACCACCAGCAGGCCGAAGCCCCAGGTGACGAGCGACAAGGGACCGGCGAGCACCGCGAGCTTGCCGGAGACGTAGCGCCCGCGCGACAGCGGCCGGGCGAGATACAGCGGCAGGGCGTTGTTCTGCATGTCGCGGGCGACCAGCGGCGGGCCGATCCACAAGGCGAGGAAGAAGGCGAGCCAGGTCTGGAACAGCAGGAACCCGATGAAAAAGTCCGCGTCCAGCACCAGCTCGTCCATGATCTCCGGCCCAAACAGCTTGAGGAACTCGGCGTTGTTCTGGGCATAGACCGCCCCGATCGCCAGCGCCGGCATCACGCAGGCCACGACCAGCAAGACCAGCGTCATCTTGGAGCGCAGCGCCTCGCGGTAGGCGTAGCGCGGGATCACCAGCCACTGCGCCAGGCCGGTCGTACGCGGACCGTCGTAAGGCTTGAAGGTCGGCGTGAGCGCATGGGTCATGACGGCACCTTCTTCCCGCGATCTCTGTCTACTCCATCCATCAGGAGCTCGGGTTCCGCGGGATCGTCCATCCCGCCCACCGGGTCCGCCAAGCTCCCATCGTCCACCGAACCGCTCGGTGCGCCGCCGGCTCTCCTCTCTCCCGCCGGGCTGCCGCCGGCATCCCCCGGCAGACCCACCGGCACCCCCATCGCCGCCAGGAACACGTCCTCCAGCGAGTGGCGGCGGTAGGTCAGGCGGCGGATCTGGACCTCGCCGGTGGCGGCCGCCTGGTAGAGGTCCCGCATCGCGAGGCCCTCCGGCAGGATGACCTTGAGGCGCCAAGCGCCGTGCAGGGCCACCTCGCAGCCGCGGGCGGCCAGCGCGCGGGCGAAGGCGCCGCGGTCGCCGCGGACCTCGACCTCCAGGAAGCTGCGGTTGGCCCGGCGTTCCAGCGCCAGGTTACTGTGCAGGGCCATCCGGCCCTCCTTGAGCACCAGCACCTCGTCGCAGACCTGCTCCACGTCGTGCAGCAGATGTGACGACAGCAGGACGGCGACGCCGCTGTCGCGGATGTCTTGGATCAAGCGGATCATCCGTGCCCGGCCGGCGGGGTCCAGCCCGTTGGTCGGCTCGTCGAGGAAGAGCAGCCGCGGGCCGTGCGCAATGGCCTGGGCCAGCTTGACGCGCTGCTTCATGCCCAAGGAATAAGTGCGCACCTCGCGGTAGCGGGCTTCGCCCAGCCCTACGGCGATCAAAGCCTCGTGCGCCCGCTCCAGCGCGCGCTTGGGCGGCAGGCCGGAGAGCTCGGCCAGCATCCGCACCTGGCGGATCGCCGACAGGTCGCCGAGGAAGGCGTCGCGCTCCGGCATGTAGCCCACTTCCCCGCGAATTGCCGCCAGCGCGCCCCTGGCCCGGATGTCGTGCCCGAGCACGCGCGCTGTGCCCTCCGTAGCGGCGTGGAAGCCGAGCAAGGTGTGGATCAACGTGGTCTTGCCCGCGCCGTTGGGACCCAACAGCCCGACCGCGCGGTGATCCAGCCGCACGCTCAGGTCATGCAGAATCGGGCGCCCGCCGAGGCGGACGCCCAATCCCGAAAGCTCGATGACCGGGCTCACGCGCCCGGCTCCCAGGCGGCCGACCCGTCGAACGGCATCGGGACGCCATCCATGCCTGGTCCGGGCAGCCCTCTCCCCTCCTCCGCCCCGACCGTGCCCAGGAGCTTGAACAGGAAGGCCATGCCGAACGGGCTGGCCTCGCTGGACGCCGCGAACCGCAGCCGGTCCGGCTCGGCCCAGGCATAAGCCAGCGAAGGCGTCAAGCGCGCCGCGAAGTCGCGCATCACGTCGAGGTCCGGCCCGCCCTCCGGTCCTGCGCCATCGACCGGGTTGTCGCCAGGCTCCGGCATCGCGTCCGCCACCGCCCGCGTCAGCCGCCCGACATCCTGCCAGGCCACCGCCGAGAAGTCGGTCTCGGCCCCCGCCGGCAGCGCGGCGACGAAGGTCTCGGAGTTGCGCAGGGTCACCCCGCTGGCGCGCGTGCGCAAGGCGGCGCTCAGCAGGCCGGGATCCGACGCGGCGACCAGGTAGCCATCCGTGTACAGCCAGTGCATGGCCGGCAGGTCCACGTCCCCCTCGACCACCAGGGTCCACATCGGCCGCCCGTCCAGCTCGCCCGGGGTCAGACCCAGCCGGCGCGGCGACGGGGCTTCCTTGCGCACGTCCAGCCGGGTGTTCAACTGCTCGACCGTGTGTTCGATCGCCGCCTGGAGCGCCGCGGGATCGCTGACCTCGACGACCATCTTCCAGGCTGGCTTCGGCAGCACCGGCCCGTCGATCGCGAAGGCCACCTCGCCGCCCAGCGGCCTGGCCAGCCCTTCGAGGAGCTCGGTCCCCAACACCGCGTCGGGATCACGCTCCATCTCCGGCTCCGCCGCCCGCGCCAGCCCCAGGAACTCCGCGACGATCCGCTCGGGCCGGTCGATCAGCGCCGCCCCTGCGACATAGGCCCCCGGCGACACGAAGTCCAACGCCCCCATCGGCCCCGGCGCCGCCAGCAAGCCCGCGATGCCCTTCCTGGCGCCCTCGAAGCTCAGGCTCGCCTCGACCCGCGATCGCCCATCCTCGGTCACCTGTGTGGCGATTGCGTAGCGCGCCTCGTCCAGGCCGTAAAACGCCAGCCCCTCATCGACTTCCCCATCTTCCTTGGCACTTGGCTGGTGGCCGCCTCCCCTTGCCGCCTCGGACGCCGCCGCCCGCGCGGCCGTCGTCAGCCGCCGCACATCGATCGCCAGCAGCGCATCGACCCCGCCCGCATAGCCCGCCGCGATCGCCGCCGCAAACTCCGCCGGTAAGCCGCGCGGACCCTCCAAGCTCGCCCGCATCACCGCTGCCGACGGCGAGGCCATCACCAGTCCGTCCCCAATCCACACCACGATCGGCGCCTCGCCCGTCGCTCCGTCCGACCCTTCGCCAGCGACCAGCGCCTCGAGCTCCGCCCGATCCGCGACGATCCGCACTGCTCCCGCTGTCACCGTATCCTCCGTGCCGTCTGTGGCTTCGGTGATCCTCGCCTTGATTTCCGCCAGCTTTCCTTCCAAGAGATCCCGGAACGCCGTCGGATCATCCACGCGGGCCATCAGCACCGGCTCGGTGGGCTCGCCGGACTCGTCCACGCCCACCGTGATCACGATCTCGTCCCCGATCTTCGCGCTCAGCTCGGCCATCGCGGCGACGAGCTGGTCGAGGAAGGCCTGCGCCTCGGGATCGTCCATGCTCTCCGCCCACCAGTCGCGCAGGACGGGGTTCTCGGCGACGCCGGCCTGGAAGCGGGTGTAGGACTGGGCGACGGTGTGGCCGAGGTTGGGCAGCGCGACGAACACCACCGTGTCGGCGGGGACCGCGCCGACCAGGGTCGAAGTTCGGCGCGGGGCCGGGCGATCGTGCTCGACCGAGGCGTCGACCGCTTGCCCGAGCTTCTCCAGCTCCGCCAGAATGTGCAGGTACTCCGCGCTGTGGCGGCTCCAGGCGACCTCCTGGGCTATCGGCACGGCGCCGACTGCGGGGCGAGACGCATACTGCATCCCCGCCGCCAGGGTCCGCCGGCCCTGGGCGCCCGCGACCTCGACCTCGCCCTCGACCACCGACACGCGCGAGCCCTTGGTGCCGTGGCGGACGGCGAAGATCGTGCCGTGGACCGCCGCGTCAAGGTCGTCGGTCGCCACGTGCAGCCGCCCGCGCCCTTGATCCGCGGCGTGGACGATGATGTCACCGCGCGCCAGGTCGATCGCCATGCCGTTCCAGCGCGAGGCCAGCGCCAGCTCGGCGCGCGGCCCGAGCTCGATGGTCGAGCCGTCGGTCAGCGTGACCACGGCGCCGCCGTCGCGCGCGGCGCGGAGCTGCTGGCGCGGTCGAATGGCATCGCCGACGGCCAGCGCCCGGCCACCCGCGGCATTCGACACCAAGGCCAACCCGCCGTCCACCTCCGCCACCTGCGCGAGCACCCGGTTGGGCTGGATCAGGTCGCGGGCGAAGAGGAAGGTGCCGAGCGCCAGCACCATCACCGCCGCGGCGGCCAGCGGCCAGGCGGCACGGCGCCGGTACCAGGGTGCGGCGGCCCGGCTGGCCGCTGCGGGCGCCGCCGCGGGGGCGACGACCGTCAGCCGGCGCGGCGCGGCGCCGGTGCGCGCGGCCTCTACCTCGGCGCGGAACACCGGGTCCTCGCGGACGTGGTCCGCCACGAGCATGGCCTGGGCCGGCGACAGGCGGCCGGCGAGGTAGTCCGGGATCAGCGCGCGATAATCCGTCTCGCCCGCGGCGCCGATGGCCGCGGCGTCCCGCCCCAAAGCGGCGGAGACCTGCGCCCAGGCGCGCTCACCCGCCGCGGCGACGGCGGTGTCGGACGGGGTATCGACCCGCGTGGCCTCGATCGCCCGGTCGAGCAGGGCGTCCAGGTCGGCGGAGCTGTGATCGGTGGATGGTTGATCGGTCATCTTGGCCTCCGTATGATGTCAAGCGGTATCGCGCGATGTCAAGCTTCAGTCGCGATATCAGGTGATCTCAGGCGATATCGCGATATCAGGCTGTATCGCGATGTCAAGGCGTGACGAGCGGTGCAAGCTCCTCCCGCAGGCGCAGACGCGCGCGGTGGAGCGTGACGCCGATGCTGCTCTCGCTGGTTTCGAGCAGCTCGGCGATCTGGCGATTGGAATACCCTTCGAGGTAGCGCAGGGCGAAGATCTCGGCCGAGCGCGGCGACAGCAGCGCCAGGCCGACGCGCAGGCGGTCGCGCAGCTCCGCGATACCGGGATCGGGCATGGAAGCGGTGCCGGGCGCGGGATCGCGGGCGATAGATCGGGTTGATGGTCCTGGTCTCGTCGCCTGGTCAGTCGGCCCGTCCGAATCCAGGGACACCGACGGCCGGCGCCGGCGCTGGCGAAGGACGTTCAGCGAGGCGTTGACCGCCAGGCGGCGCAGGTAGGCGCCGGGATTGGCGAGCTCATCGCTCACCGCGAAGCGCAGCACTTGCAGGAACACGGTCTGCAGCACGTCCTCGGCGTCCTCGGCCTGCCCGGTGATGCGAAACGCCGTCCGATACACCGCGGCATGATGAGTGACGAAGAGCGCGGCCGGATCCTGGACGCCCGTGGCCGCGTGCTCGCGGCCAGCACCGGCGATCCGGCGACCGGGCAGCGACGACGCTACGCCGGGTCCGCGGTGGCGCCCATCGTGGGCTACCAGAGCCTGCTGCTGGGCACCGCGGGCCTGGAGCGGACCTACGATGCGCAGCTCGTGGGCGTGGCCGACCTGGCCCCGGGAGGCGATCTGCTGCGGAAGCTGCGGCCTGACCCGGTCGACCCGACTGACCTCGTGCTCTC
>CAZCJG010000127.1:10040-11882 GCA_964498575.1 uncultured Anaerolineales bacterium | reverse complement strand
GCCGAGCTGCAGCGCGACTGGATGCTCCTCCGGACTGTAGGCCAGGAACAGGTCCCGCCGGCCGCGCAGGATCGCGCCGGTCGGGATCATCTCGGTGTAGAGCAGGACGTGGCGGGAGAGCAGGCGCAGGAAGTAGCGGCAGTGCCGATCGGTGTGATCCATCATCGGCGCGACGCTGAGCGGGATCATCCGGGCGCCGCGTCGGCCGCCATGCGCTTGGCCCAATCCTCGTCGCTGACCAAGGTCATCACGCGGTAGCCCTCGGCCATTGCCAGGCCGTGCGGCTTGCCGATCTCCGCCGCCCATTCGCGCAGCCGCTCTTCGGGGTCCCAACCGCCCATCTGGCTGGCGTGCAAGCGCAGGGCGGCGATCTTGAGGTCGAAGGTCTCGCCGATGTCGACCACCGTCGCGCCCTCGTCGAAGCCGACCACGTAGACCTTGCGGACCTTGTGCGGCGTCAGTCCTTCGATGGTCAGCTCCTCGAACACCTGCGGCTGGCCGGCGGCGGGGAAGATCGCGTCGACGGCGGCCGTCGCCACCGCGCGGTGGTCCGGATGGTTGATGTACTCCGTGCCGAAGAACAGCCGCGTCGGATCCATCGTCATCACCACCTCCGGCCGGAAGCGCCGGATCTCGCGCACCAGGCGCTTGCGCAGGTCGAGCGTGTTCACCACCACCCCATCCGGCTCGCGCAGGTATACCACGTCGCGCACGCCCACCGCAGCCGCCGCCGCGGACTGCTCGGCCTCGCGGATGATCGCCGCCTCGGCGCGGGTCATGCCCGGCTGGTCGATCCCGGCGTCGCCGCTGGTCACCAGGACGTAGGCGACCTCGGCGCCTTGCCGCACCCATTTCGCGACGGTGCCGGCACAGCCGAACTCGATGTCGTCGGGGTGGGCGACGATGGCCATGGCGCGGGTGGGGATGAAGGTGTCGATGCTCATCGGTGGGGGAGGTCTCCTGGAGAGTGGGTTGGCCGCCAGCGGCAGGCGGTGTACCACTCAGTCTGCCAGGCTTCGAGGCTGACGCCAAATCGCGCTGACGCTGAATAGCGAATCGAAAGGGCGAATCGATGAGGATGTTGCGTTGGGCTTTGGTGTTGGTCTTCAGGGACCTCGCCGTGTTAGGCTGGCAGCGCGGCGCGCCGGTGATTGGCGCGGCCGGCGGCGCGGAGTCCGTGCTGGTCCGCTGGCCGGAGGGGCCGGGCGGCGCATGACGGGCGGATCCTGGACGCCTTCCGGACGCCCCACCCATCCCTCCACCCTACCTCCGGACGCTTCCTGGACGCCGCGCGTGCTATCCTCCTGCCCGGGAAGCATCCGCAAGGCGCGCCTGGCGCGATCCGGAGTGGGATCGCCCGGCCGCGCGGAGCTGCCTTCGTCCAATCCGGCGGCGGTTGAACGCGGTGACGACGGTACGCTTGGCTTTGAATACGGACCATGGCGACGAGGTCGCCATGCATCGCGGGAGGTTTGCATCATGCAGTTTGCAGCACGGCTTGTGATCCGACTATCGGTCTGCGGCGCCCTTGTGGGCTGGCTGCTCATGGCGAGCGCGGTCGGGCGGGCGCACGACGCGGGCGGGGACCCCTCCGTGGCCCGCGGCGTGCCTGCCGCCGCGCCGGCATTCGAGCCCGGGACGGCCGGGTCGAATCCCGGCGCGGCCTCGGGGCCGGTCGCCCCCTGGTCACTCCCGCGGGCGGCGACCTTGCCCGCCGGGTCGACCGTCACCTACCCTCAAGCCTCGGCGCGGGCCGCCGCACTCCCGGCGGCCGCCGATGCGGTGGCGGTCGACCCGGCTGCCCGGGGCTGGACCACCAACGCCGACGAGGACGGCGCGGGC
>CAZCJG010000127.1:0-9940 GCA_964498575.1 uncultured Anaerolineales bacterium | reverse complement strand
GGACTCCGCCGCGCGCCATCCCGTGTTCGAGGCGGCGGCCGACGGTCCCGATGTGCCGCTTTCCGGCTGGTGGAACAGCCAGACGCTGCAGAACGACGCCCACGGCATCACGGCGCTGGCGCATGCGCCGGACGGGCGGGTCTTCGCCGGCGTCGCCGACGACGGGCTGCGCATCTACGCGCCGGGGGCGGACGGGACCTACAGTTGGAGCACGGTCCGCAGCAGCGGCCGCGGCGGGGGCCTTTCCAGCAACAAGGTCACCGCCCTCGCAATCTTCTCCGGCGCGCTGTGGGTGGGCACCGACGGCGGCGGGATCAGCGTGATGCAGCTCGATGACAACACCTGGAGCAGTTTCACCGTCGCCAACTCCGACCTGCCGAGCGACAGCGTCAACCGCCTGACCGTGTTCCAGGTCGGGCGGCTCCTGGGCTACGTCTGGGCCAGCACCGAGGGCGGCGCCGCGCGCTTCCAGAACAACGCCTGGACGGTCTACACCAGCGCCAACGGCCTGCCGGACAACGCGGTGCGCGACGTCGCGGTCCAGATGGTCGGCCTCGCCACCTACACCTGGATCAGCACCGACGGCGGGCTGATGAAGCTCTCCGGCAACAACCTGACCAAGGTTCTCGGCCCGGCGGTCTGCCCCTTCGACCGCGCCTCGCGCGTGGTCGTCGACCACAACACCGATGTTTGGCTGGGAGCTCAGCAGAACGTGCCGGCGGCGCAGGCGGCGGGCGCGCGATCGGAGGGCCTTGCGGGCGACTCGCCCGCGCACCCCGGCGGCGACAGCCCCGCCGCGCCGGATGTCTGGGTGACGCTCGGGGTCTGCCAGCTCAAGCAGCAGTCGGGCACCTGGGTCAAGTACACCAGCGGCGTGCCCGGCCTGCCGGGCGATGTCGTCGTCGACATGGACGTCGACGGCGCGGGCCGGGTGTGGATGACCTTCCAGGCGGGCGCGGCGGCCTACGACCAGGGCAGTTGGGCGATGTTCAAGAAGCCGGCCTCGCCGCTGGCGACCGCGAACGTGCGCAGCGTCCACGCGATCGACGAGGCGATCTGGTTCGGCCACGGCGACCTGACCGCGATCACCCGCTACTCTCCGAACTGGCTGCGCTTCGCCGCGGCGGACTTCAATGCCGCCGGCGCGTCGCCGACGACCCTGCTGCTCGGCGCCGACACGCTGTGGGCCGGCGTCGGCCAGGGCTTCGCGTCGCGCAAGACCGGCGAGTCGGGCTGGACCTACCGGGCCGCGCCGGGCAACGCCGCGCCCGCGGCCGCGCTCGCCCGCACCGCCGATGGGCACATCTGGCTCGGAACAGCGGGCAACGGGATCTTCGAGTGGAACGGCACGTCCTTCGCGAAGCATGTCACGACCGCGGAGGGCCTGCCGAGCAACCAGGTCCGGGCGCTGCTGGTCGACCACGCCGATCGGCTGTGGGTGGGCACCGACGCCGGGCTGGCGCTGAAGGCGGACGGCTACTGGCTGGTCTTCTCGGCGGCGAACTCCGCGCTGGCGAGCAACGACATCCAGGCGCTGACGCTGGACGCGCTGGACCGGGTGTGGATAGGGACCGGGGCCAACGGGATCTCGGTGCTGGCCCCGGACGCCGACGGCGGGCCGGCCTGGTCGGCCTACACCGTGGCGGAGGGCCTGCCCGGGAACACCATCACCGGCCTTGCCACCGAGCCGCTGGGCGCGGTGTGGGCGGCGACGAGCCAGGGGCTTGGCAAGTGGGATCCCGCGACCGGCGCCTGGACCAAGCACACGGTGGCCAGCGGCGCCCTGCCGAACAACGCGGCGCGCAGCGTCGCCTCCGACGGTCTCGGCCTGGCCCGCGCCGGCACCGACGGCGGCCTGGCCTGGCAGCTCCCGACCGCCTGGCGCGAATACCGCGTCGCCGGCAGCGCGCTCGCCGGCGACAAGGTCGGCGCGGTGGCGGCGGACAACGGGCGGGTGTGGGCCATCGCCGGCGGGGCGCTGGCGCTGCGCGGGGACATCACCGGGCCGATCGGCGACTTCCCGCCGGCGGTGACGTCGTTCAACCCGACCCAGGGCCCGCCCGGCACGACGGTGACGATCAGCGGCAACTACTTCGACGACCGCGGGCCGGAGTACAACGCGGTCTACTTCGCCTATCCCAACGACCCGAGCTTCCAGGCCAAGGTGCAGTCGGCGACCAAGACCAGCCTGGTGGTGCAGGTGCCGGCCCTGGCCAAGCCGGGCAAGATCACGGTCAAGGCGCACGGCCTGACCGGGCAGAGCGCGACCGACTTCCTGATCGCGCCGGTCATCACCAGCATCGAGGCGGACTGCCTGGGGCCCGGCGAAGTGCTGAAGGTCCACGGCCAGGGGCTCAACATCGGCTCCTACACCTCTTACATCAAGATCGGGGGCGGCGCCTGGCGCCTGGCGGATTACGGCGATCCGGGCCTGGTGACGGACCGCATCGAAGCCGGCGACACCACGGGCAAGGTCAGCATTCGGCTGGAATCCAACGGCCCGCAGTCGACCAGCAGCCAGACTGTCACCATCCCCACCATCACCGTTACCGGCACGTCGATCCAGCAGGGCATCGCCGGCGAGCCGATGATCTGGGGCAAGCGCACCCTGGTGCAGGTCTTCCTGAAGCATTCGGCGGCCGGGGCCTGCAACGCGCACGTGACCAGCGGCCAGTTGTACTGGAAGAAGAAGAACAACTCGACCGAGCTCGGCAGCTCCGGCCAGATCGCCTCGCCCGACGGGCTGACGCTGGGGACCCAGGCACCGTCGGTGTCGATGACCGGCGGGGTCAACTTCGTCGCCGAGTTCGAGAGCGGGCGCAGCGGCTGGACCTCGCTGTTCCCGAAGTCCGACTTCAACGGCGTGCAGATCAAGCTCAAGAACGGCCCGGTCGAGCTGTTGACCCTGGACCTTCCGGCCTCGGCTTTCGACTACATCGACACCAAGAGCCGCTGGATCTACACCAGCATGGAGGTGCAGCCCACGAGCTGGACCGCCAGCCAGGAGCAGGCGTTCTGGGCGACCGCCTTCGACAACATGGCCGCGGCGGCGCGCATCTTCCCGCAGCAGGACTCGCGCTGGATGAGCTGGATGGGCTGGACGCCGATCTACCTGGAGCGCGACGATGTCGACCTCTACCTGGCCAGCGACGACAAGGGCGACATCGACGACGGCGACGACATCATCAGCGAGGTCGACGACTACCTCAACCCCGGCGGCAACCACTACGGCGTGGCGCTGGTGGCACCCGAGGCCGGCGATCCCGACAACACCGCGGCCGGCCTGAGCACCGGCGGCCACACCGCCTTCGTGTTCAACGACCCCGACACCGGCGGCAAGACCTTCATGCACGAGGGCACCCACAACTTCGGCGCGGTCGATTCCAGCCAGCCCAACTACAGCGGCGGCCCGAACGGCGCCCACAGCCGCTTCGACGAGGGCCAGTGGGACGACATCGCGGACTGCGACATGAGCCTGACCTTCCGCCAGGCGCTGATCGACCAGACCGGTGCCGTGCGGCGGACGGTCGTGCTGACCAAGGGCGATCCGGTCCAGGCCCCCACCAGCGGCTGCGGCCAGGACGACCGGGCCAAATCGCTCCTCTCCTACGCCCCGCGGCGCTTCAACACCAACGTGTTCCTCGAACCGCTCGAGCTCGACTTCATGCTGGCGACCACGTGCGACTCCGACGGCGCGTGCCCCGGCTACACCCAGCCCTCCTACATCGCCGACTACCTCGAGATGCAGCGCGCAGCGGCGAGCGCCCGGGCCCATGCCCATGCGCAAGGTCCGGATAGCCATTCCGGGAGTCACCCGGACGTCCATCCGGAAAGCCACCACGATCACGCCGACGTCCATGCCGCCAACGCACCTCGACCCTCCGGCGATGGCGCGCAACCGCCTGACGCTGCCCACTCACCCGATGCCGCCGATTCCCCCGCCGCCGCCCAATCCTTCCGCCTTTCCGGTGAGGTCACCCAGGCCGGCGTGGCGACGATCCGCATGGCCTACACCGAGGACAGCGCGGTGGATCAGACGCCCGCGACGCCCGGCGGCGCCTACCAGCTCCGGCTGCGCTCGGCGGCCGACCAGGTGCTGCTGGACTTCCCGTTCGACATCAGCTTCAGGATGTCGCACGGCCACGGTCCCCACGACCAGGGCCACGGGCAGGACGTGCAGATGGACCACGGCCGCTTCAACCTGCGCGTGCCCTTCCCCGCCGGCGTGGCCAAGGCCGAGCTGGTCCACGACGGGCAGGTTCTCTGGATGGCCAGTGCCAGCGCGCATGCGCCGACGGCCGCCTTCACCGCGCCGAACGGGGGGAGCTACAGCCCGACCAATCCGCCCGCCATCCAGTGGACCGCCTCCGACACCGACGGCGACGCCTTGCAGTTCGGCCTGGAGTACTCGGCGGACAACGGGCAGACCTGGCTGCTGGTCGCGCCCTACCTCACCGCGACCTCGTATGCCTGGAACCCGAACTACGTCCCACCCAGCCCCACGGCGAAACTGCGGCTGCGGGTGAGCGACGGGTTCAACACCGCGACCGTGCTCTCGGCGCCCTTCGCGATGGCCGCCGCCAAGCCGCTGGCCGTGATCGTCTCGCCGGACCAGGGCGCGGAGTTCACCGAGGGCCAGCCGATCGTGCTGGCCGGCGACTCGGTCACTTCCAGCGGCATCGGCGCGGGCAGCTTCACCTGGGAATACGACGGGGCGGTGATCGGCACCACCAAGGACCTGCCGCTGACCCTCAGCAAGATCGGCCCGCACACGCTCAAGCTGACGGTGCAGGATAGCGGCCAGTCGGGCAGCGCCAGCGTCGGCATCACCGTCGTCGGTGACTACGACCACGACGGGATGCCGAATGCCTGGGAGCTGCAATACAAGCTCAACCCGCTGGCTCGCTCGGACGCGGCCGACGATCCCGACGGCGACGGCCTGACCAACCGCGAGGAGCGCCTGCGCGGCACCAACCCGCGCCTCGCCGACACCGACGGCGACGGCGCCAGCGACGGCGCGGAGGTCGCCGCGGACACCGACCCGCTGGACCCCGAGGTCGAGCCGCCGACGGGGCCGGTGCTCAACGTCGGCGTGGCCGAGCTCCACTTCAGCGCGGTCGAAGGCGCCGGGAAGACGATCGCCTGGCCGACCTGGGTGACCAACGACGGCGCAGGGTCGCTGAGCTGGGACGCGGTGACCGACGCCGGATGGCTCAGCGTGGAGCCCACCCTGGGCACCGCCCCGACGCAGGTGTCGATCAAGGCCAGCCAGGGCAACCTGACGCCGGGCACGCACACCGGGCACCTGACCTTCACCGCCGCCGGCGCGGCCGGCAGCCCGCGAGTCGTCACCGTGGTCCTTGAGATCATCGCCGGGCCGGCGGTGCCGCCGACCGCGACCGGCACGGCGCCCGCCACATCTACACCCACCCCCACGTCCACCCTGTCCACTGCATCCCCTACGGCCACTATGCCCACCCCAACCGCCACCGACGAACCACTCCGCACCGAGACCCCGACCCCCACCGAAGGCGCCCGCCCCACGGCGACCCCGACAGCGACCGAGGGCGCCCGCCCCACGGCGACCCCGACGGCAACCGAGGAAGCACGGCCGACGGCCACCCCGACGGCGACACCGACGCGGTCGGATGAGCAGACGGCAACGGCCACGCCGACGCGACCGGGGACACGGACAGCGACGCCGACAGCGACGCGCACGCGGTCAACCGTGCGGCACTACGTGTACGCGCCGTATGCGGTGAAGAGGATGGGGTTGGGAGGGCGGTAGCTGTCGGAGGCAGCGTGAGGTCTGGTGGGCCTGCCGGCGATTGCGGTGGTTTGGGATGGGCGATCCCGAGGCCGACCGGATGGACATGCTGATGGGGCAGTATCGCAATGTGCCGATGGATTTGGCGGATGCGTCTCTTGTCGCCCTTGCCGAGAGCCGCGGGCTCCGAAGCGTGTTCACTATCGACAGGGATTTCTACATCTATCGGCTGGCCGATGGCTCCGCCTTGCAGGTAATTCGCTAGCCATAGCGCCGCGATGTCGCGGCCTACCGCCGATACGCGTAAAACCCCTGCCCGGTCTTGCGGCCGTGGTGGCCGGCGGCGACCATGCGGCGGAGGAGGGGCGGGGCGGCGTAGCGGGGATCGCGGGTCTCCTCGTACATCGCGTCGGCGATGAAGAGCATCGTGTCCAGGCCGACGAAGTCCATCAGCTCGAACGGGCCCATCGGGTGGTTCATGCCCAGCCGCATCGCGGTGTCGAAGTCCTCTTTGGTCGCCACGCCCTGCTCCAGGCCGCGGATCGCATCCAGCCCGTAGGGCACGAACAGCAGGTTGACGATGAAGCCCGGGTTGTCCTTCAGCGCGACGACGATTTGCTTGTCCAGCGACTGGCCGAAAGCCCGCAGCGCCTCGTAGGTCGCGTCGCTGGTCTGTAGGCCGCGGACGATCTCCAGCAGCGGCATCACCGGCACCGGGTTGAAGAAGTGCGCCCCGATCACCTGCTCCGGCCGGGCGGTGGCGGTGGCGAGCTTGGTGATCGAGATCGACGAGGTGTTGGAGGCCAGTATGGCATGGCGCGGCGTCACCGCGTCCAGCCGGGCGAAGATCTCGCGCTTGGCGTCCAGGTTTTCCAGCACGGCCTCGATCACCAGGTCGCAGTCGCCGAAATCCGCCAGGTCGGTCGTGCCGCGCACCCGGTCGAGCGTCGCCGCGTGCTCCTCGGCGCTGAGCTTGCCGCGCTCCAGCCCGCGGTCCAACGAGCCGCGCAGGCGCCCGAGGCCGGCATGCAGCGCGTCCTGCGACACCTCGCTGACGACGACCGGGTGCCCGGCCCGCGCGCAGACCTCGACGATCCCGGCGCCCATCAGGCCACAGCCGACGACGCCGATGGTGCGGAGGGTGGGAATGGGAGTGGGAGCGGTGGGTTGGGTTGTCATGCGGCATATGTTAGGCGAGGGGGGCGGGCGGTCAAGATTGCCCGCGATTGCGCTGGGCGAAGTTGCCTCGATTGGATGGACGGGTAGATGCTTTTGGACATCGCGCCTGTGCCTCGAACGAAGCCCGACCGCGAAGTCGGCAGCCACGACACTCGGGGCGATGCGCGCCTGGCGGGCGTGACCCAAGCGGACTGTATCGAAGGGCTACCTCAAAATCCGCACCAGCGGCGAAGCATCGAGCAATTGCAGCGCCAGGTCCGCCGTGGTCACCGCCCGGTCGCCTACCACCGGCCGCATGCGGTCCGCCAGCAGTTGGAACAGCGCCGCCAGGTCCAGCACCCCGCCCGCCCGGTCGCGCCAGACGCCGCCGGGCAGGGGGACGCGCTCCTCGACCGTCTTGTCGCTCTCCTGCCATAGCCGGTCGACCAGCTCCTGCGTCGCCTGCGAGTCCGCCTGGCGCTTCGGGTTGGCGGCGAGGAGGGCTTCGCGCAGGGGGACTTTGGGGGACTCGGTCTCGGTTCGGCTGTCCCATGTGAGCTCCGCCGACCCGCCGTGCGCCGCCTCGGCCAGCGCGATCCGCAGGAGCAGGCGCGCGGAGGGGTTGAGCTTCGCCGCGACCACCGCCGCGTGATCCACCCACAGCGAGTCGCCCGCTCCTTTGGCGAGCTTGGCCAGCGCCTTGACCTCGTCCGGCGTGGCGTTGCCGGCCACGATCGCCGTGAGCTGCGCTTCGAGGGCGGCCTGGCGCGCCTCCGGCTTGCCGGGAAGCGAGCAGCGGAGCGGCTCGGACTTGTCCGCCCCGAACGGCGCGGCGAAGAGCGGTTCCAGCGCCGGCGCCACGGCTTTCAAGGCGGCCAGGCGGCGCAACGCATCGCCGGAGAGGCGCGCCCGCAGGACGCGCTCGCCGGCCAGGTCGGCGCGCGGGCCGGTGAAGGTCAGGAGGTCGCCGCGGTTCGGATCGCGCAGGTCCTTGCGCCAGTCCGGCGCCGCGCCTTCCAGGCCGAAGTGCAGCACCTCGGGCGGCACGTGCAGCTCCAGCAGATCGAGCTCGCGCTGCTGCTCGGTCTGTTCGGGATCGTCCTCGAAGAGCACGAGCAGGACATCCGGCGCGAGCCGGGTCCGGCGCACGCGCAGCAGCTCGCGGTAGCCGGGCCGGCCGGCGAGCTCCCCGGCGGTCTCCCACTCGGGGCTGGTGCTGGTGCGCACGAAGCCGCGCACGGTCAGGCCCGGCCAGTCCTTGACGATGGACGAGCGGATCAGCGCGCCGGAAAGCCGCGGCGGCGCGGGGAGCTGCTCGGCGTGCGCGGCGTGCGCCGCGAAATCCGACGGCAGCACGCGGCCGATGCTCATCGCCCCGTCGCGCAGCGCCTCGACCCAGCCGGGATCGACGGCGAAGAAGCGCAGCGATTCGATCGGCAGCAGCCGCTCGTCCGGCACCAGGTAGCCGAAGGGCAGGCCTTCCAGCCGCGCCAGCCGATCGAGCCAGTCGCGCAGCGCGTCGGGCAGGTCGGTGTCGGGCGGCAGGGGGTGGGCGATCGACAGGAACTGGCGGTCCAGCCGGCGGCGGAGCTCGATCAGGGATTGCCGGTGCGCCCGTTTCCACAGGAAGAGGCCGTACGAGAACTTGCGATCGGCGACGGCGAGCTGCCGGCCCAGCTCCCAGGCGGCGGCCCAGGAGGTGTCGAAGAGGCCGAGCGCCGGGTCGTAGAGCAGCAGCGCGTCGGCGCACGAAGCGGGCAGCGCGGGTTCGGGCGGCGCGGGCGGCAGGCCGGGCACCAGCGGCCCGCGATACCAGCTCACCGTCCGCTCGCCGGTGCGCAGGGCGTGGGGCAGCGGGATGTAGCCGGCGTCGATGCGCGCCTGCTCGGGCGGCGCCAGGCCGGGCAGGCGCAGCCGCAGGCGGGCATCCTCGTCCTTGCGGACCAGCGCCGCCGCGCGGGCCGCGAAGTGGCGCCCGGTCCCCCCCTCGCCCAGGACCGGCTTGCCCGCGGGCGGCGGCGTCGCCGGCTCGCAGTCGAAGGTCCAGTGGTGCAGGCTGACCAGGCGCACGCGGCTGTCGTCCCCCGCCCCTTGCGCATCGAAGGCGAGCATTGCCTCGGGGCGAAGGGTCAGCGTGGCCTCCGTCGCCTCGCCCGTCTGGCCAGCCTCGACCACCAGGCGCCGCCAGGTGCTCCCGCAGGGCCACCAGCGCTCCAGCCGCACGGAGCCGCGGGACTTCAAACGATCCAGCCACGGCCCGTCCGGGAAGATACTTTGCAGCAAAGCGCCGAGCCTGGCCGCGGTCATCGGCTGCGCGCCGGGCAAGGGCCGCGGCGCGAGCCAGATCGGCGCCAAGCCCTCGCGGAACCGCACGCGCACCGCGTCCGCCGGGCGCTTGTCGAACAGCTTGGCGAGCGCGGCGGGTAGAACGGGAGGTGCGGAGCCAGGCTGCGAGGCGGACTTGTCCGCGGCGGCTGGTTTCGGTGGAGCAGGTGCCAGGTCGATGATCGCCTCATCCCGCTCGACCCGCCGGCCGTGCTCGTCCAGCACCGTCGGCTTCGCGATGCGAATCGCCAGCCGCGTCCCGTCCGCCAAAGTCGCCCGGACGCGCCCCGCCTCGCCGGCGAGCGCGACCAGGCCCGCCACCGCCGCGGCGCCGGTAGGCTCGGTGTCGGAGGAAGCGTGGGGCGCGAGGATCTGGGGGGCCGCGCCGGATCGGAGTTGCAGCTCGGCTTCGAGCGCGTGCAGCCGGTTCCACGCGGCGTGGGCATTCTTCGCGGCGGCGGCATCGGTTTTCCCGTCAGCAGCGGTTTTCGCGGCACCGGCAGCGGTTTTGGACGTACTGGTGGCGGTTTTGGCCGCGTTGACGTCGGCCGGCTTGGTCTTGGCCGCCAGAATTGCTTCGAGCTCATCGACCATGGGCTTCAGCGCGGCCCACGCGGCATGGAGCAGCGGCGCCGCGGGTCCCGTGGCTGCCTGCGCTCCCCTGGCAACGGTGTAGCGGTGCTCCAGCGA
>CAZCJG010000126.1:0-11962 GCA_964498575.1 uncultured Anaerolineales bacterium | reverse complement strand
TGAGCAGCTTGCCGTCGTCGTACCAGGGCCGCCCCAGCTCGCCGCCGCCGCGGATGTGGGCGATGGCAAAGGTGAAGCCGCGATCCAACAGGCTCAGGCGGGCCGAGTTGAACATCGCGTCCATCGAGGCGCCGTAGGAGCCGTAGCCGTAGAGCAGCAGCGGCGCCGGCGCGCCCGCTGGCGGATCCGCCCGGCAGACCAGGGAGATCGGCACCGCCGTCCCATCCGGCGCGGTGGCGAAGATGCGCTCCGAACGGTAGCGCCGCCGGTCGAAGCCGCCCAGCACCGGCTCTTCCTTCTTCAGCTCGCGCGTCCTTGCGGCCATGTCGTAGTCGAGCACCGACCAGGGCGTGACCAGCGAGCTGTAGGCGAAGCGCAACGTCGTGGTGTCGAACGCGCGATTGCCCTGGGGCCAGACCATGTACGCCGGCTCGGGGAAGGCGATGTCGTGCGCCTCGCCGCCGGCCAGGTCGCGCACGTGCAAGCAGGGCAGCCCCCGGCGGCGCTCGTGGATCACCAGGTGGCCGGCGAAAGCCAGGGCGTGCTCGACCTTGACCTCCGGCCGGTGCGGGATCACGTCGCGCCACTGGTCGCGGCCGGGCCGGTCGACCGGCGCCTCCACCAGCTTGAAGTTCGTCGCCCCGTCGGCGTTGGTGACGATGAAGAAGCGCTCGCCGTGATGCTCCACGTCATATTCCACCTTGTCCTCGCGCGGCGCGACGACCCGCGGCGGCGCGTCCGGCCGGTCGGCGTCCAGCACATGCCATTCCGAGGTCTGCGAGCTATTCGCCCCGACCAGCACGAAGCGCCCACTGCGCGCCCGGTAGGCGTAGACGCGAAAACGCGGGTCCGGCTCCTCGAACACCAGCACGTCGGCGGCCTGCGGCGTGCCCAGCCGGTGGCGGTACAGGCGATGCGGCCGGTGGGTGTCGTCGGCGGTAGTGTAGTAGAGCGTCCGATGGTCGTTGGCCCAGGCGAGGCCGTAATCGACCTTTTCCAGTCGATCCTCCACCAGCTCCCCTGTCTCCAGGTCCTTGACATACAGCGTGAAGATCGCGTAGCCGCTGTGGTCGACGGTGTAGGCCAGCCAGCGGTGGTCCGGGCTGACCTCCAGCCGGCCGACCTGGGTGAAGGCCTCGCCCTCGGCCAGCGCGTTGACGTCCAGCAGCACGGTCTCCGGCCCGTCCAGCGACCCCGCCTTGCGGCAGTGGATGGGATAGGCCAGGCCCTCGACGGTCCGCGCGTAGTAAAAGTAGTCGTCCTTCCGCTCCGGCACGCTGAGGTCGGTCTCCTGGATGCGCCCGAGGATCTCGGCGTAAAGCTGCTCCTGGAGCACTTCGGTGTGGGCCATCATCGCCGCGGTGTAGGCGTTCTCCGCCTCGAGATGGGCGATCACCGCCGGGTCGGACTTGTCGCGCAGCCAGGCATACGGGTCGACGCGGCGCTCGCCGTGCGCCACCGACTCGACCGGCACCTGCCGAGCGAGCGGGGGCCGAGGCGTGGTCGGGACGAAGGCGGGCGGCGGAGCGCCGATCGGTCGTTCGAGGGTGGCGATCGATCCATCATCCGCGAAGGCCGCGTCGACGGCGGGGGTCGTGTTTGCGTGGGTCATGGTCAGATGTCTCCTTGTTCGATCCGGTGGTCGGGTCCTCTGGTGGCGCCGGGCCCAGGGCGAAGCTTATAACGATCCGGCGACCTGTCAACGTGACCCTCGGGATCCCGCATCCCTGGCTCGAGGACGTTCCGGCCCGTGGCCTGCGCGCCCTGCGCGGACAACCTTAGCTCGGCCAAGCGGACCTCTAACACGCGTCTAGCGACCGGCTAGCTTCGATCTAACACGGCGCGTTTAGACTTCGGGGCATCTACAGGACTCGACGCCCACCCCAGCAGACCGGCGTGGGCATACGACCGAATCATAGACCAACCTTCAGGAGGAATGAACGATGACGACCAAGATCCGAGTGTGGGAGCCGATGCGCGACTTCGTCAGCCTGCGCGAGGCGATGGACCGCCTGTTCGAGGAGAGCTTCATCCCCGCCGGGCGTGGGAACGGCGGCGCCCAGCCGACCGGCTACTTCCGGCCGGCGGCGGATGCCTGGGAGAGCGGCGACACGGTAGTGATCGAGCTCGGGCTGCCCGGCATCGACCCCAGCACGGTCGACGTGACCTACGAGCAGGACAACGTCGTGATCAGCGGCGAGCTGCCCGCCCGTTCCGACGAGCACACCTGGGTCCTGCGCGAGCGCGCCCGCGGCCCCTTCCAGCGCCGCTTCACGCTCAACACGCCGATCGACATCGAGAAGGCCGAGGCCAACTACAAGGATGGCGTCCTGACCCTGAGCCTTCCCAAGAGCGAGGCGACCAAGCCGCGCAAGATCAACGTGCAGATGAACTAAGCGCCCAGCCCGCTGGGCACCGCGCCCTTGTTCTTGAAGTCGACGAAGCGATAGCCCACCCCGCGCTCGGTAAGGATGTAGCGCGGGTGGGCCAGGTCGGGCTCGATCTTCTGGCGCAAGTAGGTGACGTAGAGGCGGACGTAGTTGTCCTGGCCAAGGTATTCCGGACCCCATACCTTGGCCAGGATCATGTCATGAGTAAGGAGCCAGCCGGCGTGTTGGACCAGGTGGTAGAGCAGGCGCCACTCGGTCGGGCGCAGCTTGACGCGCTGGCCGCGGGCGACGACCTCGCGCGTGCCGAAGTCGATCGCGAGCTCGTCGTCCACCTCCACGATTTGCTTGTCGGCCGGGGTCTGCACCCGGCGCAGCACGGCCTGGGCGCGGCTGACCAGCTCGCCGGGGCTGAAGGGCTTGGCGACGTAGTCGTCCGCCCCCAGATCCAGCCCGCGGATGCGGTCGGCCTCGTCGGCCTGGACGGTCAGCATGATCACCGGCACGTCCGACACCTTGCGCAGCGCGCGCAGCGTGTCGAAGCCGTCCATCCCCGGCATCTGCACGTCCAGCACCACCAAGTCCGGCAAGTGCTGGCGGACCTGCTCCAGCGCGCTTCGCCCGTCATGCGCCTCGGTGACGCGCGCGCCCTGCATCTCGAAATGCAGCCGCACGAAGCGGATGATGCGCTCCTCATCGTCGACCACCAGCACGAGTCGGCCGCGCAGGTTGGACTCGGACGTGGCGGCGGGACTCATCGCGGGGCCTCGTCCGGTAGGGCACTAGGCAGCGTGACGGTGAAGGTGCTGCCCTGGCCGGACGCGCTTTCGACCGCGAGCTGGCCGCCATGCGCCTCGACGATGGCGCGGCTCATGTACAGCCCCAGCCCGGTGCCCTCGCCGCGTTCGGTGGCGCGCACGAAGCGGTCGAAGACCCGCGGCTGGTCCTCGGGCGGAATGCCGATCCCCTGATCCCGCACCCGGATGCGGATCGCCGCCCCAGCCTCGGCCGGTGAGGCATCGACCCGGATCGGCGTGCCGGCGTCCGAGTACTTCACCGCATTGGCCAGCAGGTTCTCGGCGACCTCGCGCAGGCGGACCGGGTCGGCGGTGATCGTGGGCAGACCGTCCGCCACGGTGAACGACCAGTCGCGATCCGGATAGGCGCGCTCGAAGGTCGCGACGACCCGACCGAGCTCCGAGGCGACGTCGAGCACATGCCGGTCCAGCGTCAGCGCCCCGGCCTGCAGCCGCGCGGCCAGCAGCAGCCGGTCGACCATATCGGTCAGGTGCCCGGTCTCGTCGAGGATCACGTCCAGCGCCTCGTCGGCAAGCTGCTCGTCCGCGCGCACCTGGGGCAGGCGCAGGGTCTCGGCGAAGCCGCGGATCAGCGCCAGCGGCGTCTTGAGCTCGTGCGACAGCCCGGCCAGGAAGCTGCGCCCGGCGTCCTCGGCCGCCTTGAACCCGCCGAGGTCGACGATATCGACGACGAAGCCTGTTCGGTCTCCGCGCGGCGCGGGCAGCGGGGTCAGCGTGAGTTGGACATAGGGCGGCGGCGATCCGTCCGCGCGGCGCAGGTAGCCCTGAACGGTCACGGGCGCGTCCGCGGCCCCCGGAAGGTCCAGCACCAACACCTGCCCGCGCTCGTCCTCCAGCACCAGCAGGTCCAGAGCCGCCGCACCGGCCAACTCCGCTTCCCCCCGCCCGCTGAGTCCGAGCGCCGCGGGGTTGAACGAGACCACCCGCCCGGCGGCATCCAGCAGCAGGCTGCCGGCCGGGCTGTGCTCGACCAGCGCGGCCAGGCGCCGCTCGCGGGCGCGCAGGCGCATGTGGGTTTCGGCGTTCTGGATCGCGATGGCGGCCTGATCGGCGAAGGTCTTGAGCAGATCGCCGTCCAGCGGCGTGAACGCGGCGGCGCCCTCGGAGCGGAACACGAAGATCCGCCCGAAGGCCGCGTCGCCGATCTGGAGCGGCAAGGTGAGGATCTGGCGCGTGCTGTCGGGACTATCCTGGATGGCATGGATGGCGATGCCCGCGGGCGGTGCCGGGATCACGCGCGCCAGCGGCGCGGCGGCGCCGGGCGGGGTCCTGGCGGGCGTCCTCCCCGAGGGTTCAGGCGACATCGGCTCACGCAGGCGGTCGCCGGTCCTCGGCACGCCGCCCCGCTCGGCCTTCGGATCGGCGGCTGCGGGGGTGTCCGGATCCAGCAGCGGGCTGAGAAAATGCTCGAAGCGCGGCTCGAGCTGGAAGCTGGCCACGACGCGCATCTCGGCGTCGGGCTGCCGCAAGGCGATGGCGCCGGCCTGACCGGCGGTCATCGTCACCGCGGTACGGATCACGCGCGCCAGCACCGCCGGCAGGTCGAGGTCGGCGTTCAGCGCCTGAGCCACGCGCAGCAGGTAGTCGCGCTGGCGAAGCGCGGGGTCGGCGGGCGGGTGGGGTGGGGCGATCACAGTCGTCATCGTGGCACGCCCATCCTCACGCTGGCAGGGTGTTGCGTCGGCATGGCCCAATAGCATAAGCCGCCCGGGGGGGCGAGGCAAGCCTTCCCCCGCGGCCAGCGAGGGTGGGCATTCGCGCGACACCGAAAGTCTCCGGAACAACTTCAAATGGGCCTCTCACGCTTCCACGTGGCATGGCGCGGCATGATAGAATGGCCCCAGTGCACAGCATCCCGCCCCGGCGCGCCGCCCTGCTCACCCTGGTGCTTCTCGGTGCGCCCCCTCGACTCCCCCCCGTGCTCGCGGTGATCCCAACTATTGACCGCGGGCAGCCTGCGACCCCCATCGCGTATATCGATCCGGTCGTCCCCGCCGCCCTTGCGTCACGGCACATGGTCGATGTCATCGTGATGCTTCGACCCACGGATCCATCGGGGGGGAACGGATCGGCCAGGCGATCCCCCGCACCGGCCGTCGATCTCAACGGCGTGGCTGATCTTGCCGCCATCGCCTCCGCTCAGGCCGCGTTGCTGCGCGCGCTCGGTCCTATGGACTTCCAGCCAAGCTATCGTTATCGTGCGATCCCCGCCCTGGCGGGTCGCCTGACCACCGCGGGCCTGTCGAAGCTGGTCCATCATCCGGTGGTCCGCGCCGTCGGACCGGACCTCACCGGCTCCGGCGGTCTGGCGTCGAGCGTGCCCCATATCCGCGCCGACCGGGCCCACGCCCTGGGGCTGACCGGGCGGGGCATCCGCGTGGCGGTGCTGGATACGGGAGTCGACGCTGAGCATCCCGACCTGGCCGGCCGGATCGCCGACGAAGCGTGTATCGTCCAGCTCGACCCGGGTTGCCTGCCAGGAGACCACGCCGCGGCGGACGACCACGGGCATGGGACCAATGTCGCGGGGATCGTCGCATCGGCGGGCGCGATCTCCGCTCCGGGTGTCGCGCCGGGAGCAGAGATCGTCGCGATCAAGGTCATGAACAAGCAGAACCGCTTCGTCACGTCGGATGTGTTGGCCGGCCTGGATCGCTTGATCGGCCGGCGCGACCTGCGCGCCGTCAACCTCAGCCTGGGGACGGATACGCGCTACCGCGGCGCGTGCGATGACGCCGGCGCGGTGCCGCAGGCCTTCGCGGCGGCCATCGGCGCGCTGCGCGCCCAGGGCACGCTGGCGGTCGTCGCTTCGATGAACGGCGCACCACCCGGCGAGATGCCGGCGCCGGCCTGCGTCCGGGACGCCCTGACCGTCGGGGCGGTCTACGATGCCCAGAGCGCCGCGTACCAGGTCTATGCGCCGTGCGTGGACCCTACCGCGGTCGCGGATCGGATCGCGTGCTTCTCCAACAGCGGAACGATGCTGGACCTGCTCGCGCCCGGCGTCGCGGTCACCGCGCCCTATCCCCACGGAGGTCTGGGGACCTTCACCGGCACCTCGCAGGCCGCGCCGCACGTCACCGGCGCGATCGCCCTCTTGGCCGAGCGCTTCCCCGAGATGAGTCCCGGTCGGATCGAAGCGGTGCTGAAGGGGAGCGGCGTGCCGCTCACCGACCTGCGCACCGGGGTCACCGCCGCGCGGATCGACGTCGCGCGGGCGATCGAGGTCGGCGAAGCCATCCCATTGGGACAGGCGCACATGCCGTGGTTGGGAGGGCCGCTGCCCTAGCTTCGCCATGCCGCGGACTTGGATGCACGCCAAAACACCAGACAGGCCTTGAGGTAGGAATGGCGATCGTCGGCCGCATGACGAACAACAAGGCGCCGCGGACCGGGGTCCGCGGCGCCTTGCCTCTGCAACAACGACAATATTGCTAGTCGTTGTCTCCCCCGTCCGCCGGCTCCTCGGACTGTGACGGGTGGTCCATGCCATCCCCATCACCCGAATCGCCGTGGTGATCCATGTCGTCCTCGTCGTTCCACCCGCCGCGATGGTCCATGCCGTCTTCGTCGCCCATGTCGCCGCGATGGTCCATGCCGTCCTCGTCGCCCATATCGCCGCGATGGTCCATGCCGTCCTCGTCGCCCATGTCGCCGCGATGGTCCATGCCGTCCTCGTCGCCCATATCGCCGCGATGGTCCATGCCGTCCTGGTCATCCCGGCCGCCGCGGTGATCCACGTCCCAGTCCGCGCGATCGGAATCGCCCCAATCGCCGCGGTAGGCTACGTCGCCGGCGCCGCTCCATCCGCCAGAATAGCTCCTCTCCCAGCCATCGGGGTACGCGTACGGCATGCCGGCACCGCCCCATCGACCATGATAGGTGTAGCCGGCGCCGCCCCAGTCGCCGGGGCAGACGGTGATCACTTGCCCGGCATAGACCAGGTGCGGGTTGATGATCCCGTTCCGATAGGCGAGCGCGTCGACCGAGTCGCCGTAGGCCCAGGCGATGTTCCACAGCGTATCGCCCCGCCAGATCACGTGCTCGAAGCAACCGCCCTTCGCCGGCGGCCAATAGCCACCGTCGCCACCATGGCCATAGCCACCTCGGCCATAGCTGCCCCCGCAACCCGGAATCGTCAGCACTTGACCGGCACGGATGTAGTTTTGATTCCAGATGCCGTTGGCCGCGGCCAGCGCGTCGGCCGACACCCCGTATTGCCAGGCGATCGAGTTCAACGTCTCGCCCAACACCACGCGATGGACGCAACCCCAGCCGCCCTTGTGCGGAAAACCATCATAGGGATAGGGGTAAGGATAGCCGCCCTTGCGCCCATCCGCGTAGGGGTGGCCGTCCGCGTAGGGATGGCCATCCGCGTAGGGGTGGCCGTCCGCGTAGGGGTGGCCGTCCGCGTAGGGATGGCCGTCCGGGTAGGGATAGCCGTCCCGATGCGCGTCGGGATAGGGATAGCCGCCCTCGCCCGGAGCACCGCCACGCCGCCCCGGGGGTATCCCCTCGAAGCCCGGCGGTGGGACCATCTCACCCTCCGGCGACTCACCCGGCTCGGCGTCCATGGCCCCGCCCGACTCACCGTCCGTGGCTTCGCCGGCCTCGGCATCCGCAGCCTCGCCAGCCTCGGTATCCTCGGTGTCCTTGGCCTCGTCGGCCTCGTCGGCCTCGTCATCCGTGGCCCCGCCCGACTTGGTGTCCGACGGTTCCCCCGGCTTGCCCGCACCAGCAGGCGGCTGAGCCGCAGCAGGCTTGTCGCCGCCTGACGTGCCGGCGGCCGCCGTGCCGCTGGCTGACGGTCCCGCCGCCGCCCGGCCACCCTGGCACGTCACGCTGGCGCGCCCGCCCTTCTTGGTGACCTCGATCGGGCGTACGGTCGAGTCGGTCAGCGTCACAGAGTCCAGCCTGATCGGGCTCGATCCGGCCGCCTTGCCCTTGAACGGGATGCTGACGATGATGCCATTGCCGCCTTGCGCCTTGGCCGGCTCCAGGCGGGCCGCCGCGTAGCTGATCGTGCCACCGGCGGCATCGACCTCGTTGGTCTGAACGAGACCCTGGCTTCGACTGACGTCCGGCAAGGCGCCCGGCTTGACCTGGATGTCCGCCTCCGCGGAGTTGGCGTCCACGACTTCCAACACGTCCGGATCGAAGCTGATCTCGAGGTCGACCCCGTAGAGATCCTTGGCGTTGCTGATCAGGATATCCACCTGCTTGAGCTGTCCGCATTCCAGGCTGACCTCAGCCGGTGAAACCGCCACCGCCGCTCCCGACGCCGCCGAGGGGGGAGGGGGAGTGGCGGCTGCGGCGGACTCCGAGAACATGAGTAGAGCGACCATCGCCAGAGTCGTCCACACCGCCACGTGCACCGACCAGCGTCGGGTGCCCACATGCTTCGTCATCATTTGACCTCCTGCAACTCCAAATGGCCATGGCCGCACCTCGCTCAAGAAACCGTAGTGGGGGGCTCGCGTTAGCTAGCAGGAAGAGGTGGCGACCACGTCGAATTTAATGTCTTGCTAACCGGAGAAATGCTACAGGCTTCGCCACGGCGTGTCAAGGCCGAACATGCACCCTCGTGTTACGTTTACGTTAAGGTTTGACCGCTCCCTTCGTCATCGGCATCCGCCGCTCGCGCCCGAAGGCGCGCGGTGTGATCTTGATGCCGGGCGCGCTCTGGCGCCGCTTGTACTCCGCCCGGTCGATCATCCGCGCCACGCGCCGCACGGTCGCGGGGTCGAAGCCCAGCGCGACGATCTCGGGCACGCTCTTCTCCGCCTCGACGTAGGCCTCGACGATCGGGTCTAGCACCTCGTAGGGCGGCAGGCTGTCTTGGTCGAGCTGGTCCGGTCGCAGCTCGGCCGAGGGCGGGCGGGTCAGGCTGTGCTCCGGGATGCGCGGCCCGTCCGCCTGACCGTTGCGCCAGCGGGCGAGCGCGTAGACCAGGGTCTTGGGCACGTCCTTGAGCGGAGCGAAGCCGCCGGCCATGTCGCCGTAGAGCGTCGCGTAGCCCACGCTCATCTCGCTCTTGTTGCCCGTTGCCAGCAGCATCCAGCCGAACTTGTTGGACAGTGCCATCAGGATGTTGCCGCGGATGCGCGGTTGCAGGTTCTCCTCGGTCACATCCGCCGACCGGCCGGCGAAGCAGGGCGCGAGCAGGTCCAGGTAGCTCTGGAAGGTCGCGTCGATCGGGATCGTCAGCAGCCTGATTCCCAACAGCGCCGCCAGATCCGCGGCATCCTGGACGCTGGACGCCGACGAGTAGCGCGCCGGCATCGCCACGCCGACGACCTGAGCGGCGCCGAGCGCATCGACCGCGATTGCCGCCGCCAGCGCCGAGTCGATGCCGCCGGAGAGGCCGAGGACGACGCCGGAGAAGCCGTTCTTGCGGGTGTAGTCGCGCGTGCCCAGAACCAGCGCAGCGTAGACTTCGGCTAGGCCGTCGAGCGGCTGGGGACTGTTTTGGGCAGTTCTGGTGGGTAACTCGCCGATTTCGGTGGATAAACCCGGTGGCGCGGTGGATAACTCGTCCGCTGGGCCGAGCGGACCGACCGAGTCGAGGGGAGGCAGGTCGCGGTCGTTGGCGGACGTCTCGATCTCGGCAACGGATGTGTCGGTTGGGGTAGGGGCGATGACGGGATCCGTGGAAGCTTCGCCCTGGATCGGCGCCAGCACGAACTCCGGGGTCAGCGCGGGATCCTGCCGCAGGAGCCGCGCCTTGCGGATGCGAGGGTCGAGCAGGCGATCGCGGAACACCTCGGCGGGGTGGATGTCGACGCAGAACAGGTCCTCGGCCAGCGAGGCGCCGCGGGCGAGCACCCGGCCGTCGGGGTCCAGCACCACGCTGTTGCCGTCGAAGACCAGCTCGTCCTGGCCGCCGACCAGGTTGCAGAAGACGACAAAGGCGCCGGTGTCGCCGGCGCGCGTCGCCAGCATCCGCTCGCGATAGTCCGCCTTGCCATGGTGGTAGGGCGAGGCCGAGATGTTGACTAGCACTTCGGCGCCGGCCAGCGCCTGGATCTGCGGCGGGCCGGCGGCATACCAGATGTCCTCGCAGATGCTGACCCCGATCCGCACCCCACCCGGCGTCCTGAAGACCGGATAGCGCCGCCCCTCACCGAAGTAGCGCGCCTCGTCGAAGACGCCGTAGTTCGGCAGGTAGGCCTTGTGGTAGACCGCGGCCAGCGCGCCGTCGTGCAGGATCGCGGCGGCATTGTACAGGTCCTCCGCCCGGTCCGCGAAGCCGACCACCGCTGTCAGCCCGCGCGTGTAGGGCGCGATCGCCGCGATCGCCGCCTGGTTGGCCTGGACGAAGGACGGCCGCAAGAGCAGGTCCTCGGGCGGGTAGCCCGGCACGGCCAGCTCGGGGAAGACGACCCAATCGGCGCGCCGGGATCGCGCGACCTCGAGCGTGTCGATGATCCGCGCGCTGTTGCCGTCGATATCGCCTACGACGAGGTTGAGCTGGGCGACGAGGATGCGGAGGGGCGGTGAGAGCGGGTCTGGCGATGTGGCCTGGGCTGCGGGGGTGAAGGGATTCATCCTGGGCGGCGCTCCTCTGCGACTTGGCCGATGATCGGACACCACCGACGGCCGGCGCTGCCAATGGTACACCAGATCGGGTGCTTGACCCTGGTTGGGGCGGGTGATAGGATTGCGGGCGAGCGGGTGTCGGGATCACCAAACGGGAGGTGCATCATGTCTGAAACCGAAGTGATGGCTCAAGAACAGCGGTTGGGATCCCGGGGCAAGCTGCTGCTGCGGTCGGTCCAACCACGCCTGCGCGAGCGCCTGCTGACCGTGCTCCTCGCCCCGGATGCGTCGGGAAAGATGACCTATGAAGAGTTTCTGGAGTGGACCGACGAGGACATGCACGCTGAGTGGGTCGATGGCGAGGTGATCATGACGAGTCCGGCATCCGACGCGCATCAGGACGCGGGGGATTTCCTGACGACGATCATGCGCATCTACATTCGGTACCATGGGCTTGGCTGGGTCCGCAGCGCGCCCTTCCAAATGAAGACCGGGCCGAGCCTGCCCGGCCGGCAGCCCGACATCGTGGCCCTGACGGCGGCGCACCTGGATCGACTGAGGCCCAACTTTATCAACGGACCGGCCGATCTTGCGGTCGAGATCATATCCCGCGAGAGCGAGGAACGCGACCGTGGCGACAAGTTCAGGGAGTACGCAGAAGGCGGTGTCGCGGAAAACTGGCTGATCGACCTGATGCAGCGCTGGGCAGAGTTCTACTACCTGGAAGACGGGCGCTACCACACGATGTTCGCGGGGTCCGAAGGTGTGTTCCACTCCGAGGTGCTGCGTGGTTTCTGGCTGAAGGTGGAGTGGCTGTGGCAGAAGCCCAAGCCGTCGGAGCTGGATGTCTTGCGGGAGCTGGGGGTTGTGGGTTAGGGCCGGCGCACTACCCCCCGGCCTCCGGCCGCCCCCCCGCCGACACGTCCGCCAGCCACAGGCGTTCAAGCGCCGCCAGGTCCAGCCCGGTCGCTGCCGCGTAGTCCGGCACGCGCAGGATCTCCGGCTCGGCGGTCGCCTCGGGTTCCAGGGCACCCTTGTCGTCAGTTCTCATCCCGTCCGGCGCCGGGCGATCGTCCGCTGCGCTCTTCCCCTCCGCGCCATCCGCTCCCGCGCCATCCGCTCCCGCGGTATCCTCGCCCGCGGGCGTCTCGATCTCGATGTAGGGCATCGCCAGCACCGTGTCCAGCCCTACCCGGCGGATCAGCCAGTCGACGAAGG
>CAZCJG010000125.1:0-12023 GCA_964498575.1 uncultured Anaerolineales bacterium | reverse complement strand
CGGCTCCGTCGTCGCGGTCGGCTGTGCCGCGCCGCCCTGGCCGCGCCAGTTCAGCCATGCCGCCGCCGCGCCGTCGATCGCCGCCTCGGTGCGCTCCGCCCAGCGGCGGATCGGATACAGCAGGTCGCCGGGCCGGCTGTCGGCCGAGATCCCCACAGCACCGCGGATCAACACACCGGCCACCACAGCCAGCGCCGCCGCCCGCAGCAACAGGGGGCGCCATGCGGCGCGACGAGGGAAGCCGTGCGGAGGGGGCGCGGTGCGGTGCGGGGCCGAGACCGGAACGTCCCGTGCTGCCGGAACGACGATCGTTGCCCGGATCGACGCGCGCATGCGCTCTCGGGCGTCCTCGGCGAGCGATGGGCGATGGTCGTGCAGGATGCGCGCGGCCAGCGCCAGGGTCTCGATCTCGGCATCTACTGCCACGCTGGCCTCGCCCGCCACTCCGAGTTCGCCCCTGGCCGCGTTCTCGATGTCCGTTGCGGTTCCCAGCTCGGCCCCGGCCCGATCGACGTCACGGTACCGGCCCGCGCGCTGTCGCTCCAGCCGGGCATCCAGAGCATCGATGACACGGGTGTCGATGGCATGAGCGTTCATGGGTGGTGGTCCTTATCGATCAGGCGCCGGCGGAAGGCCTTGAGCGCGCTGTGTTGCAGGCTGCGGACGGCGGTCTCGGTCCTCGCCATCACCGCCGCGGTCTCGGCGACCGAGAGATCGAGGCCGATGCGCAGGGCGAGCACGGACTGCTGCGCCTCCGAGAGCTCCCGCAGCGCCGCCATCACGTCGGGCGAGGTCAGCCGGTCGGCCAGCTCCGCCAAGGGGTCGGCCGCGGGGACGGGCCGGTCCTTGACGGCGACCGCATCGCCCTCGTCGTCGTCGCCCAACGGGACCTGAACCGGGCGGCGGCTCTGCGAGCGCCAGTGGTTGCTCAGGCGGTTGTGGGCCGAGCGCAACAGCCAGGCGCGCAGGCTGCCCTCGCCGCGGAAGCCGTCCAGCGCACGGAAGGCGCCCAGGAAGACGTCCTGCGTCAGGTCTTCCGCCACCCAGGGATCGCCCACCCGCATGTGGAGGAAGCGGTACACCGCGTCCACATGTCGATCGTAAAGCGCCTCGAAGGCCGGAGCATCGCCCGCCGCGGCCGCCGCGACCAGCGCGCGCTCGCCGCCCTCCACCGACCCGGCGGCCGGGTGCGCGCCGTTGACGCGACCCGGGCCGGGTGCGTGGTTCGTGCCGGGTGCGCGCCCCGTGCCATTCGCACGATCCTCGGCGCCCGCCCCGCCATTACGCCTCAGCAGCGACATTCCGCCCGCGACCTTCGTGATTCATCGATCGATCTCATGCGCGCTTGATCGCCCAGCCTCCGCCTCGCCTACTCCTTGGCGTCCACCCATGCATGCATCATCCCAGCCCTCCGCCCTCTCCACTCGCCGCGAAGGCTGGGGCGACCGCTCCCGATCGCCCCAGCCTCCACGGAACCATGCGCCGGTCAGCGCCGGGTCGTCATTCAATCCCCGCGGATGCCAGGTCCAGCGGCGCCGGCCCCGGTCCCGCGCCGGGCCAAAGGTCGAGCATCGGCCAGTCGCCGGTCAGGCTCGCCACATCGTCGATGGCGCGACAGAGCGGCGCGCCCGGCGCAAGCCGGTAACTGGCCGGATCACCCGCTTGATCCAGGACACCCTGCGGTCCGCCGGACAGCCCGCGCAACTGCGGGCAACCGATCAGGGCCGCGAACGGATTAACCCCGAGCGGACGGACCGTGATATCGATCCCGGTGGCCGACATCGCGCCGGCCGCCAGGTCGACCGGGTCGGGCTGGCCGTCGCCATCCGGGTCGTAGATCCCATGCAGGAGCTGGCTGCCGGTGCGCTGGAGGGCGATGACGAGATAAGATCCCGCGCACAGCCCGGGCACCCGATAGCGCCCCTCGCCGTCGGCACGCGTGGCGGAGGCGTGATCTTCGCCGATCACCAGCACCCGCGCCCCCGCCGCGGCGGCGCCGGTAGCGTCCGACACCGTACCTTCGATGGTCCCGGGATCGGCGCGGCAGCCCGGCAGCGGGCTGGGAGGCGCGCCGGGCGACCCCGGGGGGGAGGGCGCGCGCGGGGCCATGCCGCTCAGCGTGATGTCGATGCCCGTCGCCTGGCGCCGGTCCGGCCCCAGCGTGACGAGGTCCGGCTGGTGGTCGCCGTCGGCATCGTAGAAGCCGTGGCCCTGAGCCGGGTCGGGCCGGGCCATGACGTAGTAGCCGTCGTCGCAGACCTTGTCGACCAGGTAGGTGCCGTCCGCGCCGGTAGTGGCCTGGTACATCACCCAGCCGACCACAGCCGCCGAGGGTGGGCGCCCGGCTTCGGGCTTGACCAGGAAGACCTGCATGTTGGCGACCGGCTCGCCGGCGGCGGACCGCACCGTGCCGCCGAGGCTGTTCTGGCCGTCGCTGCACAGCGGTGGCGGCGCCGGCGGCCGCCCGGCCTGCCGCGCGGGCGCGGCCTGGGCGTGGATGGATGGCAGGAGCGCGAGCGCCAGGGCCAACAGGGCCAGCGCCGGCCATCGGAGCGGGCCGGCAGCGCGCCGGCGCGGTGGTTGCATCATGGTGGGATTCCTCCATTCGAGTTCGGAAAGGGGTCGAACAAGCACATGGAGAGCGCTCTCACCGCTTAATGACACCGGCGGGATGGGTTTAATCGGTCCGGCGCGGCAAACGCGTCGATCGGACCGCGCCCGCCCAAACAACGGGGGCGGCCGCGTGGCCGCCCCCGGGTAGACGTTCGACGATCATTCGGCGATCGCCGCGTCGGCGCTACTGCCGCGGGCGGGTGGCCCGGTTGTGCGTCCAGTCGGTCCAGCCCATGATCTTGCCGGTGTTCACCGGCGCGCTGGTCGGGAAGCTCGTGCCGTAGACGTGGTTGATGATCCAGGGCGTGAACGCGTCGTCCCCGCCGGCCCACCAGCCGCCGCACGTGCCATCCAGGTTGCGCAGGTACTGCACCGCCCGCCGCTCGGCCTGGCTCTGCCAGCTCCAGGCGTCGTAGCCCTGGCGGTAAAGCAGCTCGGCCTGTACCACGACACCTTGCAAGGCCTCCCACGGATAGCCGGTGGCGGCCGGGCAGCCAGGGGTGAAGGAGCCACCGCGCCGCATGTCGTCGGGCAAGACGCCGTCGATGCTGGTGCCCTGCTTCACCGCGCCGGACGGGTTGATGCCGCGCGGGTTGTTGGGATCCAGGTGCCAGCTCAGATCGCTGCCGTAGTTGAAGCCGGCGTAGGACGCCCGATCCCCCAGATATCCCTTGAACACCTGGGCGGTCCGGGCCAGGTCGGCCGTGTCGCCGAGATACGCCGATGCGGCCGCCCGGCTGGCGCCGCACATGGTGCCCCAGTTGTTGGGGCGGTCTTCGTGGCAACTGATCAAGGAGCGGCCGTCGCCGGCCAGGACCTGGTTGCGGACCGCGCCGAGCCAGCTCCGGAAGGCCGCGTCCTCGGAAGCGGTCAGGCCGGCCAAGTCGGCGGCGATCACGTAGGCGGCCAGCTCCCGCCCCAGCGCCAGCGTCCGGCAGGTCGGGCCATCTTCCGTGCCAATCGCGGCCATCACGTTTTGGCGGACCTCGGTCCGGTAGCTCTCGGTCCCCGTCCGGACATAGACCAGGGCCTTGGCCAGCACGATCACGCTGTTGTCGGAGTCCTGATCACAGACCGTCGGCGCGCCGGCACCGCCGTTGGCCGCGCTGAGCAACGCGTTCCAGGCCGTTCCCGACATCGGCAGGGTCTGCACCTCTGCCCGCGAGATCCACAGGCCGGTGTGCGGACCGGGCGTCGGTGTCGGCGGGCCGGGCGTATAGGTCGGTGTCGGCGGGCCGGGCGTGTTGGTCGGTGGCACCGGAGTCGGCGTGTTGGTCGGTGGCACCGGAGTCGGCGTGTTGGGGACGCTGTAGGTGACGTCCAGGAAGGGGCGCTGGCCGGCATTCGACCACTCCCGGCTGGCGTACTTGGTCTCCTTCGAGCCGCCGACCAGCATGATGCCGTGGTTCGCGAATGCCCCGTCCACCCAGGCCTGGACCAGGCTCGTCACGTCGACGGCGACGAATCGGCCGTTGTCCGACGGGGAGAAGCCGGTGATCCCCGCACTATCCAGGTCGGTGGCGGTGTTGGACCACGTGACGCTATCCTCGGCCCAGGCATCGGTAATCCGGTGCAGCGTGACCACTTGGTTGCTCGACTGGAGCACCCACAGGTTGATGGTGGCGCGCTCCACGAACATCCCGCTCGGGATCGACGCGACGTCGAAGTGGAAGACGCTCCGGGCCGCGTCGCGCCCCTTGGTCTGGACCGGCAGCTCTGTTTGGCTGCCGAAATTGTCGCCCGGGTTGTTGCTCTTGAGCCAACTGTCGCGGTCGGCTGGCAAGGTGACAGCCGTCGCTTCGGTGTCCGCGTCGAGCGAGGGAGCGGAGGCGATGTCCTCATCGGCCGAGACCGTGCCGGCACGACCGGCGCCGAGGACGAAGGACACTAGCAGCACCGCCATCGCGGCGCAGCGACTCAGATGAAGGATCACGAACCTGCGGGGGTAGGCCGACGGAGTCAAACCTGCCGAAATCGGGCCGCGCAATCGCATGACTACAACACTCCTTTGAATTGCTTGAACGCCAAATGCAGCCAATAACGGGGTGCTACGCTAGGCGAACTTCGACGCCGGCGCGGCTTGGCACGCCGTCCGTGCCGGCGGTGGGCCGTGAAATCCGCCGAAAGTCTATGTGAATGGAGGAATCGGGTCAAATTCCCCACCCCCGCCGCCTACACCCGAATCCGCCCCGCCACGAAGCGCAGGTCGACCAGCAGCAGGCCCGTCAGGCACAGCGAGAGTCCGCCGAGCGTGAGCAGCCAGCGCCGCCGGGGGTCGTCCTGGGTCTCGCCGTCGCCCACACGGAAGCCGTCGATCGCGACCTTTCCGCCGGCGCGCCCGACCGTGAGATCGAGCGTATGCACCCCCTCGGGCAGGTCCGCGGCCAGGGTGCGCCAGGCCCAGCCGTCGGCGGCCTTGAGGACCACGGCTTCGGATCGGCCATCGACCTCGGCGCTCAGCGTCGCCGCCTGCGACAGGGTCTTCACGCGCACCGCCACCGAGGACCCGTCGAAGCGGAAGCTCAGGGCGGCCTCCGGCGCGGCCGACGCGATGAAGCTGTAATCCCCCGCTTGCTGGTCGCCGGCCCGGCAGCAGTCGCCGCTCAGGCAGCCCAGCCGCCGGCCGGAGCGCGCGGCGGGCGCGCCATCCCAGGCCCACTCCCAGTCGCCCAGCGCCGCGAGCTGCACCGGGCCGGAGCGCTCGGCCCATTCACCGGGCCCGGCGACCGCCGGCGGCGCGGCCGCGGCCTGCACGGCGGCGTAGATGCGCTCGCGGTTGAAGGCTTCGTCGACCATGCGGAAGTAGTAGACCGCGTCGTCGCGCGCCTTGTTCGGGTGCCGGAAGTACCAGATGCCCAGCACGCCGGCCCAGGGCCAGCTCGCCTGGGCGAAGCCGACGCCCGAGACGGTGTAGGCGGCCTGTTCCGCCTCGCTCACCCGCCCCCAGATCGACGGCACCTCCTCCGGCGCGGTGTTCCAGCCGTACTCCGCCGCCCAGATCGGGGTGCAGTCGTCGCCGGCCTCGACCATGACCTCGCGCTGCAGCTCGACGCGGCGGAAGTTCAGCCGCGCGGGGCTCGGCGGATCGTCGGGCGGCCGGTCCATCCCGAAGGCATTGACGCCGAGCACGTCGAATTGCTCGGCCGCGCCGGCGGCGTACATGCCGCGCAGGTAGTCCAGCTCGTTCATGTTGCCGGCGAGATCGATGGTCTCGCGGTTGGCCGCCAGCGGCGCGGCCAGGATGACGGCGTTCGGGTCGGCCGCGCGCGCGGCGCTCGCCGCGCTCCGCAGCATCGCGACGTACTCGGCGGGGTCGACCGGATGGGCGGGATTCCAGCCCCATTCGGCCAGCAGGTTGGGCTCGTTCCAGATCTGGAAGAACCGTACGCGGCCCTTGAAGTGCTCGACCGTCGCCCGGACGAAGCGCGCATAGGCTTCGTTGTCGGCCGGCGGGAAGTTGACCGGCGGCTGGCGCTTGTCCGGCGGCACCCAGTCGGCGGCCTTCACCCATTCCGGCGGGAAGTCCAGCCGGGCGACCACCTCGATGCCGTGCGCGCGGTAGAGGTCGACGATTCGGTCGTACTTCTGCCAGCGGAAGTCGCCCGGCGCGCGCTCGATCTCGTACCAGGGGAAGTGCTGCTTGGCCCAGCGGATGCCGGCCGCCTCGGCCCATTCGATGGTTTTCTCGACGTTCCAGTCCTCGACCTCCTCGTGCAGGAAGAAGTTGGCGCCCCAGGGACTGACGTCCGCCAGCGGAATGTCGCGCGCCGGCCGCTCCGGCGCGGCGGAAGTCGGCGGCGCGGGCCGCGTGGCGAGCCAGGCCGTGCCGCCGACGGCGGCGAAGAGCAACAGAAGGGTCAGCTTGAGGCGGCGCAAGCGCCGGGGAGGAACCATGGCTTCGTCCGTGAGATGGGGGGCGGACGTCGTGTTCGGGAAGAGGCTTGCGCGGGGCGATCGACGCTGCGGATCGCCCCGCGCACCAGGGTTCTGAGCCAGCCTCGATTACTTCGGCATCACCCGCCAATGCTCCGAAGTGGTCGTCGCACCGGCGGGCGCCCGGCTGCCGCCCGTCCGTGGCCAGGGCACGCGCTGCATCCGCCCCGCTGCTGGCGGTGCCACGCCCAAGGCGGCATCGCGAGGCAAGACGGCGGTCGGTTCGTTCCACAGCTCGGCGCCGGCCGCGGCCCGGCTGGTGCGCCGGGCCTGCCCCGCCCCGCCCGTCCGCACGCACATCTCCAGCCGCACCTCGTCGAGCAGGTGGACCGAGGGGACGGCGGCGCTGTTGCTGCTGACGAAGATCAGCCGCGCGCGGTTCCAGCCGTCGCGCTGGGTCATGAGCTGGGTGACGTCGTGTCGGAAGCGATACCAGCGGTCGTGCGTGACGTTCTCCTCGGAGATGCCGCTATCCGGCACCTGGATGCGCTCGTTGTCCTGGTTGAGGAAGAGCGGCGCCACGATGTCGTCGTTGGTCCCGTTCACGGTCTCCTCGGTCGAGATGCCCATGTAATAGGTCAGGGTGGCCGAGATGATCGTCGAGGCCTCGGGCAGATCCCACAGCGGCGTGTACAGCCCGTCGCGCACGTTCACCCCTCCGCCAAGCACGGCCAGCCACTCGCCGCCGGGCACCGGGAAGTTCGGGTCGATGGTGCTGCCGCGGACGATCACGCGGCTGATGTCGGTCTGGGTGGCGTTGGTCTCCAGGGTCCAGCCCACCGACGGGCCGCGCTCGAAGTCGCCGTTCTCGAAGGGCTGCTCGCAACGCGTGCTCTCGCCGGGCTTCGCCGTCGGCGTGACCGAGGCGGCGATCGTCGGCTGGGGGGTCCAGGTCGGGGTATAGGTCGGCTGGCCCGGCACGGGACCGTCAAGCACCTCGGCGATCCCGCTGCCGATCGGCTCGCTGCTGTCGCCCACGAAGACCGCGACCTTGTAGCGGTTGACGGGAATCGGCACGGGAACGCCGTTCTGCTGGCTGGCCGCGCATCGGCGGACCCAATCGGCCTCGCCGGCGTCGATCGTGCCGTTGAGCGCGCCGGGGATCTCGGCGAACGCGCTGCCATCCCACTGATACCACTGCCAGCGCATCTGCGTGCCGGCGGTAAACCCGAACCAGCTCATCTTGGAGCACAGTCGCATGATGCCAAACTGGAACTGTGTCGCCTTGCCGACGACCGTGCCGTCTTCCTGCACCTCGATCCCGAACTCGACGGTCGCGCTGCTCGCCACCGGCGGCGGGAACATCGCGGGATCGTCCTTGTCGGCATCCTTCATCGCCATCGGCAGGTGGATGATGCTGGCCGGCCTGGGAGTGGGGGTAAGGCTTGGCCCGGGCGTCGCCGTGCGCGTCGGCGTGCGCGTCGCCGTGGGTGCAACGGTCGTCGGCGTCGTGGTCGGCGCCTCGGCCAGGCCGCTGATCACCACGTTGTCGATGAACACGCCGCTGTGCGCCCCATCCGGCGCGGTGTCCATGAAGCGGAAGAAGACCTCGGCATCCGGTCGGTTCGCGGCTTGCTTGAACACGAGCGGTGCGCTAGGGCCAAGCCATCGTTTTCGAGGGGTGGGGTTTTCCGGGGTATCCCTGAAATAAACGCAGTTGCCGTCGGTGCCCGGCACCGCGCGCACGCAAGCCAGGAAGCCGTTGTTGATGACATCACCCTGGTCCTGCACTCGCCAGTCGACCCAGAACCGGAAGTCGACCTGCAAGCCTTCGGGGAAGTTCGAGGCATCGATGTGGGTGTACCGGAGCTCGTTATCCTGGGCCTGGGTGAACCCGCCGCCGCAGGTGAGCTGGCTGCCCTGGCTGCCGCCGCCGACCGACCAGGCCGACGCGTCGCCCGCCCACGCCTGGCAGATCTGCCGGCTCCAGCCGTTGACGCTGCCGGCACCGCTGGTATCGCTGATGTTGTCGAAGATCTCCCAACCTTCGGGCGGGAAGTTCGCATCCTCGAAGCCCTGCTCCTCGACGAGGGTCGGCGCCTGCTGCTGCGGCGCCTCCGCATCGCCGGCCCATCCCGGCCGCCCGGCCTGCACCTCAGAGGCGATGCCCGGGCCGCGATCCGCCTGCCCTGGCGACACCCCGACCGGGTCATCCACCACGACCAGCGCGCTGGCCGGCATCACCTCGACCACCCGATCATCCCCGACGGCGGATGCCGGCCCGGCCGCCAGCTTGCGCGCGGCGCCGCCGAAGCTCCCGGCCAGCACCACCGACATCACCGACGCCACCGCCAGCAGCGCCACCGCCGCCGGCATCCGCGACACACGACGCACCCGATTATCCATGCTTTCCTCCATGGTGTCTGACCGACTCGGCCCCGCCCCCGCCCCGCGATCCCGCGGCGGGCGCCCCTCCCGTTCCTTCGCGCTTGAGTCTAGCACAGGCGGGAATCTGGTAGCCCTCCGAACCACCCATCGGTTCGGAGGGCCACCAGATTCCCGCCTTCGACCCCATCTCGTCGGGGCATGGATGCCCGGCCAGCGAGGGCCGGGTCCCCGATCACGCCGCCTTACTTGTAGCCTACCACCCCGTAGCTCTTGCCGCCCCATTGGGTGACACCCGAGAAGGTGCCCCCGGTCCAGGTGTGGAACAACAGCTCGAACGGTTGCCTGTTGGTCGAGTCGAACGCGATGGTCAGGTTCAGGCGGTGCGGGTTCGCGGAGTCTACGGTGCCGACCACGGTCTTGGTCACGCCATCGCTGCCGACGTACCGGCCGCTGACCGAGCTCGTGCCCCCGATGACGTCGATATAGAGCTTGCCGCGCCAGCCGTCGTGGTTCATCGACCAGGTGCCGAGCCACTTGGTGTAGTTGAAGCCGGTGCCGTAGGTATAGGGGATGTCGCCGCGGCTGATTTGAGAGCCGTAAGGCTTGCTGCTCCATGTGGTCTTGCCCGCCGCCAGGGTCGTGTCCCTGGAGAAGAGGTACAGATCGTGGCGTTGGCCGGTCAGGGTTCCGGGCGCGACACGCGCGGTCGTGCTGGCCACGTAAAACACCATCTTGCGGCCGTCTTCCTCGAACTTACCGTTGACGTCGTAGCCCACGCCGTCGACATAGTAGTTGCCGAGCTTGGTGGCGCTGGCCGTCGGGTTCCGCAGGTCGATGAAGCGGCGAATGACAAGCTTGCCGCGGTGGCCGTCGTGGTCCATGTTCCAGTTGCCGACCCAAGCAGCTTTGAGCTGCGGGGACGAGCTCGGGGGCACGATGCCGTCGATGGTATGGCCGCCGTCGAAGTTGTTGCGCATGAAGTTGTAGGTCACGCGGATGAGGCTCGATTCGCCCCAGGAGTTCTTGAGCGTGAAGGTGCCGGCGGTGCGGTCGTAGCCGACGATCAACATGACATGCCCCCCCCAATCCTGGGTCGCGTCGTAGTCGTAGCGACTCTTGGCGGCATCCCAGCGCCATCTCAGTTGGAAGTCGGCCACGACCTCCTTGCCCGACGCGATCACCGTCTCAAGGCGACTGTTCAAGGTCGACCGATCGCCAAAGGCAATGTAGGTGTACTTCGTCGCCCGATATTTGGCGTTGTTGCGCGCGGCGAGCGGAATGTGACGCGTGTCGAACTCGAAGGCATCGAGCTGCTGCTGCGTCGAGTTCCAGTCGAGTGCGCCGGAGGCTGGGATACTGGCCTTGAGAGTGTCCATCTCGCCCTGCGACATGTAGGGAGCCGAGGCTTCGTCGGGCACGGCGGCGTAGGTCAGCTTCTGGACGATGTCGCTGCTCCCCTGAAAGCCCCAGTATGAGCTGTTGTTCTCGTGCGGCACGGAGTTCGTCTTGTAATCCGGGTAGAGCTCGAAGGCCTTGCCGACGTGGAAGACATACTGTTCGGATAGGTTCAGCGTGACGCCGTAGGCCCGGCGGTAATAGGCTTCGAGGCCGGCAACTCCGGCAAATGCCCAGCAGGTGTTGCGATCACCCTGGTTCCGAATGGCGGTTTGGTAGGACGCCAGCGAGTAGGACGCGGGAGCCGCGTCGAGGGCGGCCGGCGCGTCGACCGGTGAGGACTGGTCGGAGGCGCTGTCCGGCCCGAGCGACCGCACGGACTCCTGGTAGGCGCGCTCCCGCTCCTGGGTATAGGCGATGAACTCGTCGCGCGGAATCAGCGGATAGCTGCGGCTGCCGTCGAGGCTGCGAGCGACGGTCCGGCCGTCGGGGGTGAGCTCCGTGGCGAAGATGTCGCTCGGCGCGGGATCGGCCGACGGCAGGTCCGGGGCGTCGCCGAGCTGCGCATCGCCGGGATCGGCCGCGGGGACTGCGGGCGCCTCGACCGCGCCATCGGTGCCGGTTGTCGGCCCCAGGGTGGGGCTGCCCGTCTCGGGGCCGCCGCAGGATTGGCATTGGGCGGTGGCGGGCTGCGCGCTGGCTGCCCACACGGCGGTGGTCGCCACCAGGGTCAACACCGCCAGCAGGCGGGTCAACAGCGGAATGGTTCGTGTGAACATGACTGGCTCTCCTCGTCGGTTCTGGGTGGATACGGGACGTCTGGACCCAGTGTAACCGACGGGAGAATCTAACGCCTGACCGCGACCTGTAGCGGACCTGAGTCATGCCTGAGTGCGGCCGCTATTCCTCGAACCCATCGTTGCTCGATGCGCGGCGATTCGTGATCCGAACAGAAGCGCTCAGGCCAGCTCCGGATAGGCCGACTCGCCATGCAGACCTGTGTCCAGCCCCTGCGCCTCGGTGGCTTCGTCGACGCGGACAGGACTGAGCCGGTCGATGATCCAGAGCATCCCGTAGGTGAACACGAAGGCCCAGGCGGTGGACAGCAGCGCCGCGGCCAGCTCCTTGACGAAGAAGGTCGCATTGCCGGCCAGGAGGCCGTCCGCGCTGTTCGGGTTCCAGGCGGTCGTGGCGAAGACACCGAGCAGCACGATGCCGAGGAAACCGCCGACGCCGTGCACGCCCCACACATCCAGCGCGTCGTCCCAGCCCATCCGATTCTTCCAGGCGACGGCGCCGTAGCAGACGAGGCCGGCCGCGACGCCGATGAGCACGGCCGCCACCGGCGAGACGTAGCCGGCGGCGGGCGTCACCGTGGCCAGGCCGGCGACGGCGCCGGTAAGCAGCCCGACGAACTTTGGCTGCTTGGAGAGGCCCCAGTCCAATGCCAGCCAGGTGATCGCCGCGAAGGACGCCGCGAGGTCGGTATTGAGAAAAGCCAGGGCGGTTACGCTATCCACCCGGAACTCGCTGCCCGCGTTGAAGCCGTACCAGCCGAACCACAGCAGCCCCGTGCCCAGCGCCACGAGGGGAATGCTGTGGGGGCCGTGCCCCGTCACCGCGCGCTTGCCGACGTAGATCACCGATGCCAGGGCGGCGATGCCGGCGATGTTGTGCACGACGATGCCGCCGGCGAAGTCCAGCACGCCCCAGGCCTGCAACAGCCCGCCGCCCCAGACCATGTGCACGAAGGG
>CAZCJG010000124.1:0-12036 GCA_964498575.1 uncultured Anaerolineales bacterium | reverse complement strand
GCGCGCCGCTGCCCAAGGTCGCGGTGACGATCGAGCAGCATTCGGTGCGCCTGCAGCCCTACGCGGTCAACCAGCCGCTGGCCTTGCCGCCGCCCTACAACTACGAGCACACCATCCTGGAAGACATCGTCGAGCTGAAGGGCTTTGATCCGGTCGTCGTCCCGCCGGGCCTGCCCAACAGCACCCTGCCGCGGCCGAAGATCCTGTACATGGGCGGGCCGATCGGCCCCGTCCCCCCCGTGCTGGGCGCGGGCGAGGCCGTGCCTTACGTCGGCCACGACCCCAACAACCCCGTCGGGCCGTATGACGACATCCGCGCCCTGCGCTGGTTCTATGCGTCGGAGGACGTCGATCCGGCCTTCCTCGGCCAGCTCCGGGAGAAGTTCGGCGCGCGCGCGCCGGGCCAGACCGCGCCGCCGGCCGGTCCGAACGGCTTCTTCTACAACGAGCAGATCTGGACCCTGCCCTGGCATTACACCGAGTTCGCCCTGCCGAGCTACGCCGATCCCGCGCCGGATCCCAACACCGGCCAGCAGGCCTACGATCCCGACAACTATCTCGTGACCACCGCCTGGACCAACCCCACCGCGCGCTGGCGCCGCTGGGGGATGCCCGGCGGGCCCGTGCCGGCGCTGATCCCGCCGACCCCGCCCGACCTGGAGATCAACCACACCCCCGACGGCGGCTTCCCCTTCGGCTCGCCGCGCCGGGCGGCCTTCGAGTTCGATCCCGACGTCGCCGACATCCTGCTCTACGGCCGCCAGGGCGTGCGTCTCTTCGGCGGGCAGCCCCAGCCGCCGGAGTTCGCCTGCGAGCCGACGATCCCGCGCCGCAGCCAGCTTGCCGGAGCGGGCGACCTGGACGCCGACGACCCGCGCGACCCCGGCCGGCCGGTCGAGGACGCGCCTTACACGGACCCGTTCGCGCCCTTCAACCCGCAGCATCCGCACGCCCCGCGCGGCGACAGCCTGACCTTCAACCCGGCCTACATGGACGAGTTCCGCCACTTCAACGAACCCCTGCGGTCGCTCTACTCCCAGCTCTCCAACAGCGTGCAGAACGCGCGCGAGAAGGTCTACTATCGTGCCTGGTACGAGCCGGAGCACATCACCAAGATCCGCTTCGACGAGGACTGCTCGCGCGACCTGAAGTTCCCGGCGATGATGCAGGAGAACACCTATCTTTATGTCGACATGACCGACCACCCCTCCGCCGCGCCGCCGGGCATCAGCCGCTTCGGCTTCCCGATCGGCACCGGCGAGCAGGAGCTGCCCGCGCCCAACCCCGGCGGGACGCTGCCGCCGGGCGGGCAGTTCGGCTACGGGTTGACCACCTTCGACGCCAACTTCGACGGCCTGCCCGAAGCGGTGACGGTGCACGACGAGACCACGCTGGCGAGCTACCTGGACGCGCAGTGGCAGAGCAACCGCCCGCTCCCACCGGGTCCGCCGCCGCCGCCGGTGCCGGGACCGCGGCTGGACTTCGATGGCGATGGCGTGCTGGACGACCTCGACGCGGACAACACGCCGCTGAGCGGGGACGAGATGGTGGTCTTCGCGGTTGAGAGCCTGACGCTGGACCTCGATCCGAACACGCCCGAGGGGCCGAGCGCGATGCTGCTGGACCACTTGGTGACCCTGGAAAACGTCAGCCGCGGCGCGCGCGCCCAGCTCCGCTTCTGGTTTACGGGCGGCAACGGCACGAACGCGCGGCCGGAGGCGATCGGCGGATTGCGCAGCCTGATGATCGGCGACGCGGCGATCGTCGACCGCTTCCAGAACCGGGTGACCGTGGTGCGGCCCAGCGAGACCAACCCGGGCGTGGACGGCGCCTGGTTCGCCTTCGTCGAAGATGTCGCCAGCGACGAGGATCGCGTGACGGTGACGATCGGCCGGGCGCTGGGCGCCAGCCACTCGGCCATCGACGACGGCGCCGGCGGGCATGACCTGCTGGCCGGCGATCCCTGGTATCTCAAGCGCTTCTACGTCGATGGCCACGAGTACAACGTGGTGGCGTTGATGACCCAGCGTAGCGGCCAGGGGCGCGACCTGTTCCAGTTCATCACGATTCGTACCCCCGTGCCCAAGGGTGACTTCTTCAACCCGCAGGACACGCTGTTCCAGCAGGGCTACTTCCTTAACAACCTGCCGCCCGAGCTGCCGGTCCTGCCGCCGTTCAACGTCGACCACACCATCGTCGAGGACGTCAAGCGCATCGACCCGGCCGACTTCGCCCAAGGACGCGGGCTGACGGCCTGCGTCGGCGAGCTGCGCGCGGCGCCGGCGCTGTTGCAGACGATCACCGCCGAGACCATCGAGCCGCGCTTCGGCACCGTACTGCGCGAGATCTGGAGCGAGACCGACGAGGGCGGCAGGCTGCGCTGGGAGACCGACCAGCTCCGCGTCACGCCCTATCAGTACACCGAGCTCCGGTTGCCCGAAGGCCAGCAGTACCTCCTGACGATCAACTGGACCTCGCCGGTCAGCCGCCTGGCCTTCTACGGCTGCACGCTGACCGCGCCGGGGCCCTTCCCGAACGGTGTGCCGGGGATCAGCCACGGCGATCTCGCCCAGCTCGCGAACGGCTGGGCGCCGCCGCCGAACATCATCCCGGCCCCCAACCGCACCTCGACCGGGAACGTCCCCTACTACGACGCGCGGATCGGGCCGAGCCCCGTGCGGGTGAAGTTCTTCTACGACCCGACGGATGCCTTCGACCCCTTCCTCAACCGGCGCCTGATCTCGATCGAGGTCACGCCGACGCCGACCAGCACGTCGACCAATACACCAACCTCGACGTCCACCAACACGTCGACCAACACACCGACCCGCACCTCGACGTCCACCAACACGCCGACCAACACGGCGACGAACACCCCGACCAACACCCCGACCAACACGTCGACCAACACACCGACCCGCACCTCGACGTCCACCAGCACGCCGACCAACACATCGACGTCCACCAACACGCCGACCTCGACCCACACGCCGACGATCACGTCGACGCCGACCAACACCCATACCGCGACGGCGACCAACACCGGCACGATCACGCCATCCGCGACCCACACCACGACCCGCACGCCGACGGCGACGAACACCGCGACATCGACCCCGACGCGGACCTCGACCAACACGCCGACATCCACATTCACGCCGACCAACACGGCGACGGCGACGCGGACCTCGACCTCGACGCCGACGGCCAGCAACACGCCGACGCGGACGGCCACGCCGACCAACACCGCGACCGACACGGCCACGCCGACGCTCACGTCGACGCCGACCCTGACCCGGACACCGACCAATACGGCAACGCCGACGTCCACCCCGACGCTGACGCGCACGCCGACCAACACCGCGACGCCGACGTCCACCCCCACCTTCACGCCGACCCGGACGCCGACCAACACCGCGACGCCGACGTCGACCCCGACCTTCACGCGCACGCCGACCAACACGGCGACGCCGACGGCCACCCCCACGCTGACGCCGATCCCCAACAGCCAGCCACAGAGCGTGCAGTGCCAGGTGGTCCAGCCGCTGCGGATCCGCCTGGTCTGGTTGGACGGCTCGACTTTCGAGACCGAGTTCCGATTCTTCGTCTCGGTCTCCGGCGGGCCTTTCGAGCTGCTGAACTTCGTCGTGCCCAGCACGACGATGGCGACGACCGGCGCGCCCTACGTCTTCGACATCCCGGTCGACCTGCTGCCTAACACGCAGTACCAGTTCCAGGTGCAGGCGCACAACCTCGGGACGCAGGCATCCTCGCCGCTTGCGACCACGGGCGTGTGCACCACCGGCGTGTTCGCCGGTCTGCTCGGCTGCGTCCAGGGCCAGGTGCAGCTCGAGGGACGCACCGACCACGCCGGCGTGCCGCTCTACGTCGACGGCTTCCGGGCCGGTGTCAGCGGCGCCGGCGGCGACTTCGAGATCTGCAACCTGCCCGAGGGCGCCCACAGCTTCCAGGCACGCTCGGCCTGCTACCTGGACGCGACGACCGGCAGCACCTTCGTGACCGGCGGCGAGACGCGCAACCTGCCGTACATGTCGATGACCGGCGGCGACGTCACCGGCAACCAGGCGATCGACCTATACGACCTGGTGCGGGTCGGCGCGGACTACCGCGCCCGGCCGCCCGGCGATCCGGCCGCGGACTGCACCGGCGACGGCGTCGTCAACCTGTTCGACCTGGTGCTGGTGGGCTCCAACTACGACCAGGGCGGGCCGGTGATCTGGGGCGGCGGCGGGACGGCGGCCGGCGGGGCAAGCCTCTTCGGCATGGCCGAGGGCGGCGCATCGCGCGATCGAGTCGCCACCTCGGGCGCCGCCCACGCTGCCGCCGACTGGTCGCTTACCCGGCTTGTCCGGCGCGGCAGCGCGGGCGGCGCGCCGGTGGCGCTGGAAGCCGAGAAGCTGGACGACGACACGCTGGAGCTGACGGTCACCGTCCGCAAGGCCCAGCAGCTCTACGGCGCGGACTTCGTCCTGCGCTACGACCCCGAGCGGCTCAGGCCGATCGACGCGCTGGTCACCGAACCCGGCACCCAGGCCGAGCCGGGCACCGCCTGGGGCGCGGACCCGTTCGTCGCGGTCAACGCGGCGGATCGGGTCCGGCACGAGCTGCGCTTCGCGATCAGCCGGCGCCGGCCCGAGCCCCCCCTCGCGGGCGACGTGGTCATCGCGACCGCCAGGTTCCGCCTGCTCGGCGACAGCGCCGACGGCGCCTACACCCTGGAGCGGGTCCGGCTCGCCGACCACCTCGGCCGGCCGATCGGCGCGCGCTGGGACGGCCTGGAGGTCACGCCGCTGCCGATCCTGGACACGCTCCGGCGACTGTTCCTGCCGTGGAACAGCCGGGCGGTCGGGGCACCGGGAGGAAGGCGATAGCTTAGCGGAGGATAGCCCCTCCCGCTTCAGCACACACGGGATCGTCTACGGAACTTCGGATTATCCCACGTGCGCTGAAGCGGGAGGGGGACCCAACACCGGCGCCAGCACCACGAGCGCCAACAGCGCCGCGCGTTCGGCCATGCGGTCGAGGCGGACGTGCTCGTGGCGGGCGTGGGCGCCGTCCCCGATCGCGCCCAGGCCATCCAGGGTCGCCGTGTAGGCGCTGGTGATGTTGCCGTCCGAGCCGCCGCCGACCATCGCCTCGTCCAGCGTCAGCCCGAGCGCTCCCCCGGCCTCGCGCGCCAGCTCCCACAGCCGGCGGTTGGCCGGGGTGCGCTCCAGCGGCGCGCGGCCGATCTTGCCGGCCATGTCCAGGCGTGTGCCGGGGATGGTCGGTGCCAGGGCGTGGATCGCGGCTTCGATGCGGCGCCCCTCCTCGGCGGTGGGGACCCGCACGTCGACCTCGGCGCGCGCCTCGGGCGCCACGACGTTCGAGCGCAAGCCCCCTTCGATCACGCCGACGTTGACGCTGACGCCGCGGGCGGGATCGTTGAGGGCGACCAGGCGGTGAACCACGTGCGCCAGCTCGTGGATCGCGCTGGCGCCGGCGGTGGGCTCCAAGCCCGCGTGGGCGGCGCGGCCGTGGATCGTCAGGATGAACTTGCCGATGCCCTTGCGCGCGGTCTTGAGCCTGCCGTCCGGCCCCAGGCCCGGCTCGAGGATCAGCGCCCGGTCCACCACGCGCGCCAGGCGGCGGATCGTCGGAGCGGACTCGCGGCTGCCGGTCTCCTCGTCGGAGTTGACCAGCACCAGCGGGCTGACTGTGGGTCCCAGGCCCAGCGCGTGGATCGCCTCCAGGGCGAAGACCATCTGCACCAGCCCGCCCTTCATGTCGAAGACGCCGGGGCCGCGCAGGACGTCGCCGTCGGTCTCGACCGGCATCGTCTGGGCGGTGCCGACGGGCCAGACGGTGTCGGTATGGCCGACCAGGAGCTGGCGGCAGGGCGTGAGGTCGTGTGGTCGCGCGTAGATCAGACCGCCGGAGTGCCGGCCCGGCCGGCGGCGCACCTGGTAGCCGATCGCTTCCAGGCGCCGGGCGAGGATGTGCTGGACCGGGCGCTGGGTCTCCGGCGCGTGCGTCGGCGACTCCAGCGCGGCGAGCTCGGCCAGGCAAGCGGCCATCGCGGCGCGGCGCTCGTCGAGAAAGTCCCGCAGGCGCCGCGCGATGACGGGATCGAGGTGCGGGGCGATGGCGGGATCGCGGGGACCGGCGATCGCCGGGTCTGCGGGCGGGGCGGGGCTCAGATCGTGCCGCTCGGGTTGCCGTTGGCGGTGGGGGCGGTGATCAGGGCCGGATCGCGGTAGCGCTCGCCGACCTCGACCAACATCACCGGGATGCCGTCGGTGATCGGGTAGCGGTAGCCGTTGCGCCGGTTGACCAGCCACTTGCCGTCGACCAGGTCGAGCGGCCCCTTGTCGGCCGGGCAGACCAGGCGCTCGATCAGCTCCGGGCGGACCTCGCCGCCGAGCGTGCTCTCGTCGATGGCATAGGGGTCATCCTCGTCATCCGAGAAGCTGAACCCCTCGCCGCCGGCACCTTCGGGCGAGCCCTTGTACATCCGCAGCACCTGCACCACCAGGGCGATGGTACCGGCGAGCGCGGCCAGCTTGAGCATCGATCGTACAAAGCGTCCCATGGCCTAGAACCTCCTCTTTCAATGAGTCACCCTTGCGCCGGGCGTCGAAGCGGCTTATTCTATGCCCGGCCACGGCATTTGCCAAAGACCGCCCGCGCCGGCCAGTGCCGCCGCGATCTCGCCCAGGGTCCGCCCGGCGATGGGATGCACGAAGTCCGGCGCCAGATCCGCCAGCGGCCGGGCCACATGCGGCCAGACCAGGATGTCCGGGTCCGGCAGCACCAGGCCTCGGGCGGGATCGTCGAGCACCAGCGCGCCATACAGCACCAAGTCCAGGTCGATCGTCCGCGGCGCGTTCCGGTCCGCCGCGCGCAGCCGCCCGAGCCGCGCCTCGATCGGGCGGAGGACCTCGTGCTTGAGCACGGCGGGCGGCAGCTCGGTCTCCACCCACGCCGCGGCGTTGAGGAAGTCGGGTCCGCTGGCCCCCGCGACCGGCGCGCTCCGGTACACCGCCGACACCGCGCGCACCACCAGCCGCTCGCGGAGCAGGGCGACGGCGCGCGGGAGCTGGGTCTCGGGCTCCAGATTGGAGCCGAGGGAGACGAGGACGGGACCGCTCACAACGGCAAAGTATATCCCGCGGCGGAGCCCATGCCACGCGAGTTGCGCGTTTAACTCTTTGTCGATATGCTAGGTCTCGCCACGTTCCTGTCACCCATAACCCATGTAGGGGCAGCCCCTACGGCACGTTTTCGACAAGTCAGGACCTAACCCATGACCACAGCCTCTTCCCGCGTCGCCATCCTGATGGGCAGCGACTCCGACCTCGGCGTGATGCGTGGCGCCGCCGACGTGCTGGCCGAGTTCGGCATCGCCTACGAGCTGCGCGTGCTGTCGGCGCATCGCTCGCCGGCACGGGCGGCGGCCTACGTCGAGGCGGCGCGGGGTCGCGGCATCCAGGTGATCATCGCCGGCGCGGGCCTGGCGGCGCACCTGGCGGGCGTCTGCGCGGCGCATACCGGCCTGCCGGTGATCGGCGTGCCGCTCAAATCCGAGTCCGGCGGCCTGGGCGGGGCGGACGCGCTCTACGCGACGGTTCAAATGCCGCCCGGCATCCCGGTCGCCACCGTCGCCATCGGCGGGGCGAAGAACGCCGGGCACCTGGCGGCGCGCATCCTGGCGCTGGGCGATCCCGAGCTGACCGCGCGTGTCGAAGCCTTCCGCCAAGCGATGGACGCCGAGCTCGAAGCCAAGAACGCGCGGATCGCGGCGCTGGGGGTCGACGGCTACCTGACGGCGCGGGCCGAGGGTTAGCCGGTGGCGCGCGTCCTTGCCGCGTGCTAGGATTGGCTTCATGCCTCATTTGGATCGAGTTTGGACCCACACGGATCATCTCAAGGCGGTGATCTACCTGCCCTCCGGCTAGAAAGCAGCGCCATGTCCCCCTCCGACGACCTCTTCACCATCGACCTGCCGCTCGGCACCAAGCACCAGGGCAAGGTGCGCGACTTCTGGGTCATCGGCGACCGGCGGGTGATCGTCACCACCGATCGCCAGAGCGCCTTCGACCGCGTGCTGGGCACGATCCCGTACAAGGGCCAGGTGCTGACGCGCATGACCGCCTGGTGGTTCGAGCGCACGCGCGACATCATCCCCAACCACTGCCTGGACATGCCCGACCCCAACGTCCTGGTCGTCAAGAACGCCCGCGTCTGGCCGGTCGAGATGGTCATCCGCGGCTACATCACCGGCGTGACCGACACCTCGCTGTGGTACGCCTATTCCAAGGGCGAGCGCACGATCTACGGCCTGCCCTTCCCCGACGGCCTGCGCAAGAACCAGCGCCTGCCCGAGCCGGTGATCACGCCGACGACCAAGGCCGAGAGCGGCCAGCACGACGAGCGGCTGACGCAGGGCGAGATCCTCGCCCACGGCCTGGTCCCGCCCGACACCTACGCCGCGATGGAGGACGCCACCCGCCGGCTCTTCGCGCGCGGCCAGGCGCTGGCCGCCGAGCACGGGCTGATCCTGGTCGACACCAAGTACGAGCTCGGCGACGAGGTCGGCGAGCTGACGCTGATCGACGAGATCCACACCGTCGACAGCTCGCGCTTCTGGCAGCTCGACGGCTACGCCGAGCGCTTCGCGGCCGGGCTGGAGCCCGAGGGCCTGGACAAGGAGTTCCTGCGCCGCTGGTACGTCGAGCGCGGCTACCGCGGGCATGGCGATCCCCCGCCCCTGCCGCGCGACCTGGCCGAGCGCATGAGCCAGCTCTACATCCGCGCCTACGAGCAGCTCACCGGCGAGACCTTCGTCCCCGACGAGGCACCGCCGGCCGAGCGCATCATGCGCAGCCTGCGCGCGGAAGGCATCATCGCGTGATCCCATTGACGCAGCGATTGTGGAGAACCCCGATGACCACCCTCAACCAGCCCCGATGTAGCTCTCGTTCTTCCCGCTGGCGCATCGGCGCCGTTGTCGCGCTCGCGCTCGCCGCTTGGGCTGGTCACGCAGGTCCTGGCCCCGTCCTGGCCCAAACGAAATCAGATGCGAACCCTGCCCGGCCCGACATGACCACGACAGGCACATCGACCACGGCCTCGACCACGACTACGGCGTCGACTGCGAGCGCGGACGGGATCGCGCAGGCTACCGCGGACGGGACCGCGGGCACGGACCAGGTCGGCGGCGGTTGGGAGGCGGTGGCGCTGCCGGGGGCGACCTGCGGGCGGGGGGAGCCGTTCAAGTACTATCTCAACGCGTCCGGCCAGCCCGGCGCGGGCATCTTCTTCCTGCTTAACGGCGGCGGGGTTTGCCTGAAGGAAGGCCACGCGCCGGCCGGGGCGACCGGCAGCGCGGCGCAGCTTTACTGCATGGACTTCGACAACTTCACCGACCCGGTGATGAACGACACGATCTTTCTCGGCCTCGGCGCCGCGATCATCCCGACCGCCATCCCGCACTTCAACCGCAACGACCGCGCCAACCCCTTCCGCGACTTCCACTTCGTCGCGGTCCCCTACTGCACCGGCGACGTCTTCGCCGGCCGGATGAGCACGCCGTTCGACTACGATCCCGACCCCGGCGCGACCTTCGCCGTCACCCATCGCGGCAACCTGAACTTCGTGGCGGTGGTCGAGGACCTGTACCGGCGCTTCCCGGCCGACGTGCCGGTGGTTCTCTCCGGCATGTCGGCGGGCGGCTTCGGGGCGATCTACAACTTCCCGGAGGTGATCGAGCGCTGGCGGCGCACCGTGCTGCTGCCCGACAGCGGCATCGCCCCGCCGCACCAGGACTCGCTCCTGGCCCGCGAAGGCGTCCGCATCGCCGAGCGCTGGGGGGCGCGCGCCGTCCTGCCGCCCTACTGCGCCGGCGACGACTGCCTGGCGGACTCGCTGCGCCTGCTCACCGCCCATGCCGAGCAGTTTGACGGGGTCAAGGGCCCGTGGCGACCCTTCGGCTACTTGCAGAGCCAGCAGGACGGCACCCTGGTGTCATACCTGGAGCTTTCCGCCTGCGGCTACGAGATGGGCCTGCGGCGCGGCCTGGCCACTCCCCAACCGGCGAACCTGCGCGCCTATGTGCCGGCGTCGGGCAAGCACGTCTTCACCCTGGTGATCGACCCCGACAACCCGCTGGGCGGCGGGCGGCCCTTTGTCTCGAAGGGCGGTGTCAGCTTCCTGGACTGGTTCCACCAGGTCGCCACAGCGACCCGCGCGGACGACCTACCGGCCGACGCGATCGACCCCTGGCTGCCCTGCAACCCGACCTTCCTGCCGGCCGGGCTGGCGGGGGCGGGACTGCCGTGATGCCCGGTCCGAGGCGCCGTGGCGAGTTGCCGAAACCGGCCGCCTGTGCTAGGGTTAGCGGCCTTGCGGCCTGGACCGAAGGTGGGTAGCTCAACGGCAGAGCACCGCTCTCCAAAAGCGGGGGTTGCAGGTTCGAATCCTGTTCCACCTGCCAGCCGTTACTCCGCAAGCTCAACCGCCGGGCCGCTCGCATAGCACCCGGCGGTTTCGTTTGACGACGAGCGGAATCAACCCATCCCCCTTTGCAAAGGAATGAACGATGAGAGAGCTTATCGTCGCCGAGTTTATCACGCTGGATGGTGTCATCCAGGCCCCGGGCGGCGCGGACGAGGATACCGAAGGCGGCTTCACGCATGGCGGCTGGACCTGGCCGTATTGGCACGATGACATCGGGTCGCACTTCTTTCAGGCCATGGCCCAGGCCGATGCACTCCTGCTGGGGCGCAAGACGTGGCAAATCCACGGCGGCGCGTTTGAACCGATGCCGGCGGGCGATGCGTTCGGCGATGTGATGAACGACATCCGCAAGTACGTGGTGTCCACCACGCTCTCATCCACCTCGGCGTGGCGGAACTCTACCCTCATCGACGACAACGTGGTTGAAGCCGTGCGCCAGCTCAAGCAGCAGCCCGGCAAGAACATCCTCATCGACGGCAGCAGCGTGCTGATCCATACGCTGGCGCAAAACGATTTGATCGACGAGTACAGCCTACACGTCTATCCCCTCGTGCTGGGCGGTGGCAAGCGACTGTTTCCGGAAGGGAAGCGCCTCGACATGATGCTGGTGGAGGCGTCGCCGCTGCCGACAGGCGTCGTGTTCATGCGCTATCGCCGCAGCGCGGCGTAAGCTGCCAGGTCTCTCTTCGCCAACGAGCGTTCCCGCCGGACGCTACCGCACCCGCGACTCGCGATAGCCCGGTCCCCAGCTCGGCGCGGTCCTGCCCGCGGCGCCCGCGATGCGCGTGACCGCCTGGGCATAGGGCGGCAGCGCGGTCCAGTTGCCAGCGCGGTCGCCGGCCTGGGCGGCGAAGTAGTAGGTCTGGCCCGGCTTGCCCTCGAAGGCGACCCGCTGCTGGCCGACCTTCGGACGGCCGGGCCAGGGGCGGATCGAGCCGATCGGCTGCCAGTCCTCCACCGCCCGCGGCGGCATCGGTCCGCGCGCCGCGTAGACCACGTAGGCGTCCAACCCGCCGCCTTCGTCGCCGGACACAATCGTCAGCTCGAACTTCGGCGGAGAGGTCGCCGGCAGGGCCGCGACCACGGCGAGGATCGGCGGCGTGGTGTCGATCGCCTGACCGCCCGCCCCAGCTCCGGGAGCGGCGTCGTCCGACGCTTCCCCAACCCGTGATCCCGCTCCGGCCGCGAGCCCGCCTTCGACGACGATCACCGGCCGCCCGGCCATGATCGCCCGGCCGCCGATGCCGTTGTGGTTGGTGACGCCCGGTAGCGCGACGCTGAATGCCCCGCTTGAAGCGACCAGGGGCCGCGTCACGATCTTGCCCGCATCGTCCAGGCTGTAGACGGTCGCCGTACCGCTCGCGGCCTCCAGCGACATAGAGCGCGCTCCGGGAAGGACGTTCCAGGCGACCGTGACGCGCGCGCCCGGCCGGTCGAAGACGATCAGCCGCATGCCGCCGGCCGCGCCGGGGACCTGGCGCACCAGTCGGGCGCCGGCCAGCTCGCGCGCCGCGACCT
>CAZCJG010000123.1:0-12059 GCA_964498575.1 uncultured Anaerolineales bacterium | reverse complement strand
CGACCCGGAGAACTTCCGGCTGCCAGCCGCACCGCCGTCGCCCACACCAACCACCCAAGCCTCTCGCGACCCCGCCACCACCAACCCCGCAACACACACCGCCGCCGCAGCCCACCACGCCCAAGCACCCCCTCCCCCATCCCCACCCCCCGCCACCCGCGATCCCGTCCCCTCCCCCGTCACCCGTGATCCCGCTTCCCCTTCACTCCCCAATCTGTCCAATCCGCTCAATCCGCGTATCCGCTTGGCAATCCGTTGTGTGGCCACCAGCGCCAACCCCAACACCAGCACATGCCCGAACGCATTGTGGTTGAACAGCAGCGACGGCGTCTTCCCCCCCGCCCACATCCCGAAATGCTCCGCCTGCCCCGTCCACCGATACACTACCTCCCCGCCCAAGCGCTGCAGCAGCCCGATCAGCGCCAACACGACGACGATCCCCAGCACGATCCGAATGCCCCGCCCCAGCGCCCGGTCCGAGAGCGGCGTGCGCGCCCCGAGCTGGAACGCCAGCAGGCCCTTGAGCAGCGCGAGCAGGCCGAGCGCGGCAACCGGCGGCGGGATGTCCTCGGCGACCGCCGCGACCAGCCCGACCGCGACGAACGCGAGCGTCGGCAGGTCCAGCGGCGTGCGCGGGATCACGACGCGGCGGCCGCTGCCCCTATCTCCCCGCCCGCCACCTCCCCCGCCGCCCTCCTCGGCCTGAATCCGCCACCAGGTGCGCAGCGCCAAGCCCGCCAGGCCGGCCAGGACCATCGCTTCGTCGGCGTACTGGACCAGCGGCAGCCCGCGCGCGATCAGCCAGTCCTGCACGATGACCAGGACCACCAGCAGCCCCAGCCAGGCGCCCGGCCGGAGCGCGGCGGCGAGGATGGCCAGCGCGGCCGCGACGACGCCGGCGGCAAGCACGAGGTCCAGGCGACCCGGGAGATCGCTCACGTCCCCCTCAGCCCGCCAGTCGCCGGGCCATCGCGGCCAGCGGCAGGCCGGCGTTGACCAGGGAGCCGGCGGCCAGCCCGAGCGCTGCGCCGGTGGCGCCGTGGTCCGGGACCCAGGCCGCCCAGGCGATCAGGCTGACCACCAGCCCCGCGACGCCCGCGGCGTTCGGGATCGCCACGCCGTCCGAGGCGGATAGCGCGACCACCGCCGGCACGGCGATCCCCAGCGCCCAGGCGGAGACCAGCACGGCGCGCAGGGCGGTGGCGGCGGCGGCGTACTCCGGCCCGTAGAGCCACCCCAAGAGCGGCGGCCCCAGCACCAGCAAGCCCGCGGTCAGGGCGGTCAGCGCCAGGCCCGATCGGCGCAGCGCCCGCCGCGTGAGCTCGCGAAAGAGGCCGCGATCGCCGCGCCCCCATGCGCCGGCCAGGGCGGGCAGGAGCGCGAGCTCGAGGGCGCGCGGGAGCAGCAGGACCGGCGGCAGGAAGGCCAGCGCGGCGGCGAGCAAGCCCACCTCGTCCGCCGGCCAGTAGGCGCCGGTGATCAGCAGCGGGAGCTGCAGGCGCGCGATCGCGGCGGCCGAGCCGAGCGTGGCAATCAGGACGAAGCGCGGGACGCCGAGATCGCGGACGAGGAGCGGGGCGACGGGTGGCGCGGGGTCTGTTGACGAGGGGAATGCTCTACCGGGCAAGACCACCGGCGTGAGCGCCGCGAACGCCGCGTTGGCCGCCAGGAACGGCGCGACCAGCGAGACCCCCGCGCCAGATAGCACGGCGAGCAGCGCGATCCCGAAGGCGACCGCCGCCACCCCCTCGGCCGCGGCGTAGGCGCGTATCGCGCCCACGCCGTACATCGCCGCCTTGAGGCCGATGTAAATGGACTGGAGCGCCACCAGCCATGCGGTCGGGACGACGAGGTTCGGCTGAAGCCCGACGAGCGGCGCCCACCAGCCGCCCGTGAGCGCGATGCCCAGCGCCAGCGCCGCCCCGATCGCGACGGCCGCCACCAGCCCATCCGCCCACAACCGCCGCGCCGCACCCGCCCGACCCGCGGCCCGGTGCGCCGCGGTGAACCGGGTGATCGCCGGCGCAAGGCCGGCCATCGCGAGCTGCGCCGCGCCGAGACCCACGGCGAGCGCGACGCCGGCCTGGCCGAGGGCGCCGGGTCCCAGCAGCCGCCCGACCGCCACACTGTACACCGCCGCGCTTCCACCGACCAAGCCGATGCCGGCCAGGCTCAGGAGCGCGTCGCGGGTCAGGTTGGGGCGGGGCACGAGGCGCGGCTCACTCCGCCCGCCGCTTGCCTCGCGCCAGCACCAGGATCAGCCCGGCCAGCGCCCCCAGCGCCGCCGCGGCCAGCACGCCCCTGAGCAGCTCGCCCAGCCGCAGGCGACCCGACGGCACGGCCGGGCTGGCGACGCGCAGCTCGGGTCCGAGCACGCTCGCCATCCGCGCGATGAACACCTCGGCCCAGGTGTTGGCGAGCCGGGCGGCGGCGCCGGGCGTCCGGGCGCGGGCGCGGATCGCGATCAACGCGCCTTCGGCCACCGCCTCGCTCTCGACATGATCCCGCAGGTCGTCGATGTCGGCAAAGGTCAGTGCAGCTCGGTCCTGATCGTCCTCGGGCGTGACACTCCCAGCCTGCTGGTTCGCCTGATCCGCCTGGTTCCCGGGACCTTCGCGCAGCTTGTCCAGCACCGCCTGGGCGATGCCATCCGCCAGGACCAGCTCGGGGTAGGCGCGCAGCGAGGCGACGCGGTAGGGGAAGGCGGCGTTCGGCTCGGGCGCCTCGAAGCGCGGGTCGAGATCCAGCGGCGTATTCGGCCGGGCGACGGTCAGGATCACCTCGGCCTGGTAGCGCGCGGGATCGGCCAGGCGCCAGGCCAGCGCCAGCCCGCCGGCGGCCAGCGCGATCACGACGATGACGCGCCAGCCGGCGGCGAGGCGAGCGAGGATCGGGCGCCAGTCGAGGGTATCGTCCATGTCAGGGAGGATTTTGGCGGGGGCGGGGTGGGGCGTCAAGCGGGATCACGGTACCCAACCGACCCCCCACGCATCCGCCGGGACCATCCACGGCAGGTCGCTTCGCTCGCCACTGGGCATGCGGACCACCGCGAGGTGCTCCGGCAGGCCGCCGGGCTCCGTCGCCGCGCCGACCAGGAGGGCGCCGGCGTCCGGCGCGAAGGCCAGCGGCTGCGCGCCGGCGTCCTCCAAGGCGATCGAGAAGCCCGGTGGGCTGCCGGCGACCGGCATGACGCGCGTGGTAGGCAAGACGCCGCCCGGCGCGTACTCCGACCAGGCCAGCCAAGCGCTGTCCGGCGCCCATACCGCTTCGCCCGGTGTGGTGGCGTCCGCGAAGGTGGCCAGATCGGTGAGGTTTCCGGTCGCCAGCTCGATCAGGCGAAGGCGCGGGGGGGTCGCTTCAGACTCCGGCAGGGCCAGCCAACGGCCGTCCGGAGATGGGGCGATGCTGGCGGGCGGCAGGCTGAGGTCCAGGCGCCGGGTCTCGGCGCCCGTGGACGTGTCGATCAGCCGCAGTGCGCTCGCCAGGCCGCTGTCGCCCGCGATCTCGGCCAGCGCCGCCCGCCCGGCGGAGGGGTCCCAGCCGACCAGCTTCAGGTCGGCGGGGCTGGCGTCGGTGATCCCGGACTCCCAGATCACGCGGTCGTCGGGGACGATGGGCCCGGATGCACCCGCGGCCTGATCCGCCCACTCGACCACGTGCAGCTCCCAGGTGCCGGCCGCCCCGGGCGTGCCCGTGCCCTCCGTGGGCGAGGGTGACTCGCCCGCGCCGGGGAGCGAACCCGTGCGCCTGAGGTAGGCGATCCGCCGGCCGTCCGGCGCCCGGACGAAGCCGGCCAGCCGTGCGGTCGACGTGTCCAGCCCGGCGACGATGGCCGGCGCGGCCTCGGCTTGCAGCCCGCGCACGACGATCGCCTCGACCGCTTCAAGCGGCGAGCTGCGCTGGATCAGCCGGTACGCGACGTCCCGGCCGTCTGGTGCCGGCGACCAGTCGCTGGCGTTGCCACCCTCCGGCGTGGTCCACAGCGTCTCCGTCGCGCCCGTCGCCGGTTCGATGGCGACGACCTGGTTGCGGTCGCCGCTGGCCATCGCCGCGATCGCGATCACCCGGCCGGGGAGGGCGGCCAGCATAGCCGAATCGGCGCCGGCGGTCCCCCGGGTTGCCTGGCTGCCGGGGGGTGATCCCGCGGCGGGTCCCGCGCCTGGGACCGCATCGAGCGGCGTGGCGGGGATCGTCGCCGCGGGGACCGATGGCGTCGATGGCGCGCCGGCCTGACGGCATCCGCCAAGCGCAAGGGAAAGGGCGAGGATCACGCCCTGGCCCAGGGGACGGGCGCAAGCGCGGACGATCCCGGCATAGCGCCGGTGCGGCGTGGGATGTGGCGACATGTCGCGGCTCCAGAGGTGATGCGGTGCGCCCAGGGCGGCGGCGCGATTATAACGATTGGTGTGGAACAGGATGAACCTGCGAGTTCGTGTCGGCAGAGGCCGACACGCCACCCCAACGCGCCAACGGCAGGCGCGCCGGGGACCCCGACACCTGGCCGAAGGCCATCGAGCGGCGACTTCATGGGTAATAATATCGCTGTGATACAACGCCTTGGCTGCCCGGGGGCGGGGTCGACGAGCGCAACCGAGTTGCCGGGGCCGAGGTTCGCGGGTATGCTTGGCCCGGTCGCTTGCCGGCACCCAGCCCGCTTGACCTGGAGGAGCTCCCATGTCCAGACCCGTCCTGATGATCGTCGATGACGCACCGGATGCCTTGTCGGAGATGCTCGACGCGCTGGCCCGGCGCTTCGGCGGCGACTATCGCGTGGTGTCGCAGCTTTCGCCGGACGCCGCGCTGGCCGACCTGGAGCGGATTCGCGAGGCGGGCGACCGGGTCGCCCTGGTGATCGCGGATCAGTGGCTGGGGGACGGGATGAACGGGCTGGACTTCCTCGGCCGCGCCCACGAGATCCACCCCACCGCGCAGCGCGCGCTCCTGGTCGACTGGTGGGACCGCAGCGCCGTGCCGGCGATCCTGCAAGGCTGCGCCCTGGGCCAGCTCGAAAACTACCTGCACAAGCCCTGGCACCCGCCGGAAGTGTATCTCTACCCGGTCGTCAGCAAGTTCCTCGCCGCCTGGACCCGCGCCTACGGGCCGCGGCTCGAGCTGGTCAACGTGGTCTTCGCGCCGCCCAGCCCACGCGCGCAGCAAATCCACGAGATGCTCGAACGCAACGGCATCCCCCACGGCTATCACACCGTCGGCTCGGAGCGCGCCGAGAGCCTGATGCAGCGGTCGAACCTGGATGGCGGCCGCATGCCGGCCGTGATCCTGCCGGACGGGCACGTGCTCGCGGACCCCACCAACCGCGAGATCCTCGACGCGCTCGGCGCGGGCGATCTCGACGTGATCAGCGGCTCCGACTGCGCCTGCGAGGTCGTGATCGTCGGCGCCGGGCCCGCCGGGCTGGCGGCGGCGGTGTATGCCGCCTCGGAAGGGCTGTCGACGATCGTCGTCGAGCGCGAGGCGATCGGCGGCCAGGCCAGCACCAGCACGCTGATCCGGAACTACTTGGGCTTCCCCGATGGCATCAGCGGGGGCGATCTGACGCAAAAGGCCTACGAGCAAGCCTGGCTGTTCGGCGCGAAGTTCCTGTTCGCGCGCGAGGTCCTGAACCTGCGCGCCAGCGGCGCCAACCGCATCCTCAGCCTGTCGGACGACATCGAGGTCGTCGCGCGGACCGTGGTCATCGCCACCGGCGCGCGCTACCGGCGCCTGGGCATCCCCAGCGTCGAGCGCTTCGAGGAGGCGGGGGTGTCCTACGTCACGCCGCTGGACCTGCGCTTCATCGAGGGGACTGAGCTCGGCGTGTTCGTCACCGGCGGCGGCAACTCGGCCGGCCAGGCGGTGATGCACTTCGCCCGGCATGGCATCAAGTGCACCCTGCTCGTGCGCGGCGCGTCGATCAGCCTGGGCATGTCGGACTATCTGGTGCAGGAGATCCGGCATGCGCCCGAGATCGACGTGCGCGAGCGGACCGAGGTGATCGGCGCCGAGGGCGACCACATGCTCGAGCGCCTCGTGCTGCGCGACTGCGCGAGCGGCGCGATCGAGACCGTGCCGGCCAGGATGCTCTTCGTCCTGATCGGCGTCGAACCGCATACCGATTGGCTGGACGACACGGTCCAGCGCAACCGATCCGGCTTCCTGCTCACCGGCGTCGATGTCGACCGCCGCGCCGGCTGGCCGCTCGAGCGCCGGCCGGTGCGCCTGGAGACCAGCATTCCGGGCGTTTACGCCGTCGGCGACGTGCGCCTGGGATCCTTCAAGCGCGTCGCCTCCGCGGTCGGCGAGGGCGCCAACGTCGTGCCCTACATCCACGAGTACCTCGTCGCGCCGGTGGCGCTGGGGGCCGAGGCGACGGCCGGCGAGCAGGCGGAGGCAACGCCGGTCTGAAGGCCGCGGTCCAACCGGGACGAAGCCCTGGCAACGCGTTTGATAAAGTGGCCGGCGGCCAGGTACCGTCCCGTGGCCCGGTGAGCGGATCGGGGATTATTGGGAGGTTGAGCTATGCGTTTGAGACTGTTGGGTTACGATGATTTTCGCAAGGACGAGACCCTGGAGCACTTCGTCCGCCGCCACTACCATGTCGCCGGCTCCGATGGCGAGGTCGATCGCTGGCGGCTCTACAGGGTCTACGATGCCTTCGCGCCAACGCTGAGCCAATACAAGGATGTCGAGTGGGTCGAATGGGACACCGCAAACCCATCGGATCAGGCACGGCCTGATCGGCGAGACCCCGGCATGACACGGGCCAAGCAAAGCACGCTCCTACCCCTGCTCGAAGTACCCGGCGTGCCGAGGCGTGACGTGGTGAAGCGGCCGCCGGCCGAGCGCAATCTGATCTATGTCGTCACCTGGTTGATCGGGCTTGTCTTCGTTTCCGTCGCCGATACCGGCTTGCGCATCGGCGCACCGCGGCTGGCGGAGCGACTGATCTCGCTCGGGACACCGGTCCAACTCTTGCGCGACGTGACCGGCCTCAGCACCACAACGGGCGGCCTCGCCTGGCCCGCGCGCTGGACCTTGCTCGTGATCGGCGTCTGGTTGTACAACTACCCTAACCCGGCTTCGCCGTATTCCAAGGCTCGCCTGCGCTTCGGCCTGGTGTGGCTGGCCGGCCTGGTCGTGCTCGGCTACGCGTCGGGCAGCATCTGGGGCCACTTGCCGGTCGGCGTGACGGGCTGGATCTGGCCGCTGGATGGCACGTTCGTGCTGGTCGCGGTGTGGACGCTCTGTATCTTCAGCGTGTACGTCGCGCGCGGCGACGACTCGGACGGCCATCGCGAGTTCGTCGCGCCCTATCGTGGGATCTGGTTCAGCCTGTCGCTGGTGCTGCTCGGGATCGGCCTGGCCACCTATGCCAACTACCAGTCGATAGCGCGCCGCGTCGAAGGCCTGCTGAGCTCGCGCACCTTGGCCAGCCAGTCGGCCAGCGTGGCCACGGAGGCCATGGGGGACACCCGGATCTATGCCCAGCGCCTGCTAGACAGCTACCGCACGCTGGCACGGGCCGGCACGGCTTCCAATTCCCAACAGGTGCGCGATGAGCTGACAGAGTCCATCCGCGCCGACTGGGTGAGCCTTTGGCAGGCATCGGCCAGCGCCGCCGCCGCGTCCAAGTCCGCGGCCGCCGATGTCGATGAGGCGATTCGTGCGGAAGGGCGCCTGGCGGCGGGCGGCAGCGGGCGCCAGGCCGGCCGATCCTTCCTGACCCCTCTCATCGCCATGCCGGTGGCGACATCGACTCAGATGGTAACCCTCACCCTGGGAACATCCCTCCTGGCAACGCGCTACGCGCTGACCGACGCGGTCAGCCAGACCGCCCGCATCGCCGCCAAGGTCGACGCGCTGAGGCCGGATGGCGATCCGCGCACCACGGCGGGCGGCACGGCCGGTATCACCGACGTGCTCAAGCTGCGCACCCGTCTCGCGACCGAGGTGCTGACGCCGGCGCAGACGGCCTACCCGCGCATCCGGGCCGCACACGATGGCCTCGACGCGGTCGGCCCGAACGTGGTGCCGGTGGTGGTCGGCACGGCCGCCTTGCTTGCCGCGTTCGTGCTCCTACCCTGGGTGATGCTCATCGTGTTCCTGTTCCGCAAGCGGCGCGACCGGGCGGCGGAGATCCTGGGCGACCTCATCCGGCTGGACCCGAGCAAGGGCCTGCTCAAACGCACGCTGGGCATCCCCGACGGGATCCTCGGCCCCATCGAAGAGGCCGGGCGAGGAGCGGCTGCCGATGATCCCGTCGGGGCCGGGCGGCGAGCGGACGCGGGAGCCCCGCCGGACAGGGGCAAGCCGCGCGCCGGGAGCCTGACGATGGACGCGATGCAGCTCTTAAGTCTGAGCCGGAGCGTAGACGCCATGCCGAGCGTGGACGCCGTGCCGAGCCCGGACCGCGGGGCCACGGTGCAGCGTGGTGACGACGTCGCGGACGTCAAGGATCTGACGACGGTGATCAATCGCCTGGCGACCCGCACTTTCAACAGCGCGGAGTATGTGCTCTGCCTGGGCCTGCTCAGCGTGCTGGTCTCGGTCGGCTGGTACTTCGTGCTCTACCCGCAAACCAGCGTCGGGCTGGCGCTGGTGATCGTGCGGGGCGCCAACGTGTTGAGCTACACCGACATGATCTGGCAGAACCTGACGCCGGTGACCGCAGGCTTCCTCGGCGCCTACTTCTTCGTCATCTACCAGCTCGTCAACCGCTACCTGGCCGCGGACCTTTACCCGGCCGCCTTCCTGCAGGCCACCGAGCGCTTCGCGATTGTGTTCATCCTCAGCCTGATGCTGTGGGTCGTCGTGCTGGCCGGCGACGTGGTCGGCGATGCCTTCGACAGCCTGGCCCCCACAACCGCCGACCTGGCCTATCTCGCGGCCCTCGGGCTGGCTTTTATCGCCGGCATCTGGCCGCGCGAGGGCTTGCGTCAGGTCATCGGGCGGATCCAGGCCCTTGGCCGCGCCTCACTGGCGCTGGACGAGCATACCACACCGTTGACCCAGCTCGAAGGCCTGACGATCTGGGACGAGTCCCGCCTGCGCGAGGAGAAGGTCAGCGACGTCCAGAGCCTCGCCACGACGGCGGTCGGTGACCTCGTCGTCAACACCCACTACCCGGCGACGCAGATCGTCGACTGGATCGACCAAGCGCTCCTGTACGTCCATGCCGGGCAGGACGGCGAGCTCTACCCGGCCTTCCGCTGGGTCGGTATCCGCACGGCGACGGACCTGCTGGACGCGATAGGCTATCGCCTGGTGCCGCGGCGCGGCGAAGACAAGGAGGACCTCCGCCTCGACGAGCCGGCGCCCCGAGGCGTCGGCGCGCTGTGCCAGGCGATCCAGAGCGCGGCCGCGGCGCACAAGGACCTGCCGATCGCGAGTGGCCAGGGGGCGGAGGATGCCGCGAAGAAGCTCAAGGCCACCGTCCAGGTCGCGGAAGCCGAGGATCTCGACCTACAGGTCAAGGTCATCGTGGACGCAATTCTGCCGGATCAGAACGTCGACTACATCCTGAACTGGTATGCGTGGCTGGGAAAGACGACGTAGGGGCAGCCCCTACGTTCGGATTACCGGAACCGTGTTTGATGGTTGTGGGACCGCAATCATCGGCCTCATACCCGGCTGGCCACGGACGGCTTGAAGCCGACGTGGATCACCAGCGAGCCGAGCATCATCCGCCTCGGCGGCAGGGGCACCAGGCCGGCGTCGCGCATCACGCCCGCCAGCGCGTCCGGGCCGAGGAAGGCGGCGACCGAGGCCGGCAGGTAGGTGTAGGCGGTCCGATCGCCGGCGACCAGCGCGCCGACGTGCGGCACGAGCCGCTCGAAGTAGAGGGCGAAGAGCTGCCGCCAGCCGGCCAGGCTGTCCGGCGAGAGCTCCAGCGCCACCACGCGCCCGCCGGGCCGGGTCACCCGCGCCATGTCGGCGTAGGCGCTGTAGAGGTCGGCGAAGTTGCGCAGGACGAAGGCGCTGGTCACGGCGTCGAAGGTGTCGTCCGGGAAGGGCAGCCGCTGCCCGTCGCCGCGCACCCAGGCGACCTGCTCGGCCAAGCCGCCGGCGGCCGCCTTGGCCGGCGCGCGCGCCAGCATCGGCGCGGTGTAGTCCAGCCCGACCACCCGCGCGCCCGGTTCCAGCCGCGCCAGGTCCAGCGCCAGGTCGCCGGTGCCGGTGCCGACGTCCAGCACCAGCCCGCCCGGCGCCACCGCCGCCGCCTCGGCCGTCCGCCGCCGCCACAGCCGGTCCATCCCCAGGGTCATCACCGCGTTCATCAGGTCGTAGCGCCGCGCGATCCGCCCGAACATCGCCTGCACCGCCGCGTGCTTGTCCGCCGCGCCGCCGGGCGCGAGGGTGCGGACGGCGGGGGCGGCGCTTGATCTCGGGACGAGGGCGCGGGTGCTCATCGCGGGGATGATACGGGCAAGGGGGCGGGGCGGCAAGTGAGGAGTTGATCACGAGGTCCGCGGCCCGGCCCCGAACGCCGCCCGCCCCGTCACCGCGGCGGCGTTGCGCTGCCCATCGCCGCGTTCAGGTCGTAGTCCCCAAGCTGCCGGATCGCCCAACCGCGGCTGAACATGCTATCCGTGCGGACGACGCCGACACCGGGGCACAGCCAGCGGTAAGCCAAGTTCAGGTAACCGACCAGTCCATTGTCAGATTGCCGATAACAGGCATCGAAGGACCCCGCCAAGGTCGTCACGGCCTCGGGTTCAAACGCGTCGTCGGAGGCGGCCGGGGCTGGAGCGCTGATCGGGGAGGCCGAGGGATTGCCGGTCGGGGAGACCGTGGCAAAGCCGGCCGCGTGATCCACGGGGGAGTCGCCGACTTCGCCCGGTTCGCCCGCCGGCGGCAGGCGCAGCACGGGAACGTATACCATCGGCGCCGCGGAGTCCCAATCCGGTGTCGCGATCGGGGCGCCGTTCACGGCTGACGCGCGCCTGACGAGCGACCGGAGCAGGTTGGGATCGCGCGCCTCGTAGACGTAGCCGTCCTTGATCACCCGCCACAAGGTCGAGACGCGCTCGCGCGTGGCGGCCCCACGGGCCGAGTAGTCGGTATCCACGAGATCGGACGCGACGGCCGCCACCGTCTGCGGCGCGGGGAGCTCGGCGACGCGCAGCTCCGCCACCAGGATGTCGCCGGGCAGGACGTCCAGCGCCGTCACCGTCTCGGTGATCCGCCGGCCCGACCACGCCCCGAAGCTCTGCTGGCTCTGCTCGTAGACCCACTGGTTGCCCGGCAGGAGCGGCCAGATCTCCAAAGTCTCGCGCAGGGAGGCCGGGATCGTCGCGGCGTCCACCGGCCTGCTCTCGATCCCGGGCGGCCACAGGTTTGTGGGAGCGGCGTGCTCGGAAGAGGGCGTCGTCGGGCTGGGACGCGAATCGGTCGCCGTGCCGGTCGGCGCCATGACCGGCGTGACGCGGGCGGGCGGGATCGCGCGCAGGGCGTCGAAGGCGCGCGGGCTGGCCGAGCCGCCGACCAGGGACAAGCCGGTCGCCGCGTCGAAGACCCCCACCATCCGCGGCGGCGCCCAGAAGTCCGGGCTGAACTGCGGCCAGGCCGGCGGGTCGAGCTGGTCCTCGAAAACGCCGCTGTGCTCCACGCCGGCGACGACGACCAGCGCGTCATCGCGCAGGGCCGAGTTGACATCCGAATGGGCGCGAATGGCGTGCTCAGGCGAGACCATCTTCGGCGAGAACAGGTCAGGGCGATCGCCCAGCACGTCGCGTTTGCGGGCGTAGTAGCGGAAAGCGATGCGCGGCTTGTTGCGCGGGTTGACCAGCCACAGCACCTGCCCGGCGGCCTCGGTCGGCGAGAGCGCGACCAGGGCGCGGTTGGTCGGCGTCGGGCTGGGCGTGATGGACGGCGTGGGGGTGGCGGTGGCCGTCGGCGTGTGGGTCGGCGTGGCGCTCGGCGCGGGCGTCGAGCTTGGAGGCGGTGTGGGCGTGGGGCGAGCACAGGCGGCGAGGAGGGCGGTCAACAGGGCGACAGCGAGCGCGAGGGCGGAAGGCAGGGCGCGCCGGCATGGGTGGCGGGCGGGGGGCAGGGGCATGGCG
>CAZCJG010000122.1:0-12076 GCA_964498575.1 uncultured Anaerolineales bacterium | reverse complement strand
ACGAGCGGCGGGGGGGCGGGGGGCGGGAATCAGGGAGGGACACGGTGGGCTGGGTGGACACGGTGGGTCGGGCGGGGGTTGATGGGCGGGGCGGGGAGATAGGGCTTGGCTGGGGGGGGACCGGGGGGGCTGGCGTCGAGAGAGGGGGATCGATCGGGCCGGTGCGGGGGTATCGGGGAGGCTATGGGCGGGCGGAGCGGCGGGAGATCGAGGCGGGGTTGCGCGAGGGTCGCTTGCGGGGGGTGGTGGCGACGAACGCGCTGGAGCTGGGGGTGGATATCGGGGCGCTGGGGGCGTGTGTGATCGTCGGCTATCCGGGATCGATTGCGAGCACGTGGCAGCAGGCCGGGCGGGTCGGGCGGCGGGGCGGGGAGGCGGTGGTGGTGCTGGTCGCCGGCGGCTCGCCGCTGGATCAGTTCATCGCCCGGCATCCGGACTTCTTGTTCGGACGCTCGCCAGAACACGCGCGGCTGGATCCCGACAACCTGCTGATCTTGCTCGACCACCTGCGCTGCGCGGCCTTCGAGCTGCCCTTCGACGCCCAGGAGGCGGCCCATCCCTTCGGCGCGGGCTCGGTGGAGCCCGCGGCCGAGCTCTTGGCGATCCTGGAGGCTCAGGGCTGGCTCCGGCATGTCGGCGGGACCTGGTACTGGATGACGGAAGGCTACCCCGCCGAGTCGATCAGCCTGCGCAGCGCCGGGCCGGGGGCGATCGCGATCGTCGCGAGGCGCGGCGACGAAGGGGTAGACGACCGTGCAGAGCCGATGAATGAGGGCTACGACGTCCTCGGGACGGTCGAAGTGTCCAGCGCCGCGGTGATGGTCCATCCCGGCGCGGTCTACCTGCACGATGGGCGGGCCTACCAGGTCGAGTCGCTGGACTTGGCCGCGGGGCGGGCGATGGTAGTGCCTACCGATGGATCGATCTACACCCGCGCGAGCAGCCGGACGGAGATCCGCCCCCTGCGCGTGCTGGCGGAACGTGCCGCGCCGGGCGCCCAGGTCCACCACGGCGAGCTCGAGGTCCGCACGCGCGCCACAGGCTACCGCCGCGTGCGCTTCCGCACCCACGAGACCGTCGGCTGGGGCGAGATCGACCTGCCGGAGCAGGCGCATGTGGCGGGCGGCTACTGGTTCACCTTGGACGACGCGGCGCTGGAGCACCTGCGCGCCATCGGGCGCTGGCGGCACGATCCGCTGACCGACCGCGGGCCGAACTGGCGCGCGCAGGCCGACAGGGCGCGGGCGCGCGACGGCCACGCCTGCCGCATCTGCGGCGCGCCGGAGCGCGAGGGCCGCGTGCACGACGTCCATCACATCCGCCCCTTCCGCGACTTCGGCTGGGTCAAGGGCGAGAACGAGCACTACCGCGAGGCGAACCAGCTCGACAACCTGATCACCCTTTGCCCAGGCTGCCACCGGATCGCGGAGCGGGCTCTGGGACTCTCGGGTGGGCTGAGCGGCGTGGGCTACGCCCTCTCCCACCTCGCGCCGCTCTTCCTGATGTGCGACGCGCGCGACCTCGGCGTCAGCGCCGAGAGCCACGCGCCCTGGACGGGGCGCCCGACGGTCGCGATCTACGAGCGCGCGGCCGGCGGTGTCGGCTTCGGCGCCGCGCTCTACGCCCTGCACGACCGCCTGATCGGCGCCGGTCTGGCCCTCGTCACCGATTGCGACTGCCCGAGCGGCTGCCCGGCCTGCGTGGGCCCGGTCGGGGATCAGGGAGGCGAGGCGAAGGAGCAGGCACTGGGGGTGTTGCGGGTTCTGAATCACGGGGGAAGCGAGAACGCACTGGGCTGAGCGCGTGCGGTCGATCCCGACCTTATCGACCCACTTCCGCCGCTACCGCTGACCAGAACCGCCGGTGCAGGGCGGTATTGGCGGTGAGGTCGATCGGCACCTCGATCACATGCACGCCGGAGCGGGGGCCCGAGGACTCGGGCCCCGCGCCGAGCGCCACCATCAGCTCGGCCGGGCTGGTCGCGCGGAGGTGCGGGACGCCGTAGGTCGCGCAGGCGGCGGCGAGATCCGCGCCGGTCGGCGTCCGGAAGTAGCGCTCGAAGGTCGGCGCGTCGTGCTCCGCGATCGGCAGGTGCGCGAAGATGCCGCCGCCGTCGTCGTTGAGCACGACGATCGTCAGGTCGAGTCCGGCACTTCGCGCCGCGGGGGATCCCGCGACGGCCGCACCGAGGCCGTTCAGATCGTGCAGGAAGGCGAGGTCGCCGGTGACCAGCACGGTCGGGGCGCCGCTGCCCCAGGCCGCGCCGAGGGCGGACGAGATCGTCCCGTCGATGCCCGCCGTGCCACGGTTGGCGATGGCGCGGATCGCCTTGTCCGAGGTCCCGCTGAACGTGTCGAGGTCCCGCACCGCCATGCTGTTGGCGGCATAGAGCAGCCCGCCGTCCGGCAGCGCGTCCACGAGCAGTGGATAGACCCAGGCGACGGTGTCGGCATCCCCCTCGGTGGCGTAGGCCTGCGCCAGGCTGCGCACCGTCGCATCGGCCGCGCGCCAGTCCGCAGCCCAGGCCTGCGCCGCCTTGGCGCGATCGGCGTGGCGTGGCTCGGTCCCCGGTCCGATGCCGCCGAGCTGCAGCAGGCCAGCCAGGCCATCGGCCACGGTCGCTGCCTTGGCCTGAATCCACAGCGCGGCGCGGCGGGTCGGATCATCCCAGGTGCGGCCGGGGTCGATCACCACCTGCACGGCGGCGGGATGGCGGTCGAGGTACTCGGCGACGTGCTTCCAGGTATGGCTGGCGCCGAAACGCAGCACCAGGCGCGGGGCGTGGACCTCGGCCCAGGCCGGGACCCGCAGGAAGGCGGCGTGGCCGGTGATGACCTGGGTCTTGTCGTGCGGACCGTAACGCAGCCCCCCGAGCGGCTCGGCCAGGATGGGATAACCCGAAGCGGCGGCGAGCTTTGCTACCGCCCGGGCGTAACCTGGGGACGGATCGATCGGGCCGGCGAGGATGAGCCCGCGCGGCTCGTCCGCGATGCGTACGGCCAAACCGCCCAGATCCTCGAAGCCCAGGGTGGCTTCGGTGCTCGGCAGGGAGACCCATGGCACACCGGACGGGTAGTCCTCGCTTGGCCAGCCCTTCTCGCTCGATCGGCCACCCACACCCTCCGGGAACACGGCGGTGGTCGGTGGGATTGGCACCAGCGGCTCGCGGAAGGCGAGGTTGAGGTGGACCGGGCCGGCGGGATCGGCGCGCGCGACGGCGACCGCGCGCGCGGCGATCGAGCGCAGGTAGCGCCACAGGTGGGGATCGTCGGCGGGCGGCGCGACATCGACGAACCAGCGCGCGAAGCCGCCGAAGAGCCGCGCCTGGTCGATGGTCTGCCAGGCGCCGGTGTCGCGCAGCTCCGGCGGGCGGTCGGCGGTCAGGACGACCAGTGGGACCCGGCTGTGGTGCGCCTCGATCACCGCCGGGTAGTAGTTCGCGCCGGCGGTGCCGGAGGTGCAGACCAGGAGGCTGGGCGCCGCGGTCGCCCGCGCATGGCCCAGCGCGAAGAAGCCGGCCGAGCGCTCGTCGATGTGGACCGAGGTCGACAGCGCCGCCCGCTCGGCGACGGCCAGCGCCAGCGGGGACGAGCGCGAGCCGGGCGAGACGCAGGCATGTCGGGCACCCGCGCGCACCAGCTCGTCGAACAGCGCCCGCGCCCAGGCCAGGTTGAGCTCGCCGGTGCTCATCCCCGGGGAAGGGGCTCCTTCGGGCGGGCCGCGCGCGGCAGGCGGATCCGTTGCTTCTCCGGATGCGGATGAGGCCGGTAGAAGATCGCGATGTGGCCGACCATGCCGGCCAGGGCGCTGCCGGTCGCCGAGGCGATCTCGGCGGCGAGCGCCTTCTTCTCGTCCCGGTGGTCGACGAAGCGGACCTTGATCAGCTCGTGGGCCAGCAGGTTCTGCTCGACTTGCGCCAGCACGGCCGGCGTCAGCCCGGCCTTGCCGATCTGGACGCAGGGCGTGAGCGGGTGCGCCAGGCTGCGGAGGTAGCGCCGGTCGGCGCCTTTGAGGTCGTTCATGGTTGCGATGCGCGGGGCGGAGCTGCCGCCAAGTCCAGGCGCGCCGCCGAACCTGGATGCGATCGACCGATTTGTTCTGCGGCGTCGGGTCCCCCATTGTATGGTAAAATGATCCAAATAGCACGCTTCCCGCCCCCCAATCCGCTGCCCGTGCCTTTGTCCGGGGGCTTCTCACGTAAATCCATTTGGCCCCAGGGCGCGCCCCGCCCGGCTGAGCGGCCTCGAAGGTGTCGCTGAAGATGAAGAACCACTTGCCTCGCATCGTTCTCGGCGTGTTCCTGGTCGGCCTCCTGGCCGCCGCCGTGCTGCTGTCGCGCTGGTCGACCGGCGGCGGCGCGCAGCCGGCGGCGGACGGGGCCGGCAGCCTGGAACGCTACGGCTTCGAGCTAACCGAGGTCGCCGCGGACGCCGGGCTGGCCTTCCAGCACGGCATCCCGCGCTTCGACGCAAAGCTCGACCACATCATGCCGCAGATCGCCTCGATGGGCGCCGCCGTCGCGGTCGCCGACTTCGATCGCGACGGCTGGAACGACCTGTACGTGTCCAACAGCGCCGAAGGCAGCGCCAACCGGCTGTACCGCAACCTGGGCGACGGGCGCTTCGAGGATGTCGCGGCGGCGCTGGGCGTGGCGGAGCTCAACCAGCCCGGGACCGGGGTGACCACCGGCGCGCTGTGGGGCGACTACGACAACGACGGCTACCCCGACCTGTACGTCAACAAGTGGGGCCGGCCGGAGCTGTTCCACAACGACGCGGGCGCCGGCTTCACGCGGGTCACCGAGCAGGCCGGCCTGCCCGCATGGGCCAACGCCACCAGCGCGGTCTGGTTCGACTACGATCGCGACGGACGCCTGGACCTGTTCATCGGCGGCTACTACGACGAGAACGTCGACCTCTGGCATCTCGAGAACACGCGCATGATGCCCGAGAGCTTCGAATATGCCCAGAATGGCGGGCGCAAGTACCTGTACCACAACCTCGGCGGCGGAAAGTTCGAGGAGGTCGGCGCCGAGGTCGGCCTGGACAGCCGGCGCTGGGCGCTGGCGGCGGCGGCGGCGGACCTGCGCGGCACGGGCCGGCCGGACCTGGTGATCGCCAACGACTACGGCGTGCCGGAGCACTACGCCATCGACGCGCAGGGGCGCTTCACCGAGATCGGCGCCGACAACGGCATCGGCGAGCGGCCCAAGAGCGGGATGAACGTGGCCTTCGGCGACATCTTCAACGATGGGCGCCTGGCGATGTACCTGACCAACATCAGCGAGGAAGGCGTCCTCATCCAGGGCAACAGCCTGTTTGCCCCACGCGCGGGAACCAGCGGCGAGGCGACGAAGTTCGACAACCTGGCCGAGGCGGTCGGGGTGGAGCTCGGCGGCTGGAGCTTCGGCGCCCAGTTCGGCGACCTCAACAACGACGGCCACCAGGACCTGTTCCTGACCAACGGCTACGTCTCGGCGAGCCCCGACGCGAGCTACTGGTACAACTTCTCGAAGGTCGCCGGCGGCAACAGCGCGATCATCTCGGACGCCGCCCACTGGCCGCCGATGGGCGACATGAGCTTGTCGGGCTACCAGCAGAAGCGCGTCTGGCTCAACGACGGCGCGGGCCACTTCGTCGACGTCGCCCCCCTGGTCGGCGTGAACGAGACCTTCGACGGCCGCGCGGTGGCGCTGGCCGACCTGTGGAACCGCGGCGTGCTGGACGTGATCGTCGCCCACCAGAACGGCCCGCTCCTGGTCTACAAGAACACCGTCGCGCCCGGGGCGGACTGGATCGGCTTCGAGCTAGAGGGCGGCGCCAGCAACCGCGACGCGATCGGCGCCCAGGTGCGCGTCTTCTGGAACGGCCAGGAGCAGCTCCAGGAAGTGCAGAGCGCGAGCGGCTTCTGCGCCCAGAACCAGCACCGGCTGCACTTCGGCCTGGGTCCGGACGCGGCGGTCGACAAGGTCACCATCCGCTGGCCCTCGGGCCGCGAGCAGACCATCGAGGCGCCCGCGCCCAACCAGTTGCACCACATCAAGGAGCCGGCGTGACCGGCGCGGCTTCGGGCCAATAGGTCCAAGCACAGGGAGATCTCGCGATGACCACCAACGCCCCTACCTCGGTCCCTTCGATCCCGCCCGGCGCGCCGCCCGTCGACGCGTCGCCGGCCGTGGCCCAGCCCGCCAAGCGGCCGGGCCTGGACATCCGCTACGGGCCGCCGATCCTCGTCACCTTGATCCTGCTCGGCGGGCACTTGGCGCTCGGGGTGCTCGAGAGCCCGTGGAAGACGGGGCTGGCGATCGTGACGGCGATCGGCTTCGAGATCGTCCTGTCGAAGCTCGTCTTCGGCCGCTGGCCGCACCTTTCCAGCGCCTACGTCTCGGGCATCAGCGTGGGCATGTTGGTGCGCTCACCCTACTTCTGGCCCTACGCGCTGTGCAGCGCGCTCACGATCACCTCGAAGTACGCGATTCGCGTCCGGGGCCGGCACATCTTCAACCCCTCGAACTTCGGCATCGTGATGATGCTCATCCTCGCGCCGGCGGCGGTCGCCAGCCTGAGCATCCAATGGGGCAACGCGTTCTTCGTCAACGCGATCATCTGGACCATCGGCTTCACGATCCTGTACCGCCTCCGCCGCCTGCACATCTCGGTGACCTACATCCTCTCCTTCCTCGGCTTCGCCGCGCTGCGCGCCTCGCTCCTAGGCTTCAGCCAGCTCGCGGGGGTTTGGGCGGCCACCGGCTCGGTGCTGGCCGTGATGACGGTCTACAAGAACCCGCTCCTGGCCGAGATCGCCCCGATCACCGGACCGATGTACCAGCTCTTCACGCTGTTCATGGTCACCGACCCCAAGACCACGGTCAGCACGCGCCGCGGCCAGATCCTGGTGGTCTTCCTGGTCGCCCTGGTCGAGTGCATCTTCAGGCTGATGCAGATCGTCCACGCGCCCTACTACGCGCTGTTCCTGGTCGGCCCGACGGCGCTGCTGGTCGAGATGTGGCGCAACGGGCGCCGCGCGGCGGCCCAGGCGGCACCCGCCGCGGCGTGACGGAGGGACCGGCGCGTATCGCCGGCCGGGCCACCGCGCTTCAGGACACCTGCCCCAGCTCCCGCCCGATCGCCTGCCGCTCGTCCTCGCTCAGCGCCTCCAGCGCCGTGATCGGCGGTCCGGCATAGGCTTGGCTGCGCCGCGCGGCCAGGTCGCCCAGGCTGAGGCCCGCGCGATCGAACAGCCGCCAGGTGCCGCCGCCGGCGCGGTACAACGCGCTGATCACCTGCTGGTTGGTCAGGCCGGGCTGCTCGATCGGCGCGGCCGCGGCGGCCGGGATCGCGACCCGGTAGGCGCCGGGCCTGAGCCACTCATGGCCCCCGTACTTGAGGCGGATCGCCTCCAGGGCGGCAGCGAGGCGCGGGCCGTCCAGCCCCTGGCCTCGCAAGACCTCCGCCACGTCGGGGATGCGGAACTCGATGGTCTCATCCCCATCGACCTGCGATGCCCCGTCCACGGCGGGCACCAGGCCGATCTGGGGCGCCTCGTCTAGCGCGATCTCGCCAACTGGCAGCGCCTCATCGATCGGAGACACCTCGTCCCCTGGCGCGACCTCGCCGACAGGCAGCGCTTCGTCGACCTCCGGTGCCGCAGCATCCTCTGGCATCGCGCCGACCGGCGGCGCCTGATCGACTTGCGACGCTGCCTCACCGACAGGTGCCAGTATGAGCGGCAGTGTGTCACCCTTCGCGATCTCCGGTGTTGGTTGCGCCTCCTGGTCAGCCGCGTGCAGCACGGCGACCAGCGTCCCGGCAGCCGCGGCCGCCGCCGGCCAAGCCATGCCCTCCTCCGCTTTGAGCGGCGCGGGCTCCGCGGCGGATGCCGCCTCGGGACTGTCGGGCACGACCAGCACCATGGTGGCGTCCAGGGCGTCACCCTCGCCAGCGGCGGACTCTGAATCCACGAGATGCGGCTCGGCGTCCGCGGCCAACTCGGCGTCCGCGGCCGGCTCTGCGCCGGCCTCCGGCGATTCGAGCAGGTCGACCGCCGACGGCGCCGGGCTGATCTGGCGGGCGTAGAGGGCGAAGTCGTTGAAGGCGTTCCAGGCCCAGCGGCGGTCGTTGGGCACGATGCTGGCACCGCGGTACAGGCCGGTCGCGCCCCCTGCGTGCGGGTTGGCGTCGGTCAAGCCGGTCCAGATCACGTGCTTGACGATCGGCTCGCTGGTCAAGACGTCGAGCGCGGTCCAGACGTCGCGCGCCTGCACGTCGGCGCCGACACGGTCGGCGTCCCAGGCCAACCCGGTGACGTAGAGGCCGCGCTCGCGGGCCCGGTCGCTTCCTTCGAAGCGCTCCATCACCCGCCACAGTCGCCGCACGCGCTCGCGCAGGGTCGCCGCCACGTCGTCTTCGGTGGCGCCGCCGTCCGGCAGCAGGAAGAGCTGGAGGCCGATCGCGTCGAAGGGCGGCGCTTCGGCGCTCCAGATCCCGGCGCCGAGCGCCGCGCGGTAGGCCGCGACCAGGTAATCCACCCCATCGTCATCGTCGTCGGTGACCAGGCCGCCGGCGATGATCCGCGCGCCCGGCAGCACGCCGCGCGCGGCCGCCGCGAAATCGGCCACCAGCGCCGCCCAGCGCGCCGGCGCGATCCGCGGCGGGGCGCCGCGGTTGGGCGCGGGCAAGATCTCCCAGGCGGTGACCGCGTCGCCGAGGCTGGCGACGAGCTCGGCGACATTGGTGGCCATCTCGTCGGTCCAGGCCTGGGCCAGCGGGCCGGGCGGGCGATCCTCGAAGGCGCCCATGCCCTCGGGCGCGACGGTCAGGTCGCTGTCCAGCACCGCCAGGATGCCGAGCCCGGCCGCGCGCAAGGCGGAGACCGTCGAGCGCGCCGCTTCCAGGAAGCCCGCGTCGGGCATCGGCCGGCCCTCGAGCGCGAAGCGCACGCGCGCCATGCCGGCCCCGGCGGCGGCGGCCGCGGCGGCGTGCGGTCCGGCCATGCTGGCGGTGCCGAGGTCGATACCGATGCGGTCGATGCGGGTCACGAGCTGCCTCCCAGTGGATCAAGCGGACGGTGGATCAAGCGGACGGTGGTTCCATCCGATCACGGCGCGGCTCACGGCTCAGGTCACCCGCGCCAGGACGACGAGCAGCGCGACCTGGACGAAGATCGCGCCGGTGATGAGGAGCAGCGCCCCCAGGCGCGCCCGGCGGTGGACCAGCAGCGCCAGCACCGCGTTGCCGGCCAAGAGCGCCAGGCCGATCCAGGGCAGGCGCCAGATCGCGGCCAGCGGTTGAAGCGTGCCGGGGACGTCGCCGTTGACGACCGGGTCGTAGCGATACTGCAGGGCCAGCTCCGGCGGCAGGCTCGGGTAGAGCCAGGCGATGGCGGCGAAGCCGAGCGCGCAGAGCAGGACGCCCACGCCGAGCAAGCCGAGGCCGAGCGGATCGTGCCACAAGGCGAGCCGCGCCCAGCGCGCCTGGTCGGTCTGCTGGTCGAGCCGCTGCACCGGCCCGAGCCGCCGGCGCTGTTTGAAGTCGTCGATGAAGGCGGCGCGGTCCGCCGGCGAGATCGCGTAGGCGAGCGACGGGGTGATGATCACGATTTGACCGTCCGGCGGCGTGGTGGCGTAGACCAGGGTCGGGTGGGGGTGATCGTCGTCGTCGCGGATGGTCGTGCGGCCGACCTCGTGCCCCGGCCAGCGCAGGCCGCGCAGGCCGCCGGCGTAGGGCCGCCCGGCCAGGACATGGGTGATCGACTCCATCGGCACGATCTGGCGGCTGGCGGCCCAGTGGATGACGATGCCGTCCCGGCTGATGCCGTAGCGCAGGCTGGCCAGGCCCCAGACCCAGTAGGCCACGATCGCGACGAGCGGCAGCAGGCCCACCGCGACCAGCCCGAGCACCGCCGCGCGCGGGCCCAGGCCCGCGGCGCGCGCGGCCAGAGCCAGAGCCAGCTCCAGGGCTACCCCGGTGGCCAGCAGGCCGAAGCCGATGAGCAGGCCCCGCGACGGGGCCGGCCGGAAGTCCACCTCAGAACCGGCTCCAGGCCAGGGTGCGTGGGAAGAGCGCGGGCATGAAGTCCTCGGCGAGCATGGCCAGGGTCGCGGCGGGGTCGCGCCGCACCGGCGCGGCGAGCCGGATCGACAGGACGCCCTGGGCGGTGTCGCGCGCCGGAGTAGGCCAGACGTACCAGTACATGAAGGCCAGCCGGCCTTTCGCGCCCGTGGCCAGGCCCTGGTTGACCGGCAGCGGCCGCGGCCCGCGCGCGAGCCGCGCAACCCCGATCCGGTCGATCAGCCAGCCGCCCATCGGATAGCAGGTCTCGGGGGTGTGCTCGAACAAGTGGAAGCTCTTGTCGCCGCGGCTGCCGAAGGCCGAGAGCCACACGCGCTCGCCATCCGCGCGGAGGTAGGTCCGCTCGATCACCACGTCGGGATCGCGGAACCACTGGTCGACCGCCGGATCGTGCGCGCGCGGGCTGCCGCGCCAGGCGCCGATCTCCATCGGCAAGCCCGCCGGCAGTCCGTCGAGCGACAGGTCGAAGGGCGAGATCGCCGCCACCTCGTCCGGAGTGCGCCGGTACCAGCCGGCGGTGTCGACGAACACCACCGTGCCCGCCGCCGGGGGGATGAGCGGCGGCGCGGGCGGGCGCGTGACCGGCCACATCGCCAGGATGCCCAGCGCGATGATCCCCGCCGCCAGCGCCAGGCGGCGCCGCCGGAGCCGCCGGCGCGCATCGGCGGCCTCGGCGGCGAGCACGGCCCATCCGCCCGCCGGCACCGCGGCCGGCTCAGACGGCGGGCGAACGGCCGACATCGCAACCCAGCCAGCGGCCGGCGGCGACCAATCCGGCCGCCGCCAGGGCGAACAGGATCGGGCTCGACGGGCCGTGGAAGAAGGCCAGGCCCTGCTCGACGCCGAAGGTGCCGGCCACCCACACGAGCGCCGTCACGCGCAGCAGGTTGGCGGCGAGCGCGAGCGGGATCGCCAGGCCCACCAGCAAGCCGCGCTGCAGGCGCGGGCCGCTGGACACCCCCGCCAGCACCACCGCCAGCGTGAAGAGCGCGACCAGCGAGCGCAGCCCGCTGCACGGCGCCCCGATCACCAAGGACCCGTTCGCCACCGCGATCTCGGCTCCGGTGCGGGTGACCGCGATGTCCGCAGCGGCCGCACCGGTGGCCGCGAGGCGCGCGACAGCGGCCGCCAGGAAAGGCGCCGCGCGCTCGGCCAGGGGCAAGGGGATGGCGATGGCCAGGAGGAGCAGCGGGAAGGCGACCGAGCGCAGCGCGGGCGGGCCGCCGACGACCAGCGCCAGCCCACCCAGCACCAGGAGCAGGGCCAGCGCCGACAGCGGGAAGATCGCCCAACCCAGGGCGGCCAGATGCAGGGCGATGCCCGCGGCGATCAGGCCCAGCCCCAGGTCCGACGGCTGCCCGGCCCGCCACCCGGCCCGCGCGCGCCAGGCGAACCAGGCGGCGACCGCGGGCATGACGAGGCCGTGGGCATAGTAGGGATGGACCCACCACGAGCGGACGAGCCAGCCGAGCGTCGGGGCGAAAAGCAGGCCGACCAGGGCGACCAGGCCGAGGCCGGCGAGCAGGCCGGCGAGGCCACGCGGCGCGCTCACACCACGACCGCCGCCCCCACCGCCGTCTCGACCGCCCGGCCGAGCGGCGCCGCGATCGGCCGGCCCGGCGGTGCCTCGAGGTAGACCGGCGTGCACGAGGCGCGATAGCGTGGGACGCGGCCGCGCACGATCTCGAAGTACAGATCCCGCAGCGCCCGGACCACGGGCCCCATCGCGCCGGTGCCGACCGGGCGGCGGTCGACCTCAATGATCGCCGCGATCTGCACGCCGGTGCCGGTGAAGAACACCTCGTCGGCGACGTACAGCTCGGAGCGGTCGATCGAGCGCTCCTCGACCGGCAGGCCCAGCTCGTGCCGGCACAGGTCGATCACCACTTCGCGGGTGATGCCCTCGAGGATGTTGTCGGTGACCGGCGGCGTGGAAACGATGCCGTCGCGCACGATGAACACGTTCTCGGCGCTGCCCTCGGACACGTGGCCGTTGGAGTTGAGCA
>CAZCJG010000121.1:0-12172 GCA_964498575.1 uncultured Anaerolineales bacterium | reverse complement strand
CCCGGCACATAGGATAGCACGCTTCGCCAGCCTCAGCGAGTAGCCCTACGCCGGTCGGGCTGAAAATCAAGTTGCAGCCTTTAATGCCCCAACGGCACCGGCAACGTCAACGGCGGGTCGCTACGCGCCCCATCTATGCCGCTACGCGGCACCAGAGGCCAGCGCTACTCAGAGATGAGGGACCCCACGACACACCGAAAACCGACGAAGGACGTACGGTGGTCCGGATGTAAGCTGAAGCGGGCCGCCGCGCGAGCATAGTCTTGGAGGTAGTACCACGACCCCCCGCGCAACACACGCCGGCGATCGCCTTCCCGACCATTGTCAGCTTTCTCATGTATGTAGCGATCCGCCCACGCCGTCGCGCACCACTCCCACACGTTGCCGCTCAAGTCCAGAGGCGGCCCGTGATCTTGCTTAACCCACGGGCTGCCCGCCGGCAATGGGAACATCCCCACCGCGGTCGTCCGCCCAATCCCCGTCTCGCCTACGTTGCACCGCGCGGCGTCGAAGGTGTTCCCCCACAGGTAGATCCGCCCATCGGTGCCCCGAGCTGCTTTCTCCCATTCGGCTTCAGACGGCAGTCTCACTTCAAGGTCGGCCCCGAGCTGACCCGCCTCCCGCAGGCGCGCCGTCAGCCAGCGGCTTCGTACCAGGAGACGCCGACGACAGGATGATTGTCGATGGCCCAGCGCGAGTCTTGCCATAAGTCCGGCTCCGAACGCTTTCCCCTCTCCCCCCAACCAGCCCTGGTCCAGTAGGCCGGATTGGCGTACCCGTCGCCTTCGACGAATGGCCTGAACTGCGCCACGGTGGTGGGGAAACGCGCGATGCTGAGGGCCGGAAGATCGATGGTCTTGCGCGGCGTCTCGTCGTCGTGTGCCGCAGGATCTTGGTTCGGTCCCGAGCCCTTGTCACTGCCCATGATGAACTTGCCCGCAGGGATCGGCACCCACAGGATGTGTGGCAGTCCCTCCGCCGTCCGGCCGACACCTGGTCGATCATCGCCCAAGCGGGCGAGCTCACGGCCGGCTTCGGCGCGTTCTTGGGGCGGGCGATGCGCATCGAGAATGACGTCCAGGGTGCGCTGCTGGGGGGTCTTGACTCGATCGGCGATGTCGGCGGGGTCGCCGAACTCCGGGAATTCCTTTACGAAGCTCTGCCACTCCATCCTCGCTTGCTCGAAGTTGAGATCGATCTTCAACAACAGATCGATCACCTCATACTCGGCCTGTGCTTCCTGCTCGCGAAGCCGCCTGTCGCGTGCCGCGGTCGCCTTTGCCAACAGGTCGTCGACAAGCGGCAACCTGTAGCCGCCGCTCTGCAAATCAGTGAGCAGCGGAATCGCCTCGTCATAGTTGCCCGCGTTCAAGTGGCGTAGCGCCTCCTGCAACGTCTCGGGGTTCGACCGCCGTGTCGGAGCGGCCGCTGGTCTTGGTCGACCCTCATGCCTCTTCCCCGTGGCAGCCCCGGGTTTGACGATCTGCTCCAGGTGTGCAGCCAAGCGGCGCATGGTGCCATCCCACAACTCGGGTTCCGGGTAGAACTGAATACCCTGCATCCGAGTGATGTCACGGATGTCCTCCGGCAAGTCCGTCGGCAGCCCGCAAGATCCTATGCACGCCAACGCGATCGACTTGCCCGTGTCCAGTGCCAGCGCGATCTCACGGCGCACCCAGTCGCTGTCATCCCGGATGCGCGGCGCGAAGGTGGCTTCCGAGACGACGACCAGCACCACATCGGCAGCTTTGAGGTTCGTCATGATGCTCCGCTCGAAGTCGGCCTCGTCGACGCTGTCCAAATCCATGAAGATGTCGCTCGGATACCTTTGCTCCAAGTCCGCTTTCAACCGTTGTGTGAACGGCCAGTCCGTTCGGCGGTAACTGATGAACAGCTTCGGCCGCCACCCATCGCCCATGCGCGCCGGCCCCGCCGCGCGGACAGCAGGGCCACCCGGCCGGAACTCGGCGACCTCCGCCACAAGCACATCCACCCCACGGTCTTGTACCATGCCCGGATAGCGGTCGGCGTAGTCTTCAAGCAGGTTGAGCACCGCCTGTCGTCCTGGCTCACCATGCTTCAAGAGCAACTGCAGAACGATGTGGTCTGTGGCTTCGGCGGGATCGCCATCAACGTCCAGCACCCGGCGCAGCTCCGGCGAATCTGCCAGCGCCCGGCGCAACCAGCGATCTCGCGTCCGGACGTCACCAAACTCGGGCGCCAGCACGTCGCCGATGCGTGTGATCAAGCCGCGCGCGGATCTGCTCATGACCGGGATTTTATCACCCCGCACCGCCGCCCGCGCCGATGCACGCGGCGTAGATCGCGGCGGCATTCTGCTTCAGGTCGCCCAGCACGGCGCGCATGGTCACGCCCTGGTTGCGGAAGTAGCGGCGGTTCGTCCCCGGCTCCTCCAACATGCCGCCCTGGTGGTGGATGGCGACGACCTCGAAGGCTTCGTTGAACACCGGCGAGCCCGACGAGCCGGGCATCGTGCTGGTGTAGTACTGGACCACGCGCGCATCGGCGTAGGCCACGAAGTTGCCCTGCATCGCGATCTTCTTGAAGTTGCCGCCGGGGTGCTGGATGATCGCCACCCGGTCATCGACCTGGATGTCACGGCTCCGCAGCGGCAGCGACGACCCGAAGTCCGGCGCGTTGTCGATCTGCACCACGGTGAAGTCCAGCTCCGGCTGGGTGTAGAACAGGCCGTCCTTGGCGGTCTGCGTCACCTGGGCCGTCAGCGGCCGGCCGTCCACGTCGAGCTGGAAGTTGAACCAGTATGCGGCGGTCGCCGCTTCCTCCTGGCTGTGGATCACATGATGATTGGTCATGATCAGGTTTGGCGCGATCATGAAGCCCGAGCCCGTGCCGTCCGCCAGCGCGATCCGTATCACCGCCCGCGCCGCCCGCAGCCCCTGCTCCAGGTAGCGGATGTCGCGCAGCGTGTTCTCGCCGATGATCCTCTCATCGACGGCCGACGAAGTTTCGCCGCCCTTCCACCCCACCAGCGGCGGCGCGGCGATCACCGGCCGATCCAGCGGGTAGCGCGCGAACAGCGCGCGGATGAACGCCTCGTCCTCGGCTTCACCCATCCGGTCGAGCAGCTCGTTGAGGAAGACCCCCAGCGCCGAGCGGCCGTAGGCCAACCCGCCGAACTGTTGGAGCTGGCTGACGACCTCCACGGCGACATCACGCGGGTTGCCGTCGATGTCGATGTTGGCGATGACGGTCTTGCCCCGCGGCTCGCCCTCGAACGCCGCATCGAGCAGCCGCCGGCGGTCGCGAACGTTGGCGAACGAGGGGTGGCGCTCGACGATCTTGAGCAGCGCGCGAAAGTCGTCGCGCTCCAGTCTAAAGGTCATAAGAGGTCTCCTGGTGGTGAGCGCTTGGCAAGGCGATACGACGCGGCACGAGCGCCCGGCGGTGCCGGTTATGATACACTAAAGGCCAGCGCTTGGTCATCCGATGAACACCAACCCCCATGCTTCCGGCGGCAATCCTTTCGCGGAGATCATCGACCTCCTGATCCCGCACGTGCGTTTCAAAGAAGAGCGACTGTCGCTGCTGAAAACAGCCGTCTACCCGCGCGATCCCGGCACCCTGCCGCTCGATCTCGCGGGCCATCCGCGCGACTTCGCCACGCGCTGCATGGGGGTGCTGTTGGAGCTCGGGCGGCTCGAGGACGGGCGCGCGGCGCTGGCGGTGCTGCTGGCGGATCTGTTGATCGGCGAGGGGGACGAGGCCGTGCGCCGCGACGCGCTGATCGCTTGGCTGGAAGCGACCATCGGCCGCCCGCGCGCGCGGCGCGATCTGGAGGTCGAGTATCTGCAGAGGTTGGAGATGGACGAGCTGCTGCACCTCGAACGCTACACACATATGGCTGGCAAGGCGCAGCGCCGCCGGGATGGGCGCGGTGCGGCGGCAACGCCGGTGGCGCCGATCGTGATGCGCCCGGAGCTGCGCCTGCTCAGGTCTCGGCCACGCGAGGATTGCGGCCCGGAGGCGATGCCACTCGGCGAGGCACAGCGCTTCGACGACATCCTCACCGCGCTGGCGGAGAGCCGGCGCGCGGCGCTGCTCGGCGAGCCCGGAGCGGGGAAGACAACGACGCTGTGGAAAGTGGCCCGCGACGCCATCGAATCGGCGCTGAACGATGGCATGGCGCCGATCCCCGTCCTGGTCACGCTGGGTAAGTGGGTGGATGCGGAGCAATCGCTGGAAGCCTTTGCCGCGACGGGCATGGGTCCGCTGGGGGCGGACTTGCAGAGCCTGATCACCGAGGAGCGCCTGCTGCTGCTCCTGGATGGGCTGAACGAGGGGCAGGTTCCGGATGGCGTCGCCCAAATCAAGCGCCTGCTCGCCGCCCACCCCAAGCTCCGCGCCCTGGTCTCCTGCCGCGAGCTGGACTACGCGGGCGAGAGCGACCTCGGTCTGGACCGCATCACGATCCAGCCGCTGGACCCGCTGCGGGTGATCGAATTCGTCACGAAGTACCTGGACGGCGAAGTCAAGGGCGACCCACTCGCGCCAGGCAACCTCGAACCGACCAGCAGCCGCGGGATGACGATGTTTTGGGCGCTAGCGGGTGGCGACAAAGTGTACGACGTGTGGAAGGTCTGGCGAGATCGTGGTGCCACCTTCGAGCAGTTCTGGACGCTGCCGGACATCCCGAGGGAGAACCCAAACGTCTGGTCCAAGACCACAGGGCCACAGGACACCATTTGGCGCGAGGAAGTGCGCAATCCGCGCGGGTTGATGCACCTGGCCGGGAACCCGTACATGCTATGGATGCTGGTCGACATCTTCGATGCGGACGACGAGATCCCGGCCAACCGCGGCGACCTCTTTCAACGGTTCGTCACCGTGCTTCTTGCACGCGAGGGCATCATCACGGAGAGTCTGGACGAAGCGGCCGACCTCGTCGGGGCCTTGAGTGCCCTGGCGTGGGAGATGCAAACGCAGGCACAATCCGGCACCGGCGACAGCAGTGGCCAGACCGCGTTGCCAAGGGTCGCCGCGGAGGGTCCGCTGCTCACCGAGCAGCAGCTTTACCAAGCTAGCAGCGCCAGCCTGCTGGAGTCCGGCACCACCGTCAGGTTCACGCACCAACTTCTCCAAGAGTATTTCGCCGCGCGACGCATGAAAGACGAGATCGCGGCCAAACGGCTCCACGCCCGAGAATTGTGGCCGCCGGACCATTGGTGGCAGCGCCCGGGCTGGGAGGAAGCCGCGATCCTCCTCGCCGGGCTGTACACCGAGGACTGCGCGCCGGTGCTGGATTGGCTTGCCGACGCGAATCCCGAGGTGGCCTCCGAATGTATCCGCCGCAGCGGCGCACGCACCCCGCCCGACACGCTGATCCGCCTGCGCGACGCCTGGCTGCCCCGCCTGATCGACCTGCGTCGCGATCCCGAGCCAGCGGCGCGAGCAGCGATCGGGCGCGAGCTTGGGGCGCTGGAGCTGGATGGATTGCCGTTAGACAACCGCAAGGGCGTGAGCGTAACCCGCCGTCCGGATACCGAGCTGCGTATCCCCGACATCGACTGGGTGGAGATTCCGGTGGGCCGTTTCCGCTACCAGGAAGGAAGCGCTGAGATCGAGGAGACCTTCTGGATCGCGCGCTACCCTGCGACGCATGCGCAGTTCCAGGCGTTCATCGACGATCCGGAGGGATATGCAAACGATCGGTGGTGGAAGGGGCTTTTCAAATGGGAGGCGGCGCCGGGTGAAGCGTGGTGGCCAAGCTCAAACCATCCACGAGAGACCGTGTCGTGGTACGACGCGGTGGCGTTCTGCCGCTGGTTGACTCACATACTGAGCGAAGCTGGCGATTTGCCACGGGGCATGGTGGCGCGTCTGCCGACCGAGGAGGAGTGGGAGAAGGCAGCACGGGGAACGGACGCGCGCGAGTGGCCGTGGGGGTCTGCTTGGGACGCTCGCAAGGCAAACACCAATGAAGGTGTCGTCGGGCAGACCACTGCCGTGGGAATCTATCCGGGCGGCGCATCGCCCTTTGGCGTGCTAGACATGGCCGGTAATGTATGGGAGTGGTGCTTGAACGAGTCTGAGAAGCCCGCCAACATCGGCACCTCCGGCGATGACTGGCGTGTGTTGCGCGGGGGGTCGTGGTACAGCGACCAAGACCTTGCTCGCGCGGCGTTCCGCTACAGTCTTCCGAGCGACCGCTCGTACTTCGTCGGTTGTCGGTGTGTCGTGGGGTCCCCCATCTCTGAGTAGCACTGGCCTCTGGTGCCGCGTAGCGGCATAATGGGGCGCGTAGCGACCCGCCGGTGCCGTTGACGTTCGGCATTAAAATCTGCAACTTGATTTGGCGAATCTGTCGTGGCGCGCACCGTACGCCGGCCTTGGATCATTGGCGCCCGAGAATCAACGCCATGTGCTTGATCACTCGTACAGGCGCTTGCCGCCCCTCCATCAAGATGATATCACCATGAGCGAGTACCAATACTACGAGTTCGCCGCCCTCGACCGTCCGCTGACTGAGGAGCAGATGCGCGCGCTGCGGCGCATCTCGACGCGCGCCGAGATCACGTCGACGCGGCTGAGCAACGTCTACCACTTCGGCAGCTTCGGCGGCGATGAGCGCGCGTTGATGCGGGACTACTTCGACGCGATGGTCTACGTCACCAACTGGGCCACGCGCCAGCTCATGCTCCGCCTGCCCCGGCGCGCGATCGACGTGGCCGCCGTCCGACCCTACTTGGTGGAAGACTACTTCGATATCGACGAGACGGCCGAGCACGTGGTGCTGGACTTCCACAGTTGGGAGGAGGACGGGGACGGCTGGGGCGAATGGGAGGAAGGCGAGGTCTGGATGTCGCTGCTTACCTCCGTCCGCGGCGACCTGCTGCACGGCGACGAGCGCCCGCTGTACATTGGCTGGCTGATCGGCGTCCAGCATCACGAGGTCGAAGACGATGCCGTCGAACCACCCGTGCCGCCCGGCCTAGCCGACCTGCCCGCCGGCCAGGCGCGGCTCGTCGAGTTCCTGCGCATCGACCCGGACCTGGTCGGCGCCGCCGCGGAAGCCAGCCCGGCGGTCAAGGCGGACGCCGCCGGGATCGCGGACTGGATCGCCGCGCTGCCGGCGGCCGAGAAGGACGCGCTCCTTGTCGAAGCCGCCGGCGGCGATCGTGCCGCGGGCATCGGCGCCGAGCTGCGGCGGCGCTTTCGGGCTGACATGGTCGCCCGCATGCCGGTCGCCGCCGGCCAATCGCTCCCGCGCCGAACCGTCGCGGAGCTGCGCGGCGCCGTCGAGCGGGTGGGCAAGGTGCGCCGCGCGGAGGAAGCACGCCGTGCGGAGGCCGAGCGCCAGCGCCGCGCGGTCGAGGCGGCGGCGGCCAGGGAAGCCCGGATCGCGGTGCTGGCCGGCCGCGGCGACCGCGCCTGGGCCGAGACCGAACAGTGGATCGAGGGTCGGACTCCCCAAGGCTATGCCGACGCCGCCCAGCGCCTGGGCGACCTGCGCGAGCTCGCCGTGCGCGGCGGCGCCGAGCCGGCGTTCCAGACGCGCTACCTCGCCCTGCGCGAGCGGCACTGGCGCAAGCGGAACTTCATGCAGGCGCTCGAGGCGGAGGGTCTGGAATAGGCTGAGGGATCTGTCAGGACGGCCCAATCCCCTCCATCCGCGCCCCAAGCTGCCTTCGCGCGTCTTCCGCGAGCTGGCCAAGGTCGATTCCCAGCGGGATCGACTGCCCCCAGGGCGCGAAGGCCGCCGCGAAGCTGCCCGCGACGAAGCGCAGCCTCGGCCCGAGGAAGGTGCGGAGCGCGTCCACGGTGACCCGGTCGGCCGCGATCTCTTCCCCAGATGATCCGGGCACATCCCCAGGCGCGGCGCCGGTCGCTGGCCCGGGATCACTGCCAGACCCGGGATCATCTCTTGACCCGGCGTCGTCCGCTGGCAGGGGATGATTCCCCTCCCCGGCGCCGTCCCCCGACCCTGCCGCATCGCCGGACCCAGGACCGCCCTCCCCCACCATCCCGACCAACGCCCCCAGCCAGCCCGCCCCGACGTCCGCGTGCCGGGCGACATCGCGGCGCACGTAGTCCAGCATCAGGCACAGGCCGGGCAGAAGCTCGTGCCGGCGCAGGGCGGCGGCGAGCGCGGCGTGGCCGGCTTCGATCAGCACGCCTGCGACGACGAGATGGCAGGTGCAAAGCGCGCGCATCAGCGCCGCGTCGCCGTCGTCCGCGAGCAGCATGTCCAGCCAGGCCGGCAGATCCTCCTCGATCAGCGCGCGGTAGTGGGGATCGGCGGCGAAGAGCGGCGGCTCGATATCGCCGGCCAGCTCGACCAGCCAGCGGTCGTAGGCATCGACGTGCCGCGCGACCTCGGCGAGCTGGGCCGCGGCGGCGACGAGGTCGCCCGGCGGGGCCGCGCGCCGCGCCAGCGCCACCGACAGCGCCGGGAGGTGGACGAGCGCCGTGGACTGGGCCGCGCCGAAGAGGTAGAGCAGCCGCGTCACGACGTCGCGCTCCGGCTCAGCCAGCGCCGCCCAGTCCCGGACGTCGCGCCCCATCTCGATCTGGCGCGGGTTCCAGGCCATGTGCTTGGACGTGTGATAGGCGGCCAAGGCCGGCGCGCCGTGGTCTAGCCGGAGCATCGGTCACCGGCGAGCGGCAAGCCTAGCGTCGATGCACGAGTTAATGCAATTGGAACTTGGCGATTCACGGCGCTTTCCGGCACAATTGGGCCGCCCACGCACCCGATCTCGCGGGTCGGACCGGCAGGCAGCCGCTCCGGTCGATCCCGCGGCGCCGTGATCGCTGGCTGACAAGGAGGAAGGCGATGTCGACAAAGCCGCTGACGACAAGGTTGACGACGTACATGCACCGGCTCGACTGGGAGCTCGGCCGCGCCGCGCTGATGGTGCTGGTGCTGGCCGGGACACTGGCCGCCTGTACGCCGCCGGAACTCGACGACATGCCGCCGGCTTCCGAGGAGGACGTGACCACCTATTCGACCGTGGAGTGGGTCGACGGAGCGGAGGAGCCCGCTGGGGAGGCGACCGAAGTTCCTGCGGGGGACCTGACCGATGAACCGGGCGAGGCCGGTGCCGAGGATGCCGCGGCCGAAGCCTCCGCCCAACTGTCGGCGACCGCCCAGCCGGCCGCTCCGGCGAACGCCACCGGAGGGTCGGCCTCGGAAGGATCGAGCGAGGGCGCCCCGACGGCCGCCCGGCCCGCGGCGGCACCCGCCAAGCGCGGGCTGACACTGGCGGTGGCGGAGGATTCCGCGCTCGGCCCGCACCTGGTCGACGGAGAGGGTCGCACGCTGTACCTGTTCCAACGCGATACCACCAGCCGCAGCACGTGCACCGACGCCTGCACCGGCACCTGGCCCCCCGCGCTGACCGATGCGACGCCGCTGGCGGGCGAGGGCGTCGACGCCGCGCTGCTGGGCATCACACTGCGCGACGACGGCCGGGCCCAGGTGACGTATGCTGAACATCCGCTGTACTACTTCGCCGGGGATGAGGCCGCTGGGACCGCGAGCGGCCAGGGGGCGCTCAGCCTGTGGTACGTCGTGTCGCCGGCCGGGACGTCGATGCAGTAGCCGGGGATCGACGGGCGACGATCACGCCGCACGCAGAAAAGGCGGCGGGCGCAGGATCGACAGGCCGCAGGCGAAGACGATGAAGGTGAATCGGAGGAAGGGCCAGGCCAGCGCGAGCATCGGCTGGGAGTCGTAGTCGATCACCCGCCCGATCGCCACCACCGCGATGGCCGCCAGCAGGATGACGCCGATGGCGATGATCCCCTTCAGCCCGCGCCCGCCCTCGCCGGGCCGCGGCTGAAGCATCCACACCAGGACCACCAGGATCCACGCCAGCACGAACAGGATAAAGCCGATCCACAGCAGCGTGGTCGAGAGAGTCTCGGCGGAGCTGATCAGGTCCGGCACCAGCCGGGCCAGCCAGCCGAGTAAGAGCAGCGGGCCCGAGAGGCGCCAGCACACCTGGGTGGCCAGCCGCAGCCAGCCGGGCACCGGCGCGGGCGATGGTGGGGCGGTGTCGGACATTCTGCATTGCTCCTGGTCGTCGCGGCTCGCGCACTTCGCGCACCGGCATACTACCCGAATTCAAGCCCGAGTCAAGCGTGCCGATGGTTCACCGGCAATCCAACACCCCACCGATGTCCTGGTACACCGCCGCCAGCCGCTCGCCGGCGCCCGCGTCGAAGTAGCGCGCCGGGTCACTGGCCAGGTCGCGCAGCAGGCCGGCGTCCGCCCCGGGGCCAAGGCCGACCGCGAAGACGATCGCCCCGCCGGCCCGCAGGCGTGCCGCGGCGGCGCGGACCGCGTCGGGTGAGGCGCCCTCGGGATGCCCGTCGGTCAGCAGGACCACTACCGCCCGCGCATCCGGCCGGCGCGCCGCGCCCGCCAGCACCGCGCCCGCGGCGTCCAGCCCCAGGTCGATGCGCGAGCCGCGGGCGACCTCCACCCCGTCCAGCGCCGTGACCACCCCGGCCAGGTCCGCCGACAGCGGCGCGATCACCCGCGCCTCGCTGTTGAAGGCCACGATGCCGAGCTGCCGGCGCGGCGCTTCCAGCAGCCCCGCGAAGCCGCGGATCGCCGCCCGCGCGGCGTCGAGCTTGCGCGTGCCGTCGCCCGTCGGGGCGAGCATGGTCGTCGACGCGTCCAGGACCAGCACGACATCCGCCTTCTCCCCGGCATCGTGGCAGGCCGCCTTCAGCACCAGTGGCAGGCACACGGCGAAGGGATAGGCGTCCCGCGGCGGCCGCCAGCCAGGGGTCGGGCTGGCGGTCGGCGGCAGGCTGGTCGCCGTCGGCGAGGCGGTTTGCGTCGGGCTGGGCGAGGGCGTCGGTGTCACGGAAGGCGACGGTGACACCGACGCCGTCGGCGTGGGTGTCACCGTCGGCGTCGGCGTCACCGTCGGCGAGGCGGTCGGCGGCTCGGGCAGCACCAGGACCTCCGGGACCGGGAAGATCGCCTCGCCACTTCGCCCCGCGCTGTCGACGTAGCTCGCGCGCGCCACCACGTTGGTCGGGCGCAGCCCGAGCCGGGCGGGGCGGACCTGGTAGCTCATGCGCAGGCCGCCGACCGGCAGCGCGCCCAGGCGCCAGACCAGGGTCCGCCCCTCCAGCACCGCCGCTGGTCGCGCCGAGCCGTCGACGTAGGCCATGTCGTCCGGCAATTCGTCGCGAACGACGATGTCGCGCGCCTGGATCGCCCGCAGCCGCGCCGCGATGCCCCGATAGATCGCCTCGAGCTGGCGGCTGTTCGGGGCGAAGAAATAGTCGTCCGGCGTCGACGCGACGTCGCGCAGCAGCGCTTCCTGGGTCCTGAGGCCCAGCCCGACCGCGACGACGTGCGCGCCGAGCTGCTTCTGGTACGCCGCCTGCTGGCGCACCGCCTCGGGGCCGATGATGTCCAGCCCGTCAGTCATCAGCACGATCGCCTGCGCCACGCCCGCCGGCCGGCTCATCCCCCCCAGCACCCGCCCCGCGATGCGCAGCGCCTCGCTGATATGGGTATCGCCCCCCGCGACCATCCCGTCTAGCACCGCGTGCAGGCGCCGCGCATCGGTGGACAGCCGCGTGTCCACCGTCGCCTCGCGCGCAAACGACACCACGCCGATCCGCGCCGGCCCCTTCAACGCCTCGTCGACGAACACGCTCGCCGCCTTCTTCGCATCGTCAAGCGGCCCCCCCGCCATCGACCCCGAGCGGTCCAGCACCAGCACGACGTTGAGCGGCAACGGCTCGTCGTCACAGTCCAAATCCAGCGCCAAGGTCACCGTCACCACCTGCCCAAGACCGATCGCGCCCGGCGCGGCCGTCTTCTTGGGCGATGCCGTACAAGGGCTGACATCCGCCGGCGACGCGCGCGTCGGCACATTTCGCGTCGCGGTACCCGCCGCCGCGAGCAGGCCGGCCAGGAGCAACCCAAGCAACCCAGTTGTCAGAGAACCTGATCGGCGCATCCAGTGCCTCATGGCTTCGCTGTGTGATCTGTCGGCGGGACCGGCGCAGTCCCCGGGGGTCAATTCCGACACGGTCAAACCTGACGTGTGGCCACCAAAAGCTGACGGACTGAATGATATCACAAGCCCGCGGCCGGCGCAATTGGGCGCAGGGCGAACGCATTCTCGCCCGCGGGAGCCAGGCGGTTGGAAACCGCGGCTCG
>CAZCJG010000120.1:0-12238 GCA_964498575.1 uncultured Anaerolineales bacterium | reverse complement strand
CAACTCGTTGCCTTCATCGGTCCATTCTCCTGTTGCCTCAAGAGTAGCTCTGAAGTGTGCTGGTGTCCCGGCCGGTACCCTCAGCCGTTCCACAGTGACCGGTACCCTCAGTCACCTCGCTCCGGCCGGTACCCTCAGCCGCAGCCCACCAGCACACTCCACAACTACCCTTCATAGCAGTTCTCGCCTGATCTGCTCCATTTCGCTGATCGCCTTGCCCTGCTCCGCCAGCTCTACCGTCAGCCGGCTCAGCAGTTGCGCCATCCTGGCGCTCAGCGTCGGCTCGATCACCAGACGCTTCGCAATCTCGATCATTTCTCGGTTCGTCCGGCGAATGATCGCCATCTCCTGGCGGTCGATATATCCGCCAACCCGGCGCCTGGTCATTGCTAATCGATGTGCTCTAGCTGCTCCAGCACACCCTCGATATGCGCCCGGCGTTCCCGTCGCCGGGACCGCCTCCTGCGTCCCAGTCGCGGGCGCCGCTTCCGGCGTGCTCACCGCCGCACCGTCGGCGCTGCCGCCGGTCGTGCCGCTCGCGGACGTGGCCGTCGGCGAGCCCAGCGGTGCCAGGCTGTGCGCGATCTCGAGCATCGTCTGCATCGGCAGGTACTGGGCGCGCAGCTCGACGTTGAGGTCGCCTTGCTCCCAGGTCAAGATCGTCTGCTGGTCGTTGGGTGTGATGTAGAGCGTGCGCCCGTCGAGCTCCACGGTCCGCGCACCCTCGATCACCTCGCCGCGCGCGGGCGACTGGAGCAGGATGATGCTGCCGCCGCCCTCCGTGTCGTAGATAAAGCGCACCGCCGGCAGGTAGTCGGCGGTCTGGCCCTCGAAAGGCTCCATGAGGTGCACGACCGCGCCGCGGGCCGTGCCCTTGGGCAGGAAGGTCGGCTCGAGCAGGGTGAACGGGACCGCGGCCACGGCCTCGTCCAGCGGCACGACGCGACGACGCCCCTCGGACGTCGCCTGGGCCTCGGGCGTCGCCGGGGATGCGCCCGGCCCACCGGTGGGCGGGACCTGGACGGTTCCGCTGGCGATCATCGGCACCAGCGTGGCGGCATCGCTCGATTCGGCGGGGGCCGCCGCGTCCTGGGTCGGGCCGGTGGCCTCGGCGCCCTCGGTCGCGCCCGGAGCGGTGCCTTGGCTGCCACAACCGGCCAGGCCGAAGGCGACGAGCGGGATCAAGCAGGCCAGCGGCCAGCGAGTGGATCTCATGGACTTTTCTCCTCACATTCAAGCAGGATCGGGGGCGGCAATCTCGGTTGGCTGGGGCGGGGCCGGCGGGGCGATCGCGGCGGATCAGCCGGCTCGATGGCGCGCGGGGCGCTCACTCCCGCCGGAACTTCAGCGGTGCCGGCGGCTCGGGCCCGAAGGCGTCGTCGACCTCGTCCTCAGGCTCCTCGTCCTCCCATACCATGTCGTCGTCGAGCGGGAACAGCGACGGGCTGTCGGGCTGGTTGCGGCGTGGGGTGAAGACCAGCGCCAGGGCGGTCAGGCTGGTCTCGTCGCTCTGCGGCGCCGGCTCGGCGGACTGGACCGATACGTCGAGCGCCAGGTCGACCGTCCTCAGCGTCACCGACTCGCCCGGCACGGCCGGCGCGAGCTGGGGGCCGCTGAGGCGCCCGTGCAGGATGGCGTCGGCGAAGGCGGCGGGGGCGACGAAACGCACGACCGGGGTCTTGGTCGTCTGATCCAGGTCGTCGCGATCCGAGACCCGAAAATCGATCGTGTCGATGGTGCCGATGCGCCGCGCCTGCCAGCCCGCGCCGCCGAGCAGCTCGCCCTGGGCATCGTGGATCAGCCACGACTGGCGCGGCGGGGTCTGGCCCGCCCGGTAGCGCGCCTGCACCGTCTGGCCCAGCTTGATCCGTTCGGACTGGCCGGCGGCGGCATCCCCCCCCGCGGCCGGCACCGCCCGGCGCGGCCCGACCGCGGGCTTGGCCCAGGTCGGCCCGCCTTCGCCCGAGTCGGCCGGCGCCCCCGCGGCCGGCGCGGGACCGGTCGGCTGGGCGGCTCTGCGGGCGCTGTCGAAGTCGTAGACCGGCGCGCCGCCGCCCCCCGCCGCGGTCTTGCGCCTGGACCACAACCAGACGCCGGCCAGCGCCAGGCCGGCGCCCAGCGCGGCGATCAGGGCGACCCAGGCCAGCGTGCGCGTCAGGCCGACCAGGTCGGTGTCGCCGGAGGTCGCGGGGGTCGCCGCCGCGGGCGGTGCCGCGGCGGCCGCGCTGGCTTGGAGCGCGCTCTCCAGGGTGCGCGCGTTTTGCGCCGCGATCGGGTCGTCGGTGTTGGCGCCCAGCACGTCCAGAGTGGCCTCGAGGCTCTCGGCGTCGAAGCCCGCCAGCGCCGCCTGTGCCGCGGCCAGGTCGCCATCGCGGACATAGGCGTCGGCGACGAGCTGGACGTAGATCGCCTGGTACTCCGGCGCCAGGTCCGCCGGCAGGGTGTTGGTCCACTGCACCGGGAACAGCCACCAGCCCAGGACCACCCAGCCGACGAGGAGGCCGGCGGCGAAGGCGAGGAGCACCGCCCCCCACGCGCGCGTGGCCTGGTCCCGCAGATCGGCCAGGCGGCTCGCTGGCGCCGTGCCGGACGGCAACGGGGGGGCAGGCGGCTGCTGGTCCATGCCGACGCTGTCCTCAGGTCAGCTCGACGACCGCGTGCTTGGCGGCCCGGGTCAGCACCTCGGCGCCGCCCTCCCGCAGCACGACGATGTCCTCGATCCGCACCCCGAAGCGGCCGGACAGGTAGATGCCCGGCTCGATGGTGAAGACCATCCCGGCCGCCAGCGGCGTGTCGTCGGCGTGCTGGCTCAGGCGCGGTGCCTCGTGGACGTCCAGGCCGACGCCATGGCCCAGGCTATGGCCGAACTGCTCGCCGCAGCCCGCCGCCTTGATCACGTCGCGGCCCAGCGCGTCCGCCTGTGCGCCGGTCATGCCCACGCGCAGGTCCGCCACGGCCGCGCGGTTGGCGCGGTCGACGATGTCGTAGATCCGTTCGTAGTCCGAATCACGCGCCGGACCGAGGCTGAAGGTGCGCGTGATGTCGCTGTTGTAGCCGTCCAGCCGGGCGCCCATGTCGATGACGATCGGCTCGCCGGCCTGGATCACCCGGTCGCCGGCGCGGTGGTGCGGCAGCGCGCCATTCTCGCCGGCGCCGACGATGACGTCGAAGGCCATGCCCTCGGCCCCGTGCTCGCGCATGAACACTTCCAGCGCCCAGGCCAGCGCCCCCTCGGTCATGCCCGGCCGGGCGATCGAGTAGGCCAGCGCCATCGCCTCGTCGGCCAGCGCGATCGCCCGGCGCAGGGCGGCGATCTCGCTGTCGGTCTTGACGGCGCGGTACTGCTCGACCAGTCCCTTGGTCGCCTGCCAGTCGATGTCCGGCATCTTCTCGCGCAGCTCGTGGAGCTGGCTCAAGGTGACGACCTGGGCTTCCAGGCCCACCCGCGCCGCGCCGCGCGCCGCCAGCAGCTCGCCGAGCCGCTTGAAGGTCTCGTAGCCCGCGCGCTCGAGTTGGACCTCGGGCGCCTCGTGCTCGATTTGATCATAGTAGCGCGAGTCGGCGATCAGGTGCGCGGCATCGGGGAAGACGACGAGCGTCCCGGCGCTGCCGGTGAACCCGGTGAGGTAGCGCCGGTTACGGGCATGGGTGACGACGAGCGCGTCGAGCGTGTGCTGCTGGAGCTCGGCCTGTACGGCGGCCAGCCGGACTTGGGTTTCGGGCATGGGTTCGGTTCCTAGGGCGTCTCTGCAAATGGGTTGAACTGAGGAATATTGTATCCAGAAGCATCGGGCAGCGCCAGAACGGCAGCCCAACACGGACGGCGGCTTCCCGCGATTCCCCGTCTACAACAGCTCCCCCGCGCCCCCCCGCGCCTCCAGCGCGCTGACGATCGCCTTGACCTCTTGCGCCTGGTCCCGCGCGCAGACCAGCACGGCGTCGCCGGTGTCGACGACGATCAGGTTGTCCACACCGATCGTGGCGACCAGGCGCCCGCCGCGGGCGAAGATCAGGCTGCCGCGCGTCGCATGGCCGATGTGCTCGCCGACCACCGCGTTGCCCTGGGCGTCGGCCGGCAGCGCCGCCTTGAGCGCGTCCCAGGCGCCGATGTCGCGCCACTGGAAGCCGGCCGGCAGGCAGGCGACGCGATCGCTCTTCTCCATGATGCCGTAGTCGATCGTGGTGCGGTCGGTGATCCGCGGCCAGATCTCCGCCAGGCGCGCCTCGAAGTCCGCCCCCCCTACCGCCGCGCCGATCTCGTCGAGCCGCGCCGCCAGCGCCGGCAAGTGGCGCGCGATCTCCGCCGCCAACACCGGCACGGTCCACGCGAACATGCCGCTGTTCCAGGCATAGCGCCCGCTCGCGACGTAAGCCTCGGCGGTCGCCCGATCGGGCTTCTCGACGTAGCGCGCGACGGCGTAGGCTTCGGGCAGCGCGTCCCCCGGCAGCGCATCCACCGGCGGCGCGACGGCCGGCAGTGCTCTCGTCGCGACCTGGGCAGGCTGCGTCGCCCCGAGGTCCCCCGCGTCGAGTCGCCGGCCGAGCTCGATATAGCCGTAGCTGGTCTCCGGCGCCGCCGCCGGGATGCCGAAGGTGACCAGCCAGCCGGCGCGGGCGATCCGCGCGGCATCGGCCAGCGCGGCGCGGAAGGCCGGCTCAGGGCTGATCAGGTGGTCCGCCGTCACCACGCACATCGCCGCCAGCGGGTTGCGGGCGCGGATGAGCGCCATCCCGAGCCCGGCCGCGGCGGCGGTTCCCAGCGCGTCCGGCTCGCCGACGACCTGGTCGGGCGGGACGGCGGGCAGCGCGGCGCGAACCTCGGCGGCATGGCGGGCGCCGGTGAGCACGACGACGCGCTCGGGCGGCACCAAGGGCGCCAGGCGCGCCACCGCTTGCTCGAGCATCGAGGTCTCGCCGACCAGCGGCAGCAGTTGCTTGGGCCGGTCGCGGCGCGAATACGGCCAAAGGCGCGTGCCGCTGCCGCCGGCGAGCACCAGGGCGTAGAGGTCGTCCATCGTTGTTCCTGTCATCCCATGGCGATAAAGCGAGAGGCGCGTAGCTGCCCAGCCGCAGCATGGGCCGGCGAATAGAATTCGCGCCTACCATCACAAAGCCGGCCTTCGCCGGCTATTCACATGAGATTCCGGCTTCCAGCCCGCGCAGCTGGGCTTCGTAATGGTAGCAGCGAATTCTATTCGCCAGGTCGAGCTTGCCCACCCCATCACGCCGCCACCCAGCGCATCCCGCCGGTGTGCTGAACCATACCCTTGAGCTCCATCAAGGTCAGCGCGCCCGCCACGTCGGCGCTGGCCAGGCCGGCGGCGCGGGCGAGGTCGTCGATGTGCATCGGCTCGGCGGCGAGCTGGGCAAGCAGCGCGGCTTCGGTGGGGTTGGCCGGCAGCGCGCGCCGGGCGGCGTTCTGCTCGGCGGCGCGGGTCAGGTCCAGGGCGGCCAGGATGTCGTCGGCCGAGCGCGCGACGCCGGCGCCGCTGGCGATCAGGCGGTTGGTGCCCTCGGAGGTCGGGCTGAAGATCGAGCCGGGCACGGCGAAGACGTCGCCGCCCTGCTCCAGCGCCAGCTCCGCCGTGATCAAGGCGCCGCTCTTCGCGCCAGCCTCGACCACCAGGGTCGCCAGCGCCAGGCCGCTGACGATGCGGTTGCGGGCCGGGAAGTTGCCGGCGTCGGGCGGGCGGCCGGGCGGATACTCGCTGACCAGCGCGCCTTCGGCGGCGACGCGGGCGGCCAGCGCGCGGTTGCGCTCGGGGTAGACCACGTCGACGCCGCAGCCCAGCACCGCCACCGTCGCGCCGCCGCGATCCAGCGCGGCCTGATGCGCCGCCGCGTCGACGCCGAGCGCCAGGCCCGACACGATCGTCACGCCGGCCGCGGCGAGCTCGCCGGCCAGCTCCACCGCCGCGCGCCGGCCATAGGCCGAGGCCCGGCGCGTGCCGACCACCGCCACGGCGCGCGTGTCCAACAGCGCCGGGTCGCCCCGGACGTAGAGGAGGTAGGGCGGCAGGGGGATGCGGCGCAGGCGGGCGGGGTAGGCCGGATCGTCCCAGGTGACCGCCCGCGCCCCGGCCGCGGCGACGCGGGCGAGGAGCGCGGCGGGATCGGACTCGGCGCGGATGGCCAGGAAGGTCGCGCGGCTGCGCTGGTCGAGCACGCCGTCCAGCGCGCCGGCGGGCGCATGCCAGGCGGCCCGGACGCTGCCGAGGCGCTCGATCAGTGCCCCGAGCCGGGCGGGGCCGATGCCCGGCACATGGCTGAAGGCCACCCAGTAGCAGAGGTCCTCGTCGCCACGGGCGAGGGGCGCCAAGGCGGCGGGTGTGTAGGTAGCTAGCAAGCTGAGCATGGTGAATCACCCCGTTTTCTGATGGGGTGGGTGGCGCCAAAATGGTAGCCGCACCGGCGGCGCGGCGCAAATCGCGCCCGCGGCTGTGCGGACGTGAGTGTGTGTTCACCCCGCTTCCCATCCAAGATCAGGTGCGCGGCCGCCCTTGCGGATGCCCGAGGTGTACAATTGTTCCCAATGTCACCCCCCTCGCTTGCCCCCGACCTCGTCGACCGCCTGGCCCGCTTGGGCGTTTCGATCGGTACGGCGGGGATCGCCGCGCCCGGGCGGTCCGATGCCGGGCACGGTTCCGAAGGCGAGCCCGGAGTCGGGCCAGCCGCCGGCCCCATCGTCCCGAGGCCGGGCGCGCCGCCCGATGCGGCGGCCCGCTCCTCGCCCGCCATCCTGCCGATCGAGCTGGCCGTGCCCGGACAGGTGATCGAAAACGCGCAGGGGCGCTGCTACGCCAGCACGGTCCGGCGCGCGGGGGACGAGCTGCACGGTGGCGAGCGGATGGCGGCGGCGCTGGAGGCCTGCACGGCCAGCCTGGCCGCCCTGGCCGGGCGCCCCGGCCTGGCCGAGTTGGACCTGGCGCGCACAGCTTTCGTCGACACCGAGACGACCGGGCTGGGGACGGGAGCGGGGACCTACGCCTTCCTGATCGGCGTCGGGCGCTTCGTCGATGGCGCCTTCCAGTTGCGCCAATTCTTCATGCGCCACCCGGGCGAAGAGCGCGCCCAGCTCGAAGCGGTGGCGGACATGGTGGCGGGCTGCACCGGGCTCGTCACCTTCAACGGGCGGTCCTTCGACGTGCCACTGCTCACCGCGCGCTACACCCTGCACCGCCGGCCGATGCCCCTGGCGGCCGAGCTGCATCTGGACCTTCTTCCCCCGGCGCGCCGGCTGTGGCGGCGGCGCCTGCCAAGCTGCGCGCTGACCTCGCTGGAGCGCCACATCCTCGGCCTCGACCGGGTCGACGACGTGCCGGGCTGGCTGATCCCCGAGCGCTACCTGATCTACCAGCGCGACGGCGACGCCCGGCCGCTGCTGGGGATCTTCCAGCACAACGCGCTGGACATCCTGTCGATGGTCAGCCTGGTCACGCGCATCGCGCGCGCCTACCGCGATCCCGAACGCGCGCTGGAGCACGCCCCGGACTGGCTGGCGCTCGCCCGCGCTTACGAGGCCGCCGGCGACCCGGGCCGGGCGATCCAGGCATATACCGACGCCCTCGCGCGCGGCCTGGCGCCGGCCGACGTCGACGAGGCGCTCTACCGCCTATCGCTGGCCGCCAAGCGCGCCGGCGACTGGGAGCGCGCCCTGGCGGTGTGGCAGGACCTCGCGTCCGCCCCCGCCCCGCGACGCCTCTACCCCTTCGAGGAGCTGGCGAAGTACTGGGAGCACAGCGCGCCGGAGCGGGACTTCGTGCTGGCGCTGGACTACGCGCAGCGAGCGCGGGGGCTGGTAGCTGAGGGATCACTGCGCCCGCGGCGCGGCCGGCGGGTGGCGCTGGCCGAGCTGGAGCGGCGGGTGGCGCGGCTGGCGCGGCGGGTGGGCGGCTGATCGGCTTGCCCGAGAGGCATCAAGCCATGCCCGACAGGTCTCAAGCGGCTGTACAAGCGCGATCCACGGTCAATTGCAGTCATACCAGTCAGCACGATATCGAACATGTCGCCAACTCATTTCGACGAGGGTCCTAAGTCGGGCGAGCCGTCCGCGCGCTGGGCCGGTCCCGCCCTGGGCCTCGCGCTTGCCGCCGCGATCCTCGCCGGCATCGCGCTGGCCGGCCGCCTGGCCGCGGCCCGCGATCCCCTGCGGCGCGCCTGGTCGGCGGCCCAGGCGGCCGGCAGCTATGCCGTCGGCGGCACGACGCGCGCGACGACCGAGGCTGGCGTGGCCGAGCACGTCGTCACCGGCACGGGATCGGCGGCGGGCGTGCTGGACCTGGTGGTCCGCCCGGCCGCCGGCCCGGCCGCCAGCGTGACCTATCGGATCGCCTGGCCGGCGGTGGACGTGCTGGACGGGTCGCGGGATGCCGGTACGACCGTCTTCGATCCGCACGCGCTGGCCCTGGCCCTGCCGGCCGGCGATCCGCTGGCGCTGCTGGCGGTCGGGCACGGCGCGGCGGTGGGCGAGGTCGAGATCACGGGCGGGCGGGCGTGCCGCAAGGCGGCGTTCCAGATCGGCGCGGAGGCCTATGAGCCCTGGTGGCGGGACCATCCATACCTGTTGCCGGCCAACGCCGACAGCGGCGGGCTGCACAAGCTGAGCGGCACGGGCACACTGTGGGTGGATCCGGACGGCGGCCTGCCCTGTCGGATCGCCGCCCGCCTCGACCTGCCCCGGCTGGGGGGCGACCAGCCGGGCATCGGTGAGGTGGACTGGAGCTACCGCGATTGGGGGATCGCCCGGCCGGCTGTTTCGACCCGCGAACCGCAGCCGTCGCGGACGCGATAACACGCGGTAACGTTTCAGACCGCCCGAACGTTTGATCACTGCTGGCGATCCCGTTTGACGCCGCGCGTCGCGTGGCGCTATGATCGCCGCGGCGGCACGGCGGAAAGGCCGCGCGCGCTGATTCCGGACCCGCGCGGTAAGCTTCGCCGCCGCCTGGTCGTCCCAACCACAGTCCCTTGATTCCCGTCTCAGCCCCTGCCCAGCCTGATAGGAGGCTTCGAGGTCCATGAAGATTCATCCGATCCCGCGCCGCCGCGCCTTGCTCGCCGCGGCCACCGCCATCGCCGCGCTGGCGGCCGGCTTCGCGTTCGGCATCGCGCCCGCGCCGGTCAGCGCCGACAATCCCGTTGAAGCGGCGGTCGATCCGCAATTGTCGGACAGCGCCGCGCTGCCCGAGGGGCAGGTCGTGGGCGACACGGCGGCCAGCTCCGATCCGGCGACGTGCTGCACCCGCCGCCCGATCATCATCATCGTCCGGCCGGGCCAGCCCTGCTATCCCTATCCTTGCCCGGGCTATCCCTACCCCAACCCGTGCTATGATCCGAGCTTCCCGCCCTTCCCGCAGCCGCCGGTGCCGCCCCCGCCGGGCGCCACCGCGCCGCCGCCCGGCCCGACCACGCCGCCGGGCGCCACCGCCGTCCCCCCCACACCCTATCCCATGCCGACGCCGACCCCCGGCGGGATGGCCTCGACCTTGACCTACCGTGTCTGCCCGCAGGTGACCGGCCTGATCCCACAGTACATCCAGGATCTGGCGGTCAGCGAGCCCTGGCGCTACTACGGCTACGACCTGCGCCAGAACCCCAACGTGCCTTACCACCCGCTGTGGAACACCTACCGCACCTGGCTCTCGCTGCGCGACAGCAACCAACCCTACAGCGCCTGCAACCTGCCGCAGTGGCGGAGCGGTTGCCCGTAGTCCGGCGCGATCCGCGCATCTGATCACGCCGCGCCTCTCGGTCCGAGAGGCGCGGCGATCTTCGCGAGGCCGCCGGAATCCCCGCGGCCGATGCTCTGCCAAGGAGGCCTGCCCGTGGCTTGGGGGAACATCACCACGCTATTCAAGACCCTGCGCGAAGTGCGGCTCGGGGAGATCAAGGCCGGGATCGAGCGACGCTTCAGCCTGCTCGTCGTCGGCGACCCGACCCACGCCGCGACGCTGGCCGAGGCGCTGTGCGCCGGGCCGGACCAGGCCGGGCGCCATCCCTGGCTCGAGGTGCTGTCGGCGTCCGACCCGGCGGCGTTGGAGCGTTGGATCGAGGCGGACGCTCGCACGGACAAGCTCGCGCTCCTCGCGGTCGGCGCGCCGGACCTGTCGATGGACGAGCTGCGCGTGCTCGAACGGCTCGGACGGGCCGGCGTTCCCCAGGTCACCGTGGTGCTGCAGGGCGGGGCGGACGCGCTGCCGGGCGCGGGCCTGCCGCGGCAGCACGAGGGCGCGCGTGCCCTGCTGCCCTCGGCGCCGGACGGCGAGGCGATCCGCGCCCGCCTGGCGCCGGCGCTCTTCAAGGTCACGCCCGAGGTTTCCGGCCTGCGCCTGGCGCTGGCGCGGCAGCTCCCCGTGCTGCGCGACCCGGTGATCGCCGACCTGATCGAGGACGTGGCGCGCGCCAACGCGGTCTACGCCATCTCGACCGGCATCGCCGAGATCGCGCCGGTGCTGACGATCCCGCTGGTCGCCGCGGATGCCTTCATCCTGACCAAGAACCAGCTCGTCATGGCCTTCAAGATCGCACTCGTGTGCGGCAAGGAAGGCTCGGCGCGCGACGTGATGGGCGAAGTGATCGGGGTGATTGGCACCGGCCTGGTCTTGCGGCAGATCGCGCGCGAGATGGTGGGGCTGATCCCGGTGATCGGCATCGTGCCCAAGGTGGCGATCGCCTACGCCGGCACGCGGGTGATGGGCAACATGGTCTACGTCTGGGCCGCGCGCGGCTACCGCCTTAGCCCGCGCGACATGCGCGCGCTCTACCGCGAAGCGCTGACCAGCGGCCGCGCGGTGGCGGACCTCTTGGTCGAGAAGGCGCGCGGCGGCTCGGAGGGCGCGGGTTCCGCCGACCCGGCGGCGCTCGCGCCACCCGCGACGGCCGTGCCCGAATCGCCGACGACGACCGTGCCCGCCTCGCCCGTTGCGACCGCCGCGGCCCCGCTCGCCGACTCCGCCACGGCCCCGGTCGCCGACTCCGCCACGGCCCCGGCGTCGCCCACCCGCCCAGGAGAAGCCCGTTGACCACGTGGACCGCACCCGACGGCACGCCGATCTACTACGAGACGCATGGGGACACGGCCCGGCCGAATGGGGCGGATCGCCCGAACCTCGTCCTCGTCCCCGGGCTGCTCGGCTCGCTCGAAGGCCAGTGGGCGCCCTACGTCGCGCCGCTGGCGGAGGATTTTCGGGTGATCGCGCTGGACCTGCGCGGCCACGGCCGGTCCGGCGACGGGTCGGCGGTGCCCACGCTCGATGGGCTGCTTGGCGACCTGATCGGCCTGCTCGATCACCTCGGCACGGCGCGGGTCCACCTCGCCGGCTACAGCCTCGGGGGCTACTTGGGGCTGATGCTCGGCCTGCGCCAGCCCCGCCGGCTCGCGACCCTGCTCCTGCACGGCACCAAGTTCTACTGGTCCGAGGCGGCGGTGTCCGACACGCTGCGCCAGCTCGATCCCGAGCGGATCCGATCCAAGGTGCCGGGATACGCCGCCCAGCTCGCAGGCGAGCACGGCGCGACGCGCTGGCCGGATCGCGTGCGCGGCGCGGCGGCGCTGGTCGCGGGAATGTTCGACGCCAGCCTGTCCGAGGCGGAGGTCGCGGCGCTCGACTGCCCGACCGTCGTCAGCGTCGGCGACCGCGACGAGCTTGTGCCGCTCCAGGAGGCCGCGCGGCTCCGGCAGGTCCTGCCCGACGCCAGCCTCCTCGTGTTCCCCCGCGTCCGCCACCCCTTCGGCACGCTGCGGCCGGCGGAGCTGCTGGCGGTGATGCGGGGATTTCACACGGCGTGAGACGCCGGCCTGACGCATGAACCCGCTCTGATCGCGCCTGTCATGGACCTTTTCGACCACCGCCGCCAGCTCGACACCGCCGCCCGCGCGCCGCTGGCGGACCGGATGCGGCCGCGGACGCTGGACGAGTTCGTCGGGCAAGGGCACATCGTCGGGCCGGGGCGGCTGCTGCGGCGGGCGATCGAGGCGGATCAGCTCAGCAGCTTGATCTTCTTCGGCCCGCCGGGCACCGGCAAGACCACGCTGGCGCGGATCATCGCGGGCACCACCGAGGCGCACTTTACCGCGCTCAACGCCGTCCTGGCGGGCGTCAAAGACATCCGCGCCGCCGTCGCCGACGCCGAAGAGCGCCGCGGGCTCTACGGCCGGCGCACGATCCTGTTCGTCGACGAGGTCCACCGCTTCAACAAGGCCCAGCAGGACGCGCTCCTGCCCTGGGTCGAAAACGGT
>CAZCJG010000119.1:0-12341 GCA_964498575.1 uncultured Anaerolineales bacterium | reverse complement strand
CCGTCGCTGATCCAGGACGGTGACTATCAATATGCCTGGCTCGGCATCCAGGGCCAGACGCTCGGCCTGGAGACCGTCGAGGCGATGGGCCTGCCCGCGGGCACCCAGGGTGCCCTGGTGGTTGCGGTGACCGATGGCGGTCCGGCGGACGAGGCGGGGCTCAGCGGCAGCGCGCTCACGGCCGACGGCGCGCAGGGGCGCGATGCGCAGATGCCGACCGGCGGCGACGTGATCGTCGGCATCGACGGCCAGCCGGTCGAGGGCATGGACGACCTCATCAGCTACCTGACCGGCGAGACCCGCCCGGGCGACACGGTCAAGCTGGATCTGATCCGCTCCGGCGGGGAGCGCGAGACCGTCAGCGTCACGCTCGGCGAGCGGCCGGATTCGCTCGAGCAGGAGCAGGCCCAGCCGCAGGGGCGCGACGGGCGCTGAGACGGGCGCAGCCCGGCGTGCAACCGAAAAGGTGGTTTGTGCGTCTTAACATGCAACAGCGCCGTACACGACAACGGAACAACTGAACGGAACTGTACAACTGAATCCGTAAATGGACAACTGAATAGCTGAAACACCACCACTGAATGGATCGATGAAGCGCGAGAGGCATGGCCGAAGGGTCATGCCTCTCGCGCTGTGAAGGGAATTGTGAAAGGAAGCCTGGTTGCGCGGGCCTCCGGCCCGCATCGGCGTCGTGATGCGCTTCGCTCCTTGCCGGGTTGAGCGGGTCGGAGGCCCGCGCAACCAGGGATTACGCGCTCATGGCCCGCAGCTGCCGCTGCCCAGCACCAACCGCACCACGCACGACAGATCCCCCGCGTCGACCACCGCGTCGGCGTTCGCGTTGCAGCCCACCGGGTCGCCTGCGAAGCTCCCACTCGGCACGCCGGCCGGGGTCATGCCGTCGCCATCGAAGATCTCGATGGTCAGCGCCGAGACGTCGGCCGCGTCGACCGCGTTATCCGCGTTGCAGTCGCCGCGCTGCCGGCCCGGCGTCGCGGTCGGGGTGCGGGTGGCGGTCGGGCCGTCGGTCGGGGTGGGGGTATGCGTGGCGGTCGGACTGCCCGTCGGGGTCTTGGTGGCGCTGGCGGTCGGCGTGGCGGTGCCGGTCGGCGTGAGGGTGGAGGTCGGAGTAGGCGAAGGGGTTTGGCTGGCGCTCGGCGTCGGCGACGGGGTGGCGGTGGGCATCGGCGTCGCGGTGAGGGTCGGGGTGGGGGTCGCCGTGGGCGGCAGGCCACCATCGCCGTAGACCACGTAGCTTTGCCCGGAGTAGGGACCGCTGGGGTCGGCGAAGTTCGCGCCGATCAGGATGTCGTCGAAATCGTCGCCGTTGACATCCCCGGCCCCGCTCACCGCACGGCCCGCGAAGTCGCTCGTCGAGACGCCGCTTGCGCGGAAGCCGGTCGTGCCGTTGAGCGCCGAGAGCTCGACCGTGCCCGGCAGGTCGGTTCCACCGTAGACCACGTAGCCCTGGCCGGACTCGCTGCCGTTCGGGTCGGCCCGCAGCGCCCCGATCACGAGGTCGTCCAGACCGTCGGAATCGACATCCCCGGCGCGGCTGACGGAAACGCCCGAGAAGTCGCTGGTGGAGATGCCGTTGAGACGGAAGCCGGTCGCGCCATTCAGCGCCGAGAGCTCGACCGTGCCCGGCAGGGCGGTTCCACCGTAGACCACGTAGCTCTGACCGGACGAGGCGCCATGCGGATCGGCGCCGGTTGCAGCGATCAGCAGATCGCTGACCGCGTCGCCGTTGACATCGCCTGCGCCGCTCAGGCGGACGCCCGAGTAGTCGCCGGCCGCGATGCCATTGACGCGGAGGCCGTTCGCGCCGTTCAGCGCCGAAAGCTCGACCGTCCCCGGCAGGGCCGCTCCGCCATACACGACGTAGCTCTGCCCGGAGTAGCCGCCGTTCGGGTCGGCATACGGGGCGCCGATCACGACGTCATCGAAGCCGTCGTCGTTGGCGTCGCCGGCGCCGCTGACGGCGAAAGCCGAGAAGTCGTTGGTGGAGACGCCATTGACGCGGAAGCCGCTCGTCCCGTTCAGCGCCGAAAGCTCGATCGTCCCCGGCAAGGCCGATCCGCCGTAGACCACGTAGCTCTGCCCGGACGAGCCGCCATGCGGGTCCGCGCCGAAGGCCCCGATCAGGATGTCGGAGAAGCCGTCGGCGTCGACATCGCCCGCGCCGCTGACCACGACGCCCGCGACGTCGTAGGCCGCGCCGCCGTTGGCGCGAAAGCCGCTTGTGCCGTTCAGCGCCGAGAGCTCGACCGTGCCCGGCAGGGCGGATCCGCCATAGACCACGTAGCTTTGGCCGGAAAACGGGCCATGCGGATCGGCGCCCGAGGCCCCGATCAGGATGTCGCCGAAGCCGTCGCCGTCGACGTCCCCCGCGCGGCCCACGCTGACGCCCGCTCCGTCGTCCGCGCTGATGCCGTTGATGGCGAAGCCGTTGGTGCCGTTGAGCGCCGACAACTCGACCGGGTCCAGCATCTCCGTGCCCCCGAACACAATGTAGCTCTGCCCGGAGTCGACGCCGTTCGGATCGGCGTACGGTGCCCCGATCAAGATGTCGTCGTAGCCGTCGCCATTCACATCCCCCGCGCCCGAAACCGCGTAGCCCGCGGCCTCCGAGGCCGCGGCGCCGTTGGCGCGGAAGCCGTTCGTCCCGTTCAGCGCTGAAAGCTCGATCGTCCCGGGCAGGGGGGCGTCCAGCTTCAGCACCGGGTGCCCGACCTGAACCTGGTCCGCCGAGTCCCGCCCCACCCAAGCGCGTGCCGGCGCGGAAGTCCACGTTGTCGCCACAGCCGCGCAGAGTGAAAGGGCGGACAGCCCGTCACGGGCCCGGCGAAGTCGTGCCCGCGGCCGAAGCCCGGCCACCTGCACGCTCTGGATGGCGAGCACAGCCCGGAAGCCGCGCCTGCGCCCGACGCCCCGGCAGCGCAACGCGGGAGGTTGGGAAGGGGTGAGCTTGCGCGAATGTGACATGCGGATGCCTCCCTGGATGGGCTACCGAGGATTGCCGTGACCGTCAGCCATCAGGATTCGGCGATCACACATGACACTGAGTCCGGCCCCGACCTGTCAGCGTGACGATATCACGATTGAGACGACGGCACAAGCCGCGGCGGCGGCCCGCTCGGCGCTTACACGTCACGCCAAAACGCCGCGAACACCCGCTCCGCCGCGCTCGCCGGCGTCACCGTGCCGTCGACCACCGCCTGCTCCAGCTCCGGCAGTAGCGCGGCCACGCCCGGATGTGCGCGCAGCGCCGCCAGCACGCCCTCGTCGATCATCGCCCACATCCAGTCGCGCCGCTGCCGCCGCCTCAAGGCCTCGAATGCGCCGGAAGCGGCCATGACCTCGCGATGCTTCAGGATTTGGTTCCAGAGGACGTCGATCCCCCGCCCTTCCTGTCCACTGCATGTCACTACCGGCACGTGCCAGTCCGGATGCTTGGGCCGCAGCACGTGCAGCGCGCGGGCGTAGTCGGCGCGGGCGGCTTCGGCACGTGGGAGGTTGTCGCCATCGGCCTTGTTGACCGCGACGAGGTCGACCAGCTCCAAGAGGCCGCGCTTGATGCCCTGCAGCTCGTCCCCGGCGCCGGGCAGCATCAAGGCGAGGAAGACATCGACCATGCCGGCGACCAGGGTCTCGCTCTGACCGACGCCGACGGTTTCGACCAGGATCACATCGTGGCCGGCCGCCTCGCAGACCAGGATCGTCTCGCGCGTCTTGCGCCCCACGCCGCCCAGCGCGCCGCCGGAGGGCGAGGGGCGGATGAAGGCGCGCGGATCGACCGCCAGGCGCGGCATGCGCGTCTTGTCGCCGAGGATGCTGCCGCCGCTGACCCCGCTCGTCGGGTCCACCGCCAGCACCGCGACGCGGTGGCCGCGCGACGTCAGATCGGTCCCCAACGCGTCGATGAAGGTGCTCTTCCCCACGCCGGGCACGCCGGTGATGCCGGCGCGAATCGAGCGGCCCGAATGCGGCAAGAGCGCGGCGAGCAGGTCCTGCGCCGCGGCCCGGTGATCCGCCCGGTTGCTCTCGACCAGCGTGATCGCCCGGCCGAGCGCGGCGCGGTCGCCGCTGAGAAGGGCATCCAACCGCAACGGTTGTCTAGCCACTTTGCGCTTCGATCACAGTTAACCTTCCTCTGCTAGCCACGCCACCACCTGCCCGTTGACCGCCTCCTGCTCGAAGAAGGCCGAGTGGTAGAGCCGGTCGCCCAGGTCGAAGACGCGGTAGCGCGCGGGCGGGAGGGGGAAGCCGGCGCCGACGCGGCCGGTCGCGTGGCCGCCGGCGGTCGGCACCACGCCGTCGTTGGGCTCGCCGAAGATCGCGTCGGAGACGCGGCGCCGGAGCGCGTCATCGGGCGGCGTGTAGGCCGCGGACAGCGCGAAGTAGGCGGCGCCGGGCGCGGCGCCGGCATTGAGCCGGGCGAGGTAGCCGCTGTTGGGACCGAGGCAGGCCAGGCCGGGCAAGCCGCCCAGGACGCCTTGCGCCAGGAGCTTGAGCGCGGCGACCACGCCCTCGACCGTCCCCGCGAAGGCCGGCGCCGGACCGCGCGCGGCGAGGCTGGTCGTGCGGTCCAACAGCTCCTGCCAGTGCTCACCGTCGGCCAGCACCGTCCCGCGCTGCGGCGCGGCGACGAAGACCACCCGGCCGACGCGCAGGTCGCGCCGATAGGGGTTGACCAGCTCCGCCCGCCCGGCCAGCTCGCGCGCGACCAGCGCGCCGCGACTGTGGGTGAGGATGTCCAGGTCCAGCGCCACGCCCTCCGGCACCTGCCTCAGCAGGGCCTGGGCATTGGCGGCCGGGGTGGCATAGAGGCTGGGGTGGTTGAAGGCCAGCACGCGCCCGCCGTAATGCGCCAGGAGCACCTGGAACGCGGCGTTCTCGGGCCGCGCCAGGGCGTGAAAGGCCGCCTCGGCCGTGCTGAAAGTGCCGTGCAGGAGCAGCAGCGCCCGTCGGCCGTGGATCTCGTCCCAGGGGACATCCACGGTCCAACCGTCAGCCGCCACCGCCAGGAACCCGTAGGGTCGCACCGGCGCCTCGATCCGCCGCGCCAGCGCGACGGCGCCGAGGCCGACGGTGGCTTCGGTGGACCAGGTGAGGAGCCGCGCCCTGGACGTCCGGTGCGCGGGCGGTGGGGAGGCCGCCGGCGGTCGGCCGGCGGCGGGCAAGACCCAGCGGTACCGCCCGGCCTCGTCCGATAGCAGCATGGCGCAAGCGGTGTGCGGGCCGAGCGCCACGCGGGCATGATCCATCGCCGCTTGCGCACGCTCCGCCGCCAGCGGACGATCCGCCGTCGCGCTGCCGACCTCGACCTCGGTGACCGTGATCCCGGCGGACGAGAACGCGCTGGCCAGCGCGGCTTCACGGGCATCGGCGGCCGCGGCGAATCCAGGCGGGTCACCTGATGGATACACGCCGGGAATCATAACACGATCCCAACCCTGACGTTCCCTCATTGACCTATAATTCATCCCTAACAACGCGCGGCTATCCTCTATCCTTTGCGGCGGGTTATCCCCTCTATACCATTGCCCGCCATAGGCCAGTCGGGAGCCGGCGCCGCGCGACAAGCCCGCCGATGCGCCCGATGCGATCCACGAGGTGACCCGATGCCAACCGCCAACCGCCTGTTCGCCCTTACCCTGCTTGCCGTTCTCGCCCTCGCCCTCGGCGCGCGCGCACCGGTCCCCGCCACCGCGCAGACGCTGCCGACCGAGGGCTATCGGCTGGTCGCCACCTGGAAGACCACGTCGCCGAGCTCGGCCGTGCCGCAGATCGACCGGCCGCTCGGCCTCGACGTGGCCGAGGACAACACGATCTACGTCGTCGACAGCCGCGACAATCAAGTGTATCACCTGAATAGCCAGGGCGGGCGGATCACCGACTGGCAAGTGACGGTGATCCCGACCGGTAACGTGATCGACGTCGCGGTGTCCAGCGACCGGGTCTACGTCCTCGCCGCGTCCGGCGGCGGCATCTACCGCCGCGATGGCACCCTGGTCCGCGCCTGGTCGGTGAGCGGCGGCCAGGGCGTGGCCTTCGGGCCGGACCGGCGGGTCTACGTGTCCAGGGTGGCGCAGGGGCGGGCGGTGATCGAGGTCTTCGACGTCGACGGCAACCGGCTCGAGACCTGGCGCGACGACAACTTCTCGATCCTCTCGGCCTACGGGCTGGACGTCGGGGCCGACGGGCGGGTGTACCTGGCGGCGGATGGCTCGGTGTACGTCTTCAGCCCCAACGGCAGCGGCGGCGGGCGGGTCACCAAGCTCTTGCGCATCCCCAGCGGCCTGGAGCTCGCCGGCGCCGTCGTCTCCGACGTGGTGGTCGAGAGCGCGACGCGCGTCTTCGCGACGGTCGAATCGGGCTACCTGATCGCCTGGAACGACACGACCCCGAGCCAGAAGCAGATCAACGGGGTGAGGCGCCTGGCGCTCGGCCCCGCGGGCGGGATGATCTTCAGCATCGACGACAACGCCTTCCACGGCCTGGCCTACCTGGCCAACCGGAGCAACCTGCAGGGGGATCCGGAGCGCTGGGGCGCGCCGCAGGACCAGACCCTGGGCCAGGTCGAGTCGCCGCGGCGCGTGGCGGTCGCCGCCGCGAACGACGTGTTCCTGCTGGACCGCCTGCCGCGGGTGCAGCGCTGGTCCGCCGCCGGCGCGCCGCTGGAGCAGTGGTCGATCGCCGAGTACATCGTCGACATCGCCGGCGGGGGGAGCCGGCCGTGCTATATCCTCGGCCGGCAGATCCGCTGCGTGGTCTCGGCCAGCCCGCTGGACTGGTTCATCGAGGTTCCCGCGACCGGCTGGTTGACCGCGCTGGATGCCGACGCCACCCGGCTGGCGGCGCTGGACCTGGCGGATCAGCAGGTGTGGCTGTACGGCCGCGACAAGGTGCCGGAGGATCGCTGGCCGCTCGCGATCGACGCCGGCGACACGCGCTTCCGGGCGATCTCGGACATCGCGACCGGCGGCAACCTGGTCTACCTGGCCGACCAGGGCGCCAACCGTATCGACATCCGCAACCTCGACGGCAGCCAGCAGGGCATCCTCGACCTGCCGGTCGGCCCGGTCCGCGTCAGCGTGGCCGGCGGCGACATCTACATCCTGGGCAACGACGGCTGGGTCTGGAAGTACGGCGCCGACAAGAAGCTGAAGGCGGTCTGGCAGCCGGCCAGCGACGGCGCGCCCAACGACATCGCCGCCGACGCCGGCGGCCGGGTCTACGTCACCGATCCCAAGAACAACCGCGTGCTGGTCTTCGCGCCGGGCGGGCAGCCCGGGACGGTGCCGCCGCGGGTGGACGAGCGCTGCCGGGTCGAGGTCGACAAGCACACGACGCCGCCGGAGGTGATCCAGGGCGCGCTGGCGACCGTCCAGCTCATGGTCAAGGGCGCCTGCCCACTGGGCGACGGCCGGCTCGACGTGATCCTGGTGATCGACCGCTCGGGCTCGATGCAGGGATCGCCGATGGCCGCGGCCCAGTCGGCGGCGCTGGCCTTCCTCAACGAGCTCAACCCGGCCGGGGCGCAGGTCGGCGTGGTCGCCTTCTCGTCCGCGCCGGCCGAAGTGGTCCAGCCGCTCTCCAGCGACCTGGGCGGCGTGGTGCGCGCGATCGCCGGCCTGGTGGCCAGCGGCCAGACCGACTACCTGAGCGCCTTGGACAAGGCCAAGGAACAGGCGACCGGCTCGGCCGCCCGGCGCGACGTGCCGCACGTGGTGGTGATGATGACCGACGGCCGGCCGACCACGCCCACCGGGGTGCTGGAGAAGGCCGACGAGCTCAAGCGGGCGGGCGTGACCCTGTTCACCATCGGCTTCGGGACGACCATCGACCCGCAGCTCTTGCGCGACATGGCCAGCGCGCAAGACCTGTACTTCGACGCGCCCAGCGAGGCCGAGCTGGCCGACGTCTACCGCGAGATCGCCCGGCGCATCACCGCGGTGCGCCTGCTCAAGCGCGCCACGGTCACCGACGAGCTGCCGGCCGACATGGTCTACGAGAACGGCTCGGCCGTGCCCCCGGCCAAGGTCAACGGCCGCACGCTGAGCTGGGACCTGGTCGACGTGCCGGCCACCGGGCGCACGCTGAGCTACCGCGTCCGCCCCAAGCAGCTCGGCAAGCGCCCGACCAATGTCCGCGCCGTGCTGGACTACATCGACGCCAGCGACGAGCCGGGCCAGATGGTCTTCCCGGTGCCCGAGATCACGGTCGTGCGCCCGCCCTTCTGGTATACCTACCTGCCGATCCTCTACAAGAACCAGTGCAAGCCGCAGCGGGCGGACGCGCTGCTGGTGATGGACACCTCGCTCTCCATGACCGAGCCGGAGCGCGCGGGCAGCGCGACGACCAAGCTGCAAGCCGCGGTCCGCTCGGCGCGCAGCTTCGTCGACGCGATGACTCTGCCGGGCGACCAGGCGGCGATCGTGCAGTTCAACGGCGCGGCCAGCCTGGTCCAGCCGCTCAGCGGCTCGCGCCCGGCGCTGAACCTCGCGCTCAACAGCCTGACCACGGCCTCGGGCACGCGCATCGACCTGGGCCTGGCGGCGGCGACGCGCGAGCTGATCGGCGCACGCCACAAGCGTGGCAACAACCCGGTGATCGTCCTCCTGACGGACGGGCAGCCCAGCGCCGGCACGGCGAGCGCGGCCCTCACCGCCGCACGCGACGCGCGCAGCCTGGGCTTCGTGCTCTTCGCGGTCGGCCTGGGCGGCGACGCCGACATCCTGACGCTGGAGCGGATCGCCGGCCGGCGCGACCGCGCCTTCTCTGCGCCCGACGCGGCGGCGCTGGCCCTGATCTACGATCGGATCGCGGGCAAGGTGCTGTGCGAGCCGTGAGGGAAAGGTGCGGTCGTAACTGCCACTCTCTGCGCTCCGCCCGGCCCACGGCGAGGAGAAGCGGTGGGTGGGGTGATGGCGCGGAAGGCAGGCTAGGGTTCGGTTGAGGTCGCGTCGCAACGAATACCGACCGAGCGCATACGACACTTATGGGCACGGCTGGATCGATGTCTAATGTACGTTGTCATCCCCCTCTTGCGGGGATGTGAGAAGCGTCAGGAAATCGCGGGGCGAGGCAATCGTTACACCACCGGCGGCGCCCACGGATTGGAGATCCTTGTCGCCGGTGACCAGATAAGCGGCGTGGCCGGCGACCGCCGTGGCGAGAACGACATCGTCGTCCGGGTCCGGGCAAGCACCGGAGATCGAGGGGTCCGGCGATATGACTAGCGCCTCGGTACGCAAGAGGTCGAGGAAGCCATCCACCGCAGCTTCCTGCAGCCGCGCCAGGAAGTACGGTCGATTGAGTACGTCATCCAGTTCGATCAAGATCTCTTCCGAGACAATCAGCGTGAAACCGGCTGCTTCCCAGATCAAAAGGATCTGCCCCGACGGTCCGAGCCTGTTGACAAACCCGGAGACCAGAACGTTTGTATCCAGGACGGCTCGAATCATGTAGCGGGGGTCGAAGGAGCACGATGCCGCTCAGCCCGAACCGCGGCGATCGCGGCGGCAATCTCGCGTTCGATCTCGTCGGGGGGGGTGCCGGCAAACGCGGCTTGTGCCTGGTGAATCACGGCGAAGCGCTCGCGACGTTCCTCTTCCCAGCGGTGGTAGCGCTCCAGGTCATCGGCCGGGATCACGGCGGCGACGGGGATGCCGCTCTTCTCGATGACCAAGTGGATTCGGCGGCGGTAGACCTGGTTGAGAAGCTGGGAGAAGTTTTGACGTGCGGTGGTGACGTTGAGGGTCCGAGTTAGTGACGTGCGCTCTGGCATGTGAGTTACCTCTCTCAAGACGCACAGCATAGTACACTTCTGTACAGAATGCAAGTGTCCACCTGGCCCCTGTGCGGGATGCCCGAGGGCCATTGGACTACCGCGACGCGGCGCGGTCCTTCGAGCGGACCTATCTTACGCAAAGTCTCGTCGGCCTCGGCGCACAAGTGCCGAGGCGGCGTCAGTGCCGGTCGAACCGGGGGAGCTCGGTATCGATGGCCAGCGGCAGGTGGATCGTCGAGCGCTCCGGGACTGCCTCGAAACGTAGCGCCAGGGCGACGAACTGCGTCACCTGCTGCGCATTGAAGTTATCGTCGCTGACCAGGATCAGGGACTGGCGGCCGTCCGAGAGCGGCGGCCCAAAGGCCATGCCTTCGAGATTGTCTGGCCGCGCGCCCAGCGCGCCGATGTCGGCGACCTGGCGCTTGGTCGCCGCGACGAAGGGGATCGGCGATCCAGTTGCCGGGTCGATCAGCGTGCTCGACCCGGTGATGTCGGTGGCGCCGTGCCGATCGACCTCGAACAAGCGCACGGTGGTGCCGACGCCGGCGGCGTAGGAGCGCTCCATCGCGAGCAGCAGGCTCAGGTCGTCGCTCAGTCCCACCAGCTCGACCAGGCCGTTGTCGGCCGCGCCGCCGGCGGGGTTCGGCGCGATTGGGATCGGCGACACCGGGTAGACGATCTCGAAAGAAGGCCGCCGATCGGCCAGGTCCCAGGCGACCATCCGCGACAGGCTGCCCGCGGCCAGCGTTGCCGCCGGGCCGTCCTGCGCCAGTGCGTTCTCGGTGGCAGTGAGCAGCAGCTTCCCATCCGCGGAGGCGGCGAGCGGCTCGAAAGCCGCGTTGTTGCGGACGCCCCGCGAGCCCGTCCCGTCCGGCAGGTAGTGGCTCGGCAGCGGCAGCTCGGCGAGCTGCCGCCCGTCCAGCCCGAACTGCCGGACGAAGGGCGCCACCGGCGGCATGGCGCTCGCGTCGCCCTCGCTGGAGAGGAAGAGCGCGCCGGAAGGTGCCAGCACGAGTCCTTCCGGATCGATGCTGCCGGGGTCGAAGGTTTGGCCGCTGGCGTTGGTCAAGCTGACGACGCCGGTGAACGCGATGCCGCCGGCCTCGATCCGGTCGCCCGCCAGGTCGATGGTCAGCCGATAGAAGCGCGCCGGCGCGCGCTGGCCGCGATCGTCCGACAGGGCGTAGTAGACCGCGTGCTCGGAATCGTAGGTGATGCTGGACAGGCCGCCCAGCGGCGTGCCCAGGACGGTCGTGCCGCTGGGGAGGCGCACCTCGCCGAGCAGCTCGACGTCGGCGACATGCCGCCGCGCGGCGCTGGTCGGGCCGTCCGAGATCGGCGCGGGACCGTCCGCGCCACGGGTTGAATTCTCCCATGGAGCGAAGGCCGCCGACAGCAGGCTGAAAAGGACGAGGAAGGCGGGGACGGCGGCGGGCGATCCCGCCCGCCGCCGGGTTTCTGGGCTGCCGAGGTCACGTGACATGACGCTGCCTCTCTTGAGTACACGACGAGCCAATGGCAACGTGTCGGCGCAGGCCGACACCTGGCCGAAGGCCATCGAGCGGCGAATTCATTCGCTTGGCGCCTCGCAAACGCGAGCAAGCCCCCGATTGGCGGCCCTACGCCACCCCCTGCTCGATCATCGCGTTGGCCACCCGGATGAAGCCGGCGATGTTGGCGCCGACGAAGATGTCGCCCGTGTGACCGTATTGCTCGGCGGCGGCGCTGCACTGCTGGAAGATGCCGGTCATGATCCGGTCCAGCTCGGCGTCGACCATGTCGCGTGTCCAGGTGTCGAACTGGGCGTTCTGCGTCATCTCCAGCGCCGAGGTCGCCACCCCGCCGGCGTTGGCCGCCTTGGCCGGGCCGTAGGCGATGCGCGCCGCGGAGTAGACCTCGATAGCGCCCGGCGTCGAGGGCATGTTGGCGCCTTCGCTGACCGCGACGCAGCCCTGGTTGACCAGGGTCTCGGCGTCCGGGGTGTCGATCTCGTTTTGCGTCGCGCTGGGCAGCGCGATGTGGCAGGGCACCTTCCAGGGCGTCTGACCCTCGTAGTAGGTCGCGCCCGGGTACTGGTGGACGTAGTTGACGATACGCCCGCGGCGGATGTTCTTGAGGTCCATCACCCAGGCCAGCTTCTCTTCGTCGATGCCGTCGGGGTCGTGGACGAAGCCGCCCGAGTCCGACAGCGTGACCACCTTGCCGCCGTAGTGCAGGATCTTCTCGACGCAGTACTGCGACACGTTGCCGCTGCCCGAGACCACGCAGGTCTTGCCCTCGATCGCCTCGCCGCGCGCCTTGAGCATCTCGCGCAGGAAGTAGACCTGGCCATAGCCGGTCGCCTCGGGCCGGATCAGCGAGCCGCCCCAGCCGTAGGCCTTGCCGGTCAGCACGCCTTCCCAGCGGCCGGCCAGCCGCTTGTACTGGCCGTAGAGGTAGCCGATCTCGCGCCCGCCGACGCCGATGTCGCCGGCCGGGACGTCGATGTTCGGGCCGATGTGGCGGTAGAGCTCGGCCATGAAGCTCTGGCAGAAGCGCATCACCT
>CAZCJG010000118.1:0-12353 GCA_964498575.1 uncultured Anaerolineales bacterium | reverse complement strand
ATCGCGAAGGTGCACAGGTACAGGAAGAACCCGACGACCATGCCCGCCGGCAGCGCGACGCCCAGGTAGGTCGGCTTGCCCGCCCACAGGTAGAAGCCGAGGACCGAGAGCACGCCGCCCCCGAACCACAGGGCGAGGAAGAGGTTGCGCTGGACGGCGCCGGCGATCAGGCCGAGCCAGCGCAGGCCGTAATAGAACAAGCTGGTGAAGAGGAACAAATAGGCGAGCAGCCCGATCACGCCCGTCGTCGCCAGCGCGTCCAGGGTTTCGTTGTGCGAGCGGTCGGGCGAGGCGTTGCGCGACTCGTAGTCGCCCAGCTCGGGCGGGTAGTGCGGGTTGTAGGCCCAGTGCATGGACTCCGGGCCCCAGCCGATGACCATGCGCAAGGGGTTGGACTCGATCAGCTCGATCGCCCCGTTCCAGATCAGGACACGCACCTTGCCGGTGCCGCTTTCGGTCTCGAAGACCCGACCCAGCCGCCCGATGTAGGGCGCGCTGCGCAGCGGGGCGAGGGGGCTGTTGGGGATGTTGAAGACGATCAGGAACAGGGCGACGGCGATCGCCGGCGCGATGACCAGGACCACGCCCGCGAACCCGAACCGCCCGATGTAGACCACCGTCAGCAGGAGCACGGTGAAGAACAGGCCCGCCAGACCGCCCAGCCAGGGCCCGCGGCTGCCGGAGAGCACGATCGCCGTGAGCTGGAAGGCGACGATCACCAGGTAGCCGGCGACGCGCATGATCGTCGCGTAGACGTAGGCGCCCTGGCGCGACTCGTCGCCGAGATCGCGGAAGGCTTCGATCAGGCGGATCAGGGTCAGCGGCAGCACCATGATCAGGTAGGCCGCGACGAAGATCGAGTTGCCCATCGTGCTGGCGACGCGCTGGGTCACGTCGCCCAGCCAGGGCATCGGGTCCAGCCCGGCGCGCTGGATGATGCCGTAGAGCGCCACCGGCAGGCTGGGCAGGATCAGGGCGGAGATCAGCCGCTCGAGTTGGCCGCGCCCGGCGACGAAGGTGACCACGCCGAGGAAGACGACCACGTAGGCCAGCCAAGTGTAGAGCCCCTGCAAGCGGTTGTAGGAGCCGGTCAGGCTGAGCCAGGGGACGACCGAGGTGGCGGTCGAGAGCATGTAGACGCCGGTGAGCAGGAGCACCGGGATGACCAGTGGCGTCGCCAGCCAGGCGCGGAAGGCCGCGCGCCCCGGCCAGCCGCGCTCGATGCGCCAGACCAGGCCGGCGGCGGCCATGACCAGGGCGATCGAGCGCAGCAGGGTCAGCTTGTCCGGCTCGAACACGCGGTTGGACCAGACGTTGAAGAACAGCGGCACGGCCATCACCGCGACGAGCCAACCGGCCTCGATCAAGCGGGCGCTGTACTGGGCGATTCGGGAACTCATGAGCGGCGGCCTTTGGCGGTCTCTCTTCAGGGCGGGGCGCGGCGCGCCGACACGCGGCGCGCGGCCGCGCTGGCGTCGGGACGCGGGGGATTATACCTTGCGGCGGGCGCTGGCGAAAGAATCCGGGGAGGACCCAGTCTCGTGCGAGCCGCTTACCGAAGCCTTGCGACAGGCAGGAACACGTGACCCCGCTCGATCTCGGGCGTGGGCGTCACCCACTCCGCGCCGCCCCAGACGTGCTCCGCCCAGGCTTCCAGGTTGGCGTAGCCGCTGCCCCACGGGGTGTACATCACCCCGCTGATGCCCGGCACGCCTTCGATCTCCGCCAGCCACTGCCGGTCATCGAAGCGCGCCGGGGACGCGTCGTAGTAGCCCGCCAGGATCTGCCGGTGACCACGCGCGGCGAAGAAGGCGGCCGAGTCGCGCCGCTGGCCGGCCTGGTGGTTCCAGTTGAGGATGACGACGTCGGCCGGGACGCCCTCCCAACTGCCGGACCAGTCGCCGTTGACGAGGTAGTAGGGGTCGGCCCGCCTCGCCGCGTTGTGGAAGGGGTCGAACATATCCGACCAGGCCAGCACCGTGCCGGCCGGGTCGATCGCCCGCGCCCGGTCGCGCAGCGCGCGGAAGTTATCGGCCAGGTCCTCGCCGGGCGCGCCGCCGCCGGCCCGCGGCGCCTCGTCCCAGCCGTGCACGCGGATCTCGTCGTGGCTGAACATCCAGCCGGAGAAGGCGCCCGCCTCGCCGAATGCGCGCGCCAGGCTGCGGAGCTGGCCTTCGACGATGTCCAGCGCCTTCGGCTCGGTCAGGCTGGCGGTCACCTGGTCCCCGTAAATCAACGCGGCGTGGTAGAACGACAGGCGGACCGTTTCGCCCTCGCGAATACGCGACGCGGCGGTCAGGCGGATCTCCGGCGGGGCGTGCCACAGGTCGAACTCGCCGTTGTAGGGCACGGTGCCGGACCTGGGGTCGGCCAGCGGCTCGAGGTCGCGCCCCTCCTCGTAGACCATGGCGCCGTCCGCGCGCTCGATGCGCACCGGCGCGCCCGGCCGGCGGACCAGGTTCACCGGTCCGGCCGGCTCGATGGCGCCGTCGTCCCACCAGATCGTCCCCGTCCCGCCGCCCCAGACGCCGAAGTAGAGCAGGACCTCGCTATGGGTGAGGGTGTTGAAGGTCACGTCGAAGCGCTGCCAGTCCTGGGTCGGCTGGATCGGGATCGGGTTCCATTGCAGCGTCCGATTCGGGCTCTGGGCCAGCACCAGCGCCCGCACCTCGCCGCCGCGGAAGTCCTGAGTCTTCACCCATACCGAGAGGTGGTAGACCTGGAAGGGCCGCACCGCCAGGCGCTGGTAGACCCGGCCGTTGCCGGAGGGCGCGTTGCTGGCGCCGAGCTCGGCCATCCGCAAGCTGGCCCGCCCGCCGTGCCGGACCTCTTGGTCGACGAAGGTCGCCCGCCCCGGCGCGTCCTGGAAGGCCCAACCCGGGAATTGGTGACCCGACGCCGGAACCTCCTCGAAGTCCGCGTTGGCCAGCCGCAGCGGCGGGTCCTCGTGTGGGACCAGCCGCCCGTCGCTCGCGCGAAAGGGGGCGGCGCGGACGGGCAGACCCTCGGCCAGGTTCGGATCGTGCCACAGGAGCGCGCTGGAATAGCCGAAGTCGGCGGTCGCCGGGTAGACCTCGAAGCCCAGCGCCCGCGCGTGGTCCAGCACCGCGCGCAGGTTGGTGTAGTAGGCCGGGATCAGCGAGCCGTCGTCCAGCCGGCCGAACTTGACGTCGGCGAAGACCGCCCCGTTGTAGCCCGCCGCCTTGGCGCGGTCCAGGATGCCGGTGACACGCTCGACGTTGCCCTGGGCCTGGAAGTTGTTCTGGATGTACACCCAGCGGTGGTCCAGCCGGTGGCCGTGGACGACGGGCGCGGGCGAAGCACCGGTGGTCGCACCGGCAAGGGGGTGTTCACGTGGGCTGTTCGACACGAGCGTCGTGGCGATCGCGAGCAGGGCGGCGACGAACAGGGCGCGCGCTTCGAGTGACCGGCGGGCGCGGCTGGGCGGCCGGCGCAGAGGATGAACAGGGAGGGTCATGTGCACAGTATGGCTCCGCGGCGCGCAAACGTCACGCCCGCAGCCCTGGGCGGCGTGGGTTGACCGCGGGCTGGGCGTGGGGCGTGCTGGCGCGGGGTGGTCCGCAACTTGCAGCTAAGGCTCTTCGCACACCGGTGGTCGGATCCGTTCCGGCGCCACCGGAGCACGATAAGCTGAACAGATTAGGAGTGAACGATGTACACGACCAAGGACGCGACGGTCGAAGAGAAGCCCCGCTGGCGGGCCTACGAGGTGCACCGGCCGGACGCTTTCGGCTACGACATCGTCAAGTACGGTGTCCGCGAAGAGTACGACGACGGTGCCACCCGCTACATCCACAACGCGGTGTTCGACACACGCGAGGAAGCCGAACAGGTCGCGGCGCGCTTCCACCTCAACACTCTGAAGGGCATGTCCTACGACAACGTGATGAAGCAGTGGCGCTGACCGCGCCAGCCGACTCCCTAACACCCCCGGCCCTCTCCCCCGCCTCGCCGCGGGAGAGGGCCGGGGCCTTCCGCGGCATCGCGGGCGCGCGACGGCCTCGGCGGCGAACCGGTCACCGCGGCTCGGCTGCCCGGCCGCCGCGCCCAGGGCCTGGCCGTTCTTGCAGCCGAACCCAGGCTCGGATATGCTTGACCCCATGACCCGCCAAACCGCTCTGATCGGCCTTCGGGAGCGCTGGGACACGCTGCGGCGGGCCGGTGGCGCCCGGCTCGGCTCGGTCGCCGGACGGCTGGGACCAGCCGGCGAGACCCTGGCGCCCAGGCTCCGATCGGTGGTGGACGGGCTGCGCGCCTGGCTGGCGGTCCCGGGCCGTGCGCGGCGGGTCGGCGCGGCGATCGTCGCGGTGCTGGTCGTCGCCGGCCTGCTCCTTCCGCCGGTGTCGCTCGTCACCCGGATCACGACCCTGGGCTACGCCAAGCTGGTGCCGGGGAGGGACCAGTCGGTGGCGGTCGATGATCGTGGCACCTATTTCGAGGTCTCGCGGCGCGTGCTCCAGCGCCCGGCGCGCGTCAGCGTGAAGCCCCTGCGCGGCTTGCCGGGTGGCACGGGCGAGCTCCCGGCCGGCCACCACCTGGTCAGCCCGGTCTATCACCTGGACATCCGCGGGCCGGCGCCGCGCGAGGCCTGGCTCAGCACCTTGCTCGATGTGGACAGCGCCAGCCAGGCCTTCGTCGACCCCTACGGTTGGGACGGCGAGGCCTGGCGCTGGCTGCCGATGACCTTCGACGCCGAGAACCGCGTGCGGGTCCAGTTGCCGCTGGACCGCTTCGTGCCGGAGTACATCGCGCTCACCGAGGCCACCGGGGCGCCGACCGAGGTCTCGGCGGCGCTCCTGCCGCCGCCGGCGGCCGTGCCCGCCGCGGTCAGCGAGCTGCCGATCCTCGAGGCCCGCGCCTACACGCTCGAGTCCGACGACGGCCACGTCAGCGGCCAGCGCTTCCGCGTCCCCAGCCGCCGGGCCCGGCTCTACGGCGTGGTGGACAACGTCGAGGGCGAGCGGCTGCGCGGCGACCTGGTCGACAACATCCTCATGCAACGCGAGGCTCGCCAGCGCCATCGGGCCACCCTGGTCAACCTGGTGCGGCGCGACGGCCTGGCCGGGCTGGTGCTGGACTACCGAGGCATCTCCGGCGACCTGATGCCGGTGTACATCGACTGGCTGGGGCGGCTGCGCGACGACCTCCACCGCGTCGGCGCCGAGCTCACCGTCGCCGTGCCGGCGCCGCGCCAGACCGAGACCGGCTGGTCCGACAGCCCCTATGCCTGGGCCGAGCTGGCGCAGAACGTCGACGGGCTGCGCGTGCGTCTGCCCAGCGACGCGCCGCTGGAGATCGACACGCTCGACCGGCTCGTGCGCTGGGGCCTGACCAAGGTCCCGCGCGACAAGCTGCAGCTCGCCGTGCCGGTCCAGGGCCGCGACATCGTCGACGGCGTCGCCACGCCGATCAGCTACGGCGACGCGCTTGCCCGCATCCTCGACCTGGCGCGTTCGGACGCGCCCGGCCGCATCACTCCGGGCGCCGACGCGGCGGTCGAGTTGCCGACGATCCGCGCGGCCGAGCTGGGCCGCGACCCGGCCACCGGCATGTGGCGCTTCTACTACTGGGACGCCAACCGCCGCCAGCACACGGTCTGGCTCAACGACGCCGACGGCCTGCAGCCGGCCTTCGAGATCGCCCGGGAGTACTACCTGTCGCGCCTGGTGCTGGACGGGGTCGAGGCGGGGCTGGACCCGGCCTTGTGGCGCATGACCCAGGCCTTCATCGCCGAGGGCGCGGCCCAGGCGCCGGCCACCGCCTACCGCCTGCAATGGCAGCTCGTCGACGCCGACGGCCAGGTGCTGCAGTCGGCGAGCCAGCCGCTGGAAACGCCGGAGTTCGCCTTCCGGGCGCCCGGCCGGGAGGGCCGCTACCGCCTGGGGGTCAACCTGGTGACCGGCGACGACCGGCTGGCGGCGGTCGGCAACAGCTTCCAGGTCAACGTCGCGCCGCCCCCGCCGCCGACCCCGCGCCCGACCGCCAACGTGATCATCATCCAGCCCACCCCCATCCCGGTCATCACCGCCGCCGCGCCGGCCGACGAGGCGCGCATCGACCGCGCGCCGGTGCGCTTCGACGAGACCCCCGCCGCCGCCTCCACCGCCGAGCCCGACGCCGAGGTTTCCTTCGCCGAAGCCGACCTGCGCTCCGAGCCCTCGATCGACACCGGCGAGCTGCTGTCGAACCTGCGAATGGGCGATCGGCTGAGGGTGGTCGGCCGGACGGCGGATGGGACCTGGCTGCGCGTGGGGGTGATCTCCACCGGGGTCGAGGGTTGGGTGCTCGGCCAGCTCGTCGAGCTGCACGTCGACCCCGGCGATCTGCCGATCATGCTGCTGGACGACGCCGGCCCGCCGCCCGCCGCGCCGACCGCCACACGGACCCCGGCGACCGGCCGACCGCCGCCAAGCCCGACGCCGCGGCCGACGCAAACGCCACGGCCGACGCAAACGCCACGGGCCGGCGTCAACTGACGTCGACCGACGACACGGTGCGGCTGATGCCGCCTACATGGGATCGGCCAGCTTGGCTGCCCGACCCAGCGCCTCCTCCGTATCCGCCACCAGCGGCGCCACGCTGATCCCGCTGCCGACCGCCCGCCGCAGCCACAGGTCGGGCGTCAGGCGGCCGATGGCGCAGATGCGCTGGGTCTCGCCGGCCAGGTCGCGCCCGCGCAGGTGCGAGCGGATCTGATGGCTGATGACGTGCCCGAGCGTGTAGTCCGGCAGGTAGAGCGGGTAGGCGACCATGTGCTGGTAGGCGGCGAGAAGGTGGTAGGGGTCCGATCCGTAATAGCCGGCGTAGAAGCGGTCCCACACCTCGCCGGCGAAGCCGATCACCGCGTCGCGCAGCGCCGCCGCGCCGGCGTCGGGATGCGCGTAGAGCCAGCGCCAGGCGTAGAGCTCGACCAGGCCCGGACCGGCGATCTGGCAGGCGGCCAGCATCGTCTGTAGCGTGTCGAGGTCGAAGGGATCCGGCGCGCCCGGCGCCGCCGGCACCCGCGCGACCTGGCGGCCGAGCGACTGGTAGAGGAAGGCGAAGGCCTCGGTGCAGGCGGTGTTGGGAACGCCGCGCAGCGCCGGCCGCGGCACGCGGTGGGTCGACACGAGCTGCTCGAGGTTGTGGCCCAGCTCGTGCATCGCCGTGTCGAAGCCGTCCCAGCCGAGCTGGTCCGGCAGGCTGCTGGTCCGCAGCCAGGCGCTGTACTCCGGCCGCCCCGGCCGCACCGCGTGGCCGGCGCCCTTGGCGATCTCCACCCGCACGCGGGTCCCGTAAAAGGCCGCATCCTCGGCGCCGAAGCCCAGCTCCGCCAGCACCTCGGGCAGGGCCCGCTCGAAGGCGGCGTGGTCGGCGAAGCGCGCGCTGACCAACTGGTCCAGCGCTTCGATCGGCGGCGCCGGGACGAGGTCCTCGAAGTAGATGTCGTGCGCCTCGAGCGGCCGCCCCAAGCGGCGGCGCACCAGGTCCGCCAGGTCCGCGCGGACCGGGGCGGACAGCAGCTCGACCAGGAGCGCCTCGACCTCGGCCTCGGGGATCTCGCGGTCCAGATCGAAGCGCCGGGTAAGGGCGGTCGGGTGGTCGGGATAGTAGGCATCGAGCGTCCGCGCCACCGTCAGCCCGTCCAGCCAGCGCGCGTAGCGCACCGGGCCGATCGTGTCGTCCGCCGCGACCGGCCGACCACCGAGGGTATTGGCCTCGGGATCCCAGGCCGCCTCGGAGCTGCCGCCCAGCACCGCGCTGGGCAGGCTGCCGTCGATAGTGCGGCGCATCACCCAGGCCAGCGCGCGCTGGAGCGGCAATCCGTCCGGCTGGTTGTAGCCGGCCTTGAGCTGCTCGCGGATCAGCCAGTGGGCGATCAGCTTGCGCCCCGGCTCGAACCAGGTCTTGCCGTTCGCGTCGACCATGTGATCGACCGGCACGTGGAAGCCGCTGACGAAGGTGTTCGCCCGGTGGTGCAGCTCGCGCGCCAGCGCATCGACCTCGGGCGGGATGCGCGGCCCGAAGGCCTGGCAGATGCGCGCCTCGGCCCAGGCCTGGGAGCCCCAGCTCGGCCCATCGCGCAGCATCTCCGCCAGCTCCGGCCGGTGGAAGTTGAGCAGCGCGATGAAGGCCAGCTTCTGGCGGTAGAGCTGGTCGGAGAGGTCGGGCGCCGGGTTGAAGGTCGCCAGCAAGTCGTCGACGCCCGGCATCTCGTCGCCGCGCAGGTCCGACCAGCGCCGGAAGCCGCGGCGGATCTCGTACAGATGGCCCCCGAGCCAGTCCAGCGCCTGCTCGAAGCGGCCCAGCAGGCGGGCAAGGTCGTCCGCGTCCGCCACGAAATGCGCCGCGCACAGCTCGGCCAGCGCCGCCGCGTCGCCGTCGCCGGCGGTCCAGCGCTCGGCCACGCGGCGCACGCCGGCCGCGATCCGCGCGCGCTGCGCCTCGCCGTGCCGGGCGACCAGGCGTTCGACCAGCGCGGCCTGGTCGGCCGGGCTGATGACGGCGCCGCGGTCGAGGCCGGCCACGGCGGTGCCGTTGGCGCCGTTCCCGGCGCCGTTGTCCATGCCGTCGATGCCGACGACGGCGGAGCTGCTGCTGGTAGGAGACGGGGTCATGCTGCAAAATCCTCCTTGGAGCGGGTGGCGGACGATCGGTGCCCGGCGCGATAGGGTAGCGCGACTTGGCCCGAGGCTCAACTTGGGGGATTGGAACGTCCGGGGCCGGGCAACCGTGACATGCGCGACGACATCGCCGACCCCGTTGTGCCCGGAGCCAGGCGCCATGGGACTGCCGCCAGGCGCGCCCGACATGCCAGACGACCCAGCGCGCCTGTCAGGCTCTCCCCCAACGGCTGGAGACGAGGCTTCGATCCTCACCGGCACGGGATCGCCGCCGCCACCTCCCGATAGATCGCTTCCAGCGCCGCGCCGTCGGCCGCGTAATAGGTCCGCTCGCGGCCGGCGACCTGCTCGAGCAGCGCGCGGTCGGCATCCGCCCCCAGGCCGATCGCGTAGAGGCTCGCGCCGAGCCGGCGCGCTTCGGCCGCACGGGTGAGCACGTCGGCCGGATCGCCGTTGTGCGCGCCGTCCGACAGCAGCACGATCACCGCGCGGTTCTGCGGCCGGCGCCGCCCGCTGAGCAGCTCGCCCGTCGCGGCCAGGAGCGCGACGTCGATGCGGGTGCCCGGGCTGTTGATCAGGCTGCGGATCGCCGCCTCCAGCGTGCCGCGATCGCCGGTCAGCCGGCTGGCCAGGCGCGCCGTGGTGTTGAAGCCCACCACCGCCGCCTGGTCGCGCGGCAGGTCCAGGAGGCCGACGAAGGTCCGCGCCGCCTGCCGCGCCTGCTCGATCTTGGCGCCCGCCATGCTGTCCGAGGTGTCGATCACCAGCACGATGTCCGAATGCTGGGCCGAGGCCAGGCACTTGGCGACAATCGGCAGGTAGATCGGCCGCGGCACCACCGTCGGCGAGGGGGTCACCGTCGGCGTCCGGGTCGGCGTCGGCGAGGCGGTCGGGGTCGGCGAGGGCTTGACCACGCAAATCGTCGGCACCGGGAAGGTGAACTGGCGGCGCACGCCGTCGGCATCGGTGTAGTCCGCCACCGCCCGCTGGTTGGTCGGCAGGCAGCCTTCGACCTGCGGGCGGACGCGGTAGGTCAGCGTGATGCCGCTGGCCGGCAGGAGCGAGCGCCCCCAGCGCAGTCGCCCGGCCGCCACCAGCGCCGAGGGGAGCGCCGAGCCGTCGACATACGAGATATCGGGCGCCATCTCGTCGTCGATGGTCAGGTTGCCGGCCAGGCTGGCCAGGACCAGGCGCAGGATCTGGTTGTAGATCGGATAGAGCTCGCTCGGCGTCGGCGCGAAGAAGTAGCGCGACCGGTCGCCGGTGATCGCCGCCAGCACGTCGCCCGCCACGTCGTCGCCCAGCCCGACGGCATAAATCTGCGCGCCCCAGCCCCGCGCCTGGGCGGCGACGATGCGCGGATCGGCCGTCGACGGGCTGTACTGGCCGTCGGTGAGGAGGATGATCACCGGCAGCGCTTCGGCCCGGCTGAAACCCTGGAGATGGCGCAGCGCCTGGTCGATTGCCGCCGCCATGTTGGTCTCGCCGGCCGGGCCCAGCCGGGCCAGGCCGTCGATCACCGCCGCCACGCTGGAGGTGAGCGGGACGTCGACGGTCGCGTCGTCGCTGAACGAGGCCAGGCCGAGGCGGTGGTAGCGCACGTCCAAGAGCTCGGCGAAGGAGCGCGCGGCGCCCTGGGCGGCGGCCAGCTTGGCGCCGGCCATCGAGCCCGAGCGGTCCATCACCAGCAGGATGTCCGCCCCGATCACCCGCGTGCTGGCCGGGCAGCGCGCCGCCAGGGTCAAGGTCACCGCCGCGGTCTGCCCCAGCACCAGCGTGCTGGGACCCGCGCGCTTGTCGCCGCGCACGTCGCAGGCGAGCGACGAAGGCGTCGGGGTCGCTGAGGGGTCGGGCACCGGCGAGGCCGGGATGCCGATGCCGGGGGCGAAGACCCGCACCGCGCGCGTGCGGGCGTCGGCCAGATAGACCTCGCCGTCCTGGCCCAGGGCGATGTCGGCCATGTCGAAAGGCTTGCCCTCGATCTCCGGCCGCCAGCGTGCGAGCAGGTTGCCGTCGGCGGCGGAGTGGACCTCGACGAAGCCGTCGGCCATGATCGCCGCGATCACCGCCGTCTGTCCCATCCGCCCGGCCGCCAGCCGGCGCGGGCCCGACAGCAGGCCGGCCTGCCACACCGTGTCGGGCGCGTCCGGGCGCAGCCAGCCCTGCACCTGGGCGCTGACCAGGTCGCTGGTGAACAGCCGCCCCTCGCCGGTGACGACCAGATCGCTCGGCCACAAGCTGATGCTGTCGTTCAGCCGGAAGGCGCGCAGCCGCAGCCCATCCGTGGGGTTGAAGGTCGCCACGGTATGCTCGCGCGGGCGCGAGACGTAGACCGCGGCCGGGCCGGCCGCGATCCGGCCGCCCAGGTCGCAGTCGCAGCGGCCCTCCCAGACCGGCGCCTGCCCATCGCCCGGCGGCAGCCGCAGCACGCGCCCGTCCGCGGTCGTCGCGTAGACCGTGCCCTCGGCGCCGGCGGCGATGTCGAGCGTGTCGTCGGGCGTGCTGCCCGCATAGGTCCAGGCTCCGTCCGGCGCGTAGCGTACCAGGTTGGCGTCACGCCCGTCGAACGCGACCAGCGCGCCGCCGGCGGCACCGGACAGCGCGAACGGCGCTGCGCCGGTGGGGGGGGCTAGCCGCGGCGTGTAGGCCGGGCGGACGGGGCTGCCGACCAGCCGGGCGCGCACCTGGCCGTCGGCGTCGTAGTCCAACACCTGGAAGCGCGTGGCGCCGGTGGACAGCGCCAGGCCGGCGGGGCCCGCCGCCAGCGCCCAGGGCCAATCGGAGGCCGGGACGGGCGGGGCGCTGAGGCTGCCGACCGAGCGGGTGCGGACCGGTTGGCCCTGGGAGGTGAAGCTCATCAGCAGCTTGGCGCCCGGGTCGTCCGGGTTGCTGCCGCGTACCAGCACGTGCACCAGGTTGTCTGCGTCGGCCGCCACCGCCAGCGGCGCGTGGCCGGCGAGGTCGAGGCTGCCCACCGGGGCGCCCTCGGCGGTCATCAGCGCGACCGTCGACTGCGCCGGGCGGACCAGGGCGATCGTCTCGTCGGGGGTCACCGCCAGCCGGCCGGCGGCGCCGCGCGTGTCGCCGACCTGGATCACCCGGCCGGGCACCGGGCCGGGCCGGAAGCGGTTCACGGCGTGATCGGCCGAGACGAACAGGTCCCCCGAGGGACCATGCACCGCGAGATCCGTCGCGTTGTCGAGGAAGAGGAACTGCAGCGGCCGCACCGGCGTCCCGTCGGATTGGCGTGTATCGAGGAAGTTGCCCGCCGGCAGCGGCAGGTCGCCCCGCACGCGCCGGTACTGCTGCCAGAGCACATGCACCAGGTCGCGCTCGGCATCCACCGCCACCGCCACCGGCACGAAGATCGCCCCTTGGCCATCCGACTGCTGCCATGTGTCGCGCAGCCGGCCGGCGCCGTCGTAGGCCAGCACCGTGTTGTGCTTCCCGTCAGCGACGTAGAGCTCGCCGCCCGCGCCCAGCGCGATATCGATCGGCTCGGCCGGCGCTTCCGGCAGCGGCCAGGTGGCGCTCAGGACGTAGGTATCGCCCGGCCCGCCGCCCTGCCGGGCCGGCGCCGCACGGCCGGGTCCGGTCGCGGGCGCCCAGCCGATCCACCCGGCTACGGCCAGTCCGGCGGTGACCACGCCCATCCCGAGCGTGATCCGGCGCCGGCGAGATCGCACAGGGCTGACTGAGGGTGAGGGCATGCTGGATCTCCGATCGATC